>JAJDNH010000126.1 GCA_022340775.1 Acidobacteriota bacterium
TCGGGTCGGCCACGACCACGGACACCGGACCGAGGCCCACCAGCCTCTTGGCGTCGCCCTTCAGACCCTTGAGCGCCCACTCGATCTGGCCGCGATCGAGCAGATCAGCCTGAACGTAGATCGTGACCCTCGGCGCAGGGGAGCCCGCAGAGCTCGTGGCCGACCCCGCGGCCGGCGCCCTTTGTGCTGCCGGGGCCGCACCCTCCCCCTCCGGCACGAATGGATCGATGGCGATGCCGACCGCCGGCACGCCGTCCTCTCGGACCTCGACCTCGTCGGCCTTCAGGTTTGTGACCGGACGGCCGTTCTCGTCGGTCGCACGGATGAGCACCGACACGTTCGTGACGTCCACCGACCCGGAGAACACGCCGGCCGGCGGGCCGACAATCGGTGTCGGCGTCGGTGTCGGCGTCGCCGCCGAGGCCGGCTCCGGCGCTGCGGCGGTGGCTGCGAGGGCGATGCCGAGCACCGGGGCGAGCAGAACCATAGAGACTCTCATGCGACCTCCTCCGTGTCCGATGATCGTGCTGCGCAGTGGCCATTCAAACGCAAAAATCGAGACTGCAACCCCCATACCAACTCGAAGCGCCGCCCTGAGAGACGGCCTCTCCAGACGGCTCGGTCGCACGCAGCCTCCGGCCGCGGCACTCAACCCGTCCCCGAATGAGGACGCACCTGTCCTCCGAAGAGACAGTTGCCACTCAGGTCCGAACATGCGAGAGCTGGTACGGGGCTTGCTACTCTGTTGCGCAGGATACGTTCGATCCGGTGTAGTGAACCGGACGCCGCCGGCAGGCGTCCGGACTTGGAGATTGGGATCATGGTCACTTTTCTGACTCTCTTCATCGGCGTGGTCTCCGGAATGCAGAGCGTTCAGGTCGCGGTGGCGGGCCCGGTTGCGCGGGTCGAGCTGTTTCTCGGCTCGCAGCCGGTCGCCACGATGACCGCTCCACCATGGCGGGCCGGCGTCCAACTCGGCACCACCCTGGAGCCGCGCGCGCTGACCGCGGTCGCCTACGACCGCAACGGCCACGAGCTCGGCCGCGACCGCCAGCTCCTCAACCTCCCCCAGAACCGCGCCGCAGCCAGGATCGTGCCGGTCACCGACGGTTCGATGCACGTGATTGCCGCGCACCTGGTGTGGTGGGCGCCGGGTCTCGGCGAGCCCCTGCGGACCACCTTCACGGTCGACGGTGACCAGGTCGAGGCGGAGAACTCGCTCGTCAGCGGCCTGTCCCGTTTCGGGCAGAACGACACCCACGTTCTCGATGCCCACCTGGAGTTTTCCGGTAACGTGGTTTGTGACCGAACGCTGCTGTTCGGCGGGGGCAAGCTGGCCGACACCTCGGCCGAGATGACCGCGGTGCCGGTCGCGTTCGAGGGCAGGAAGCCGCCGCATCCCACGAGCTGGGCCGGCTGGTTCCGCGCCGGAGGCAGGCCGGTTGACGTCGACGCGGTGGACAAGGAAGCGGCGAGGGTCGTCCTGGTACGGGACCTCGGCGTACCAGAGTTGCTCTTCACGTGGATGCGAGGAATAGGAGCGTCAGGGTTCAACCGGCAAGTCTGGGAGTCGACGGTGGAAACTCGCGTCTATGGTCGGAGACAGGGAACAGGCTATCTGGGGGCACGCCCGAAGGATCTGCTGGGGCCCGATGTCCTGATGCAGCTCGGGCCGGCCACGGTGGCAACCTCGGCACCTGCAAACCCCCGGCAGGTGAACCTGTTCGGGTTTACAGGCCCGGTGGATGCCCGCAGGTACCCCGTTTCGCTGCTTCTCATGCGGCCGCTGCAGACTCCGGTGAACGGTCTTCAACGGCGGGTCGCGGACGCCGTCGAGATGGCAGCCAACCTGGCCGCCCACGACAACCGCCGGCGGGCGGTGGTGCTGTGCCTCGGCGACGGCGGCACGGATTACAGCCTTAGTGACGCCGCCACCGTGCGTCGGTACCTGCGAGCCCTGCGGGTCCCCCTGATCGTCTGGCAGTTCGTCGCCAAGGGAGGGAAGGAACAGGCCGACGCCGATCGGAAGTGGGGCACGACGGAGGTCGTCGACAGCTACAAGAGCCTTCGGAACCAGGTCGAGCGCCTCGAGAAGTTTCTTCACCACCAGCGCATCGTCTGGGTCCGCGGCGCGTTCCTCCCACAGGAGGTCACCCTCGGCCCGAACGCCCACGACCTCCGTCTCGCCGCCGAGCCCGAGCCCGGCGCCGCAGGGCCCTGATCGTTCCCGAAGACGCAGGCCTACCGTAGCTTGGCCACCGCCCCGCCCCAGGTGTCGGTCGTGGTCTCTGAGACTACGACCGCGACGGTCTTCGAGCCGCCCGGCCACTGGATCGGCGACTCGAAGATCCAGGTTCCCTGGCGATCCGCGAGGCGCAGCGGCATCGGCTGCCCCTGGGACACGAACGGCTCTCCGCTGCCGGCGTCGACGGCCACCGTAATCTCCATCGCCGGCGCCTTCGAGCTCAGGATCAGCGGCAACACCGCGGCCAGATGGCCGGTCACGACCAGCCTTCCGCTGTACCCCCGCCGGTGCGAGCCGTTGATGTCCTCGACCGCGACCTCGAGCGGCACCTCGCCGGAGCCGCCGTGGCCCGACAGCAGGGCGAGTGCGCGTGCGCGGTCGCTGCCGTGATGCGAGGCCAGCCGCAAGACTACCGGCGCCCGCACGCTCACCCCGGGGCGGTTGACGCGGATCTGCAGGCGGTGGGCCTCGCTGTCAGGAGGGCGAGTTATGGTGTAGGAAAGGATGTAGGCGGACTGCATCTCCTGCAGATCCGAGGCCAGCCGGGCCGGCGAGGTCGCCACCGCGCCGCCCGAGTCGCGCGCCGCCTGCCCCAGCGGGTCCAGCCCGAAGCTCACCGTCGTCCCCTGATCCGCGAGCGTCGCTCCGGCAGGGGACGTACCGCTTCCGCCCGTGAAGCTGGAGAACGCCTCGTGGCCGCTGGTCTCGGCAGCCCACGTCGCGTTCATCCCGGGCATACCGCCGCTGAACCCGAGCACGGTCCAGCCGTTGCCGGCCAGCTCCTGGCTGACCGTCTGCCACTGGTGGGCCAGCTGGACCCTCTGGTCCTCGGTCGCCGAGCGGTCCTGGCTCTGCGGATCCAGGAACTGGCTGTAGTAGGCCCACGGGTCGAGCTCGAACCCGCCGGATGCGAGCACCAGGATGCGGGCGCCTCCCCGCCCCTGCGCGGTGTTCCAGGCCCGCAGGCGCTCGGCCTCGTCGCCCACGCGGCGCAGCTCCTCCGCGGTCGAGATGAGGGCCAGGTGACGGACGATGCCGGCGGTCGCGCCGACGGCGTCGCGCCGGAAGTCGCGGCGAATGCGTTCGATGGTGCTGTACAAATGCACATGCTTCTTCAGCCGTTCCACCGCCCGCTCGAGCTCTTTCGGGGTGCTGATCCCCTTGGCCACCGTGGTCGGCTCGGGGTCGGCCACGACCAGACTGACCGTGCCAAGACCGACCAGCTTGTCGGACTCGTTCCTGAGCCCCTGGATGACCCATGACAGCTGGTTGCGGTTGAGGAGATCGGCCTGCACGTAGACCGTCACCCGCACAGGCCCTATCACGGCGCCCCGGTTCTCCTGCGCCGCCACCGGGGTTGGGGTCGCCGGAGAGGTGGACCCGGGAGGTGCAGCTTCCACCTTCGGAACCAGCGGCTCGATGCTCACCTCGGCAGCCGGCACGCCGTCCTCCTTCACCTCGACCTCGTTGGAGCGAAGGTCGGTCACCGGATGGCCGTTCGCGTCGGTGGCGCGGATCAGCACCGACACGTTCGTCACCTGCACCGATCCCGAGAACACTCCCGCCGGTCGGGTCGGAGCCGGGGTGGGCGGAGGTGCCGGTACGGCCGCTGCGGCCTGCCGAACCGGCACCAACAGGCCGATCGCCAGGATAACGGCTGAAGTCCAGAGGGCCCGAGAGGTCAACGTCTTCATGCCAGCTCCTCGTCTCTCCTTGCTTGTCGGTCCGGGACAAGGGCATGTCCGCATCGTGCCCGCGGCTGCCAACGAAGTGTACTCTCCACGGTGTGGGCCAGATGCCTCGGATTTCGCCAGAACGTGATCTCCACCGGTGTCGAGAACGATGCAACGCGCGTTCCACCTGCAGTCGGGTGGGACGCTCTTTGCGACGGGTGCTCCTCCCTGGCGCGACCTTTCCTCAGACAAAGGCAGCTTGAATGACGGAAGACGGACCTCTTGTCCTCTCGGTGCTCCTCATGTTGGTGGTTGGTGCATGGCCCCGCCGACTCCCCTCGGAGCGAATGGGAGGACCTAAAGGCCGAGCGGGCACCAGCGACCCGACTCGTACTCCTGCGCCAGCGGCGGGTTGACGCGCCGCACTTCGCGTATCGCTGCAACCGCGCCTTCGGCGTCCCCGGCCTTTCGCAACACCTCGGCCAGGCACAGCCGGTTCAGGAGCTTGCGAGTACCATCGGTGCTCTGCCGGTACGTCAGCCCCTGGTCCGCCTCGCGCAACAGCCTGGCCGCCTCCACCAGATGACCGGCGGCCGCTTGACGAACTCCCCGTGTGTGGTCCCAGAGCGCGGCGAGCATCGACGCGTTCTCCTCCCGAGCCCTGCCGGACCACTCCTCCAGGCGGCTCTCGATCCGGTCGCAGAGCTCGTGATCTCCGAGCATCGCGGCGGCACGATGAACGTCGAGCATGACGGCATCGAGGGGATATCCGTCCTTCATGCAACCTTCGCGTTCAGCGGTCTCGACAACATCCCGCCATCGATGGCCGGCGGCCGGCTCCCACAGCGAGACCACACACCCGAACCTCGTGGTGTAGTCAGCGCATTGCTGCTGCTGCGACGCTCTCCGCACGTCCTCGGCGGCCGCCGCGGGCCGCCGCTGGAGGAGGTGCGTCCACACCAGATGCTCATAAGCGGCGCAGAAGTCCGGCTTCGTGATGACCGCCGCCTCGAGCTCGCTTTCCGCCTCCTGGTAGCGGCCGGTCAGGATGAGCAGCTCGCCCAGGGAGTCGTGGGGGTTCGCCTGGTCCGGGGCGATGAAGCGGTAGGTGAAGAAGTACTCCTCGGCCTGCTCGAAGTTGCCCTGCTGCATCTCGATGTAGGCCAGGCCGTTATAGGCCAGGACCCAGTTCGGGGCCACCCTGGCCAGGCGCTGGTACACCAGCTTGGCCTCATCCAGAGACCCTCCGAACCACAAGGCGACAGCCTTGGCGTGGAGGGCATACGGGTCCTCCGGGTGCTGCTCCAGAAAACGGTCGAGAAGCCGGGCTACGTCCCCCCGGCGGTTCTCGAGCTCGGCCCGTGTCCGCTCGAAAAGAAACCTCTCCCGTGGCGTCAGTCGACCGAGCTCGGCGGCATCGACCACCGCTCTGATCCTGTCCCGGCTCTGCTCGTCCCCACGCGAGCTCTCGAAAGCGACCTGCAGCCTGGCCATCGCAAAGCTCGGGTCGAGCTCCAACGCCCTCTCGAAGTGCTGCCTGGCCTCCGCCGTGTAGAGCTTGGCCCTGTCTTCCATGCCAGCTTGGAACTCCGCCAGAGCCTGCGGCGACGAGGTCGTCCACTCCGAGCGATGGCCTGCGAGCAGACGCCACCCGCTGACGCCCACCACCACCGTCACGGCAGCGGCCACAAGGGTCCACTTCTTCATGGCCTGCGCTCTCCAGCGTCCACCCGGCCCAACCAGACCGCGGGGTGGAGACGCCTCGCCTCGGTCAACCTCATCGGCATGCTACCCACACGTACGAGGCACGATAGCGGAGGTTTCAGCGATCCTAGCGGTCTGCGGGAAGGGCAACGCGAATCGAGAGCCGCTCGCTTGACGGAGCGTCGATGGTGGCGGACCGTTCTCAGTAGCGCGGCTCCAGCCGAGTGGCGGCCGCGAGAGAGCGCACGAAACTGGCCTTCCGGGGTGACTACACCCCGAGGGGACGCCAGCGGCCGGACTCGAAGCTCTGTGCCATCTTAGGGTTGACCCGGCGCACCTGACGGATCACGGCCACCGCTCCTGAAGCGTCGCCGGCCTTCTGCAGCACTTCTGCCAGGCAGGCCTGGTTGTACAGCTTGAACAGCCCGTCCGCGCTTCCTGCAAAGGTGAGACCTTCGTCGGCCTTGCGCAACAGCTTGGCCGCCTTGACGTAGTGTCCGGCAGCAGCGGCCCTGACACCTTGCAGATGGCTCAGCACCGCCTCCAGGTGGGGCGCCTTCCCTTCCTTGGCGATAGCCTTCTCCAGCGGGGCCTCGACCTTGTCACAGAGCTCGTTGTCGCCCAGCATCGCGGCCGCCGTGTAGGCGTAGAGCCCGCCCGGCCCCGACCCGAGTTTGCCGTCCTTGAGGCAGTCATCCTGCTTCGCCAGCTCGAGAACCTGCTTCCACTGGTGCTGCCGCGCCGGCGCCCAGAGGTCGACCATGCACCGGGTCTCGTTGACCCAGGTGGCGCATCCCTCCTCCCTGGAAAGCCGCTGGAGATCCTGTCGGGCCGCTTCCGGCCGATCCTCGAGCAGGTGTGTCCAGGCCAGGTGGTTGTAGGAGGCGCAGAAGTCCGGCTTGGTCGCGAGCGCCGCGTCGAGCTCCTTCTCGGCCTCCGTGTAGCGACCGGTCAGGTTGAGGAGCTCGCCGAGGGAATCGTGAGGGTTGGCCTGGTCCGGAGCGATGAAACGGTAGGTCGTGAAGTTCTCTTCCGACTTCTCGAAGTCCTCCAGCTGCATCGCGATGTACCCGAGGCTGTTGTAAGCCAGGACCCAGTTGGGAGCCACCTTGATCAGCCGCTGGAAGAGCTTCTTGGCCTCATCGAGCTTTCCCGTATGCCACAGGACGCTGGCTTTCTCGAAGAGTGCGTAGGGATCCTCGGGGTGCTGGGCCAGGTAGTCGTCCAGGATCTTGTCCGCATCCGCTCGTCGACCTTCGATACCAGCCTTGAGCCGCTCGACCATGAACCTCTCTCGAGGGTTGAGGCGATCCAGATCCGCGCTCTCCACCAGGGCCTTGAGCTTGTCCTTCCTGTATTCGCCCTTCTGATTTCCGGTCAGGAGCAGCTCGAGCCTGGCCATCAGGAAGTCGGGATCGAGCTGGACCGCCTTCTCGAAGTGTTTCTGGGCCTCGCCCGTGTACATCTTCATCGTGCTGTCCATCCCGGCCTGGAACTCGGCCAGGGCCTGCGGGGAGGACGTCGTCCACTCCGGACGCTTTCCGGCGGCCAGATGCCACACGCCGAGAGCAGCGACCAGGGCTGCTACACCGATCACGGGTATCCACTTCTTCATGTCTCTTGCTCTCCTGGGGGGCCCGGTTGGGCCCTCGACACCACCAACTCGACTCCTGCGCTGCTGTCATCCGCAGCCATGACCATCACACACCACACCTTCATCCAAGGTGATCTACGCATTTCCCCCGGTGCGGGTTTCACAGTTGTCTCCGCACATCCTGTCCGCCCGGCAGCAGGACACCGCCAGAACCGTGATGTCGTCGTAGGCTGCCCGGCCGTCTGCAAACGACTCCACCGCCTCCAACACTTGGCTCACGATCTCCTCCGGCGTCCCCGGGCACGCCTCGAGAACCTCCATCAACCTCTCCACGCCGAAAAACTCCCCGGACGGCGACATCGACTCGAGCACGCCGTCGGAGTAGGCGAGCACGACATCCCCCTTCTCCATCGGCGTCTCCAGCACCCGGTAGCCACCCTGCGGGAACGCGCCGAGCGGGATGCGGTGCCGCGGCATCAACAGCTCCTCCACCCTGCCGTCGGCGTGCCGCTTGAGCGGCGGGGGCTGACCGGCGAGCGAGTACCTCAAGGAACCACCTTCGGGAGCACAGGCGATGTAGCCGAGCGCCACGAAGCTGCCCCGGCTCAGCACACTGCTACTGTGGCGGAGTGTGTGGAGCCGGCGGTTCGCGAGGTCGAGAAGCTCGCCGGGTTCCGGGTGAGCGATCGCCAGCGCGTGCAGCACCTCGTGGGCCGCCATCATCAGCAGCGCTCCCGGAATCGACTTGCCCGAGACGTCCCCATAGACCAGTGCGCGGGAACCTCCATGCGCACCTGGCAGCTGGGTGTAGAAGTCGCCGCCCACCTCCCGCGCCGGGTGGCAGGCTGCGGCAACCCGCCACCCTGTCGCCACCTCCAGCTGCCGCGGCAGCAACGACGCCTGGATCTGGGCCGCGATCTTGAGCTCGCGCTCGAGCTCGGCCTGCCGGGTACGCTCCTCGAGCAGGGTGCCGGTCTCGAGCGCGATGGATGCTTGCTGCAAAAGGCCGCGCACCAGGCGCAGGTCCTCCCATTCGAGCGTGATCTGGCCTGCGGTGCCGGAGAGCAGCACAAGACCCAGGAACCTGCGTGGCGAGGTCAAGGTGCCAATCACCTCGACTCCCGACTCGCTCAGGCTTCGGCTCAGAGCCTCCACCTCCGACGACAGCATCTCGAGCGGCGCCAGCTGCTCGACCCGGACAAGGCCGCCGCGTCGCGTGAGAAAGTCGTTGAGCAGCGGCATCGCCGGCAGCTGTTCGGGCAGCACGGAAGGCCCCGCGGCCCGCTCGAGAACCGAGGACTTCTGGAGGTAAAGGGCTGCGAATCGCAGCCCCAGCAGCTCCGGCAGACGGCGGACCAGCTCTCGCACCACCGAGGTGAGGTCGACCTGCGCCGTGAACGCCTCGCCCATCTCCTCCATGGCGGTCTGGAGCCGCGAGCGCTCGCGGAAGAAGAACCGGTTCACGGGCTCCTGCAGCCGATGACGCAACGGTTCGAACAGCAGCACGATGGCGAGCGCGAAGACCAGCGGAAAGTACGGCGCAGCCGCCAGCTGTGTGCCCCGGAACAACCAGTTGAAGGAGGCGATGCCGAGCGCATAGGCGGCCGTCACCAGCGCTGTCGTGATCGTGTACATGAGGCTCTTGCGCAAGATGACCCGTATGTCCAGGAGTTGGAAGCGGATAATCGCGTACGCAAAGGTCAGGGGTACCAGCACGAGCGGGATGACACCGTAGAAGAGGAACCGCTCGGTGTTCAGAAAAGAGGGGAAGGCCACCGAGAGCACCAGGAACGGCACGACTCCGAAAACCGTGCCCAGGAACACGAGACCGGCGCCACGCCTCTGGCGAGGATCGGGCAGCCAGCGGGAGCTGATGGCGAGCGCCCCCAGCCCGAGCAGCATGTACACGACCATCACCCACCAGTTGGCGGCCGGCGCGCCGCTGATCAGCGCCAACGCTACGTTGCGCATGTGGGCGCGCGTCACGGCGCCGACGTAAACAGCGGCAGGGAGGAGGTAGAGCAGCGGCAGCAGCACACCGCGCCGCGCCAGGGTGCCGGCGACAAGCGCCAGCGGGTCGCGCCTCCACTCCCAAATCGGGCGCGGGAAGATCATGAAGAAGTGAAGGAAGGTCGCCGGCAGGAACAGCAGCGCCAGGGTCCCTGTCGTGAGGACGAAGCTGTCGACCCACGAGTACGATGCCGGCCGGAGCCGGCACACCAGGAAGAGCAGGAACAGAACGCACATCATGAAGAAGACGCGGGTCGCCGGCAAACGCGGCTGGCGGATCAGAACGAACAGGCCGACGAAGAAGAAGCTGAACCCCAGCAGGCAGGCCACCAGGTACATGGTGCCGCCGATGCGCCGCCTCCCCATCTTCACCAGAACCTCGCGCAGATGTCCCTTCGACCGCACCAGGTAGGGGACCCTGTCGCCGATACTGTGGTGGTTGAGAATCTCTGCCGCGTTGGCGGGCGAGTCGAGGACATCACGGTCGATGCCGACGATCACGTCCCCGGGCCGTATACCGGCCACATCGGCGCCCGACCCGGCCACCACCTGGCGAACAACAAGCCGCCCGGGCGCATCCGCCTCCAGCACGACTCCGTCGTACGGCTTGGGCAGGAACATGTCGGCAATCGACAGCCCGGCCAGAAGAAAGGCCAGTATGCCCGGTACCAGCAGTACCAGGATCTGCCGCCACCTCGTTCCGATCATCACCCCCATGATACGTGGAGCTGCCCCGAAGAGTTCAAGAACGTGTGAACCTGATACGATACTTGGCAACCTGGAAAGGCTCAGAGCCCCGCAAGGAGGAGAGACCATGCCGGAAGAGGATCTCCCGGGCTCGATCACGAGGGCCCTCAGCGTAGCCGTCGTGCTCGCAACGGCGATGGCCAGCTCGGTGATCATCTACCTTGTCATCGCTGCCTTCCTGGTCTCTCAGAACAGGGGCGCACCGCTGGGTCACGCCACCATGCCGGCCCTGCTTCCTCCGGTGCTTTCGGTTGTTGCGGTCATGATGCTGGTGGCGGCAGAGGTGCTGTACAGAATCCAGCTCAGGCAGCTCCGCGAGCGCACCGAGCCGGCCGATCCCGACCAGGTCCTCACCGCGTACCGCCAGACTTTGCTCGTCAGCCTTGCCCTGCGGGAGAGCACAGCGGTCTTCGGTCTGGTGCTGACCTTGCTGTCCGGCAATCTCTGGTGGTGCGCGGTGTTCGCCGCGGTATCCCTCGCTGCGATGGCACTGATCTGGCCAACCCGCCGCCTGATGGAGGAGCTGGTCGGCTCCGACACCCCACCGATCTCTCCGACTTAGCTCTGAAACTCTTGCGGCCAAGAGGTCACCCGGCGACCGCACGCCCTGCTTCTAGCATCGCTCGTCGTGCGTCTCTCGCGAGTGGACGAGGAAACCTAATCACTTAATTACTCAATTACTTAATCACTCTACGAACCTCTAAAGGCCCAAGTAGATGACCGACAGGCCCGCGGCGGCGATGATGCTCCCGGCGGCAACGTGCGCCCAGCGCTCGAGAGCACGCACGCGCACCAGCTTCACCCCTTCGAGGCCGGCGAGGGTGACCGCGACCATGCAGACCAGAGTGACCACGCCGAAGACCACTGCGGTGAGGGCCGCCGCCCCCCACTGGCCACGGCTGGCGGGTAGCGCGAACAGAGGAATGAGAGGTTCGCAGGGACCGAGCACGAAGATGATGAACAGGGTCCAGAAGGTGGTGTTGGCTCCAATCTCGACGTGGTCGTGGTGGTGCGGGCGTACGCCGTGGCTGTGAATGTGCACGCCGCCGTCATGGCTGTGAGGCTCGAGCCCCTTGCGCGTCCTCATCGCGTGTCGGACACCCCACAAAGCGTAGGCGGCGCCGAACGCCACCATCGCCCACGCCGCAACATCGCCGCGCCCGGACTCCGCCATCCGGAGGTGGCCGATGGCAAAACCGAAGGCGATTCCGAGCGTTCCCAACAACACCGACGAGCCGACATGACCGACACCGCACACAGCCGTGATAACAACCGTCCGCGAGCGGCTCCAACCCCGCGCCCGCGCCAGCATGATGAACGGCAGGTAGTGGTCGGGGCCGAGCAAGGTGTGGGTTGCACCAATGCCGATTGCAGCGATGAGCAGGGTCCAGGGAAGGTGTGCCCACAGCATCAGCAGATCCTCGGCAGCTCGTGACCGGACAGGAGATCGAGAGGCCGCTCCCCGCCGACCGCGGTTTCCAGCAACACCGGCGGCGCCCCCGCCGGCAGCTCCTCCATGCGGCCAACCACGGCCGCCTCCACGCCATCGGGATGCGCCTGCATCGCGGCCACGGCCAGCTCCGCGTGGCCGCCATCGACCCAGGCGAGCAACCGCCCTTCACAGGCCAGCGAGAGGGCCTCGAGGCCCAGCAGGTCGCAGACCGTCGCGACCTCGGGCCTTATCGGCAGGTCGGTCTCCACCAGTCGAACCCGAAGGCCGCTCCTGCCAGCCACCTCATGGCAGATCGCGACCGCGCCACCCCGCGTCGGGTCGTGCAGCGAGTGCACCGCGGCACCGCTGTCACAGAGCGCCTCGACCAGGCCTGACAGCGGCCTGCAATCGGAGGCCAGGTGCGGTGCGTCGAGGCCGTGGCGGTGCGCCATCACGGTGGCACCGTGGTCGCCCAGCGGCCCCGAAGCGATGACAACGTCCCCGGGCCTGATGCGGTCGTCCCGGAGGTCCCGCCCCGGCGGTGCCACGCCGAGCCCGGCGGTCACCGCGAACAGCCGGTCACCCTTGCCGCGGGGAACCACCTTGGTGTCCCCGGCAACCACGGCCACACCGGCCTCCGCCGCTGCGCGCGCAGCGCCCTCGGTGCAGGTGGCGACCAGGGCGCCCTCGGCACCCTCTTCAAGGACCAGCGCCCACGTCAGGTAGAGCGGCCTCGCCCCGACCATGGCCAGGTCGTTGACGGTACCGCAGATGCTCAGGTAGCCGAGGTCGCCGCCGGCAAACACCGGGGGATCCACGACGAACGCGTCGGTGGTCAGCGCAGGTCGACCGGGCGGCAGCTCGGGAAGCAGGGCGCCGTCCGTCAGCGTGGCCAGGAACGGGTTCTCGAGCGCCGGCAGGAACAGCTCTTCGACCAGCTGCCGGGTCAGGCGGCCGCCGCCCCCATGGGCGAGGAGAACCCTCTGCAGCGGTTTCAAGCGCCGGCCCCCGCCCACCGCTCATGGCGGTACCAGGCACTGCACGTTCCCTCCGAGGAGACCATGCAGGCGCCGACCGGCAGCTCCGGGTCGCAGCCGCTCGCGAAAAGCGGGCATTCCGGAGGATCGACCACGCCCCGCAGAACTTCGCCGCACCGGCAGCCGACCGGCTCCCGCGGCGCGGGAAGCTCGACCGAAATCAACGACGCATCCCGGTGGGCCCACTCCGGCTTCAGGCCGAGGCCGGAGCCCGGCACGACGCCAAAACCGCGCCACGCCGAGTCCGCCGGCTCGAAGAAGCGGTCGACGAGCCGCCGGGCCTGCGGGTTGCCCTCAGCGGTCACCACACGTCCGTACTGGTTGGCGATCGTCGCGTGACCGTCGGCCGCCTGCCGGGCAAGCGCGAGCACGCCCTGCGCCACGTCCGTCGGCGTGAAGCCGGTGACGACGCCGGGGATCCCGAACTCGTCGGCCAGGAAGCTGAACATCCGCCAGCCGGTGATCACCGAGACGTGGCCCGGCAGCAGGAATCCGTGGACTTCCAGCTCCTGGTCGTCGACCAGGACCCGCATCACCTGTGGCATGGTCTTGTTGCCGGGCAACAGGAAAAAATTGGTAACCCGGTCCGCCTCTGCCTCGGCCAGCGCGCCCGCGATCGTCGGCGCAGTGGTCTCGAACCCGACCGCCAGGAAGACCACTCGGGCCTCCGCGCGACGCCGCGCGAGCTCGAGCGCGTCCCGCGGCGAGTACACAACCTCTACCTGCGCCCCCTCGGCCCGCGCCTGCTCGAGCGAGGCGCCGCTGGACGGTACCCGCATCAGGTCTCCGAACGTGCAGACAATCGTGTCCGGCAGCACGGCAAGTGCCAGCGCACGGTCGAGATAGTCGACCGGGGTCACACATACCGGACAACCAGGCCCCGATATGAGCCTGACAGCCGGCGGCATCATTCGTCTCAGCCCCGCTTTCGCAACGCTGTGGGTGTGGGTGCCGCAGACCTCCATGAACGTCAGCTTGCGGTCGAGGCCGCATGTCACCTCGCGCAGCTTTGCGATCAAGGCAGCCAGAGCGCGCGGGTCGGAGTAGCCGGCCGTGGGCGTCACGTCGCCGCCACCGCGTCCGCGTACTCGCGCAGCAAAGCCAGGGTCTGCGCCGCTTCTTCCTCGTCGAGCCGCCCGATCGCGTATCCGGCGTGGATCAGCAGCTGCTCACCCTCCCGGGCATCTTGCAGGAGCATCAGAGACACGGTGCGTCGGACGCCCTCGAGCTCGACAACACCGACGAGCTCGTCGCGTTCCACCAGGACCATCGGAATCGCTAGGCACATCGGCTATCCCCCCCGTTCATGCCGGCGGACCGCGGCTCACCAGTGGTGGCCTCTCCCCTCGGCTCTGCCGGCGTCACGACATCGTTGGATCGAGTATACGGATCTTCCCGACACGGCCGTACGCCGCGTGCAGCGGCCACCGCCGCGACGACCGCCTGGCCGTACGACAGCCCACCGTCGCCGGGCGGAACGGCACGCGCCAGGAGGATCTCGAACCCGGCTCGCTCGAGCGCCGCCGACAGCCCCGCCGTCAGGATCCTGTTGACGAAACAACCGCCGCCGAGGGCGACCGCCGAGCCCGCCGGCAGCCCGAGACCGATCGTGAGGTCGGCCGCGAGCCTGGTGAAGGTGGCGTGAAAGCCGGCCGCCACCTCGGACGGTGGCTCGCCGGCGGCAAGCCGCCGCGCCGCCGCCGACAGCAGCCGCGAGGACGGCAGCACTCTCGCCTCGTTGCCGAGCCGGACCTCTTCCCATGCCTGCACCGGTCGAGGCGAGCTCGCCGCCAGTGCCTCCAGTCGCACCGCCGCCTCGCCCTCCCAACGGTTGTCCAGTGCAACGCCGAGCAGTGCGCCCGCCGCCTCGAACACCCTCCCGGCGCCGCTTGCCAGCGGCCAGTGCCCGCTCTTGCACAGGCTGAGCACCTGCCGCAGCCGCTCAGAACCGACCAGGCCCGCGAGCGGCGTTCGTTCGATCAGGTCGCCGTCCCCGGAGCGGTCGAGGGCAGCCACCGCGACCCGCCACGGCTCGCGCACCGCGGCCTCGCCGCCCACCAGCGGCAGAGGCTCGAGGGAGGCGAGCCGGCGCCAGCCGAGGTCTCCGTCAACCTCCAGCCACTCGCCGCCCCAGGCGGCGCCGTCCCCGCCCCACCCGGTACCGTCCAGCGTCACCGCGAAGCGCCGCTGCCCCGGACCGGGGAACCGGCCGTTTTCGGCCAGCACCGCGGCGGCGTGGGCGAGGTGGTGCTGGACAGCCAGTACCTCTGCGCCCCAACGCTCGCCCAGCTCCCGTGCCAGCCAGCCGCTGGCGTAGTCCGGATGCTCGTCGGCGGCTACCAGCCCCGGCTCAGCCTGCAGGAACGCCACCAGGCTCTCGGTCACCTCACCGAGGAACGCGCGTGCGGCGACCGAGTCCAGGTCGCCGACGTGTTGCGAGGGAAACGCCTGCTCTCCGACCGCCACGCAGGCGGTCACCTGCAGGTGGCCGCCGGTGGCGACCACCGGCACGGGCGCCGCAACCGGCAGCGGCAGCGGCTCCGGCACCCAGCCGCGGGCGCGCCGCACCATCACCGGGCCGCGCGACGAGCTGCGCACCACCGAGTCGTCGATCCGTCGAACGACGTCGCGGTCATGCATCAGGTAGAGATCGGCGACGCCGGCCAGGCGCTCGACCGCCTCCCGGTTCGTCCGGCACAGCGGCTCCTCCGACAGGTTTGCCGAGGTCATCACCAGCGGCGGTAGACGTCGGTCACGCAGGAGCTCGACGTGCAACGGCGTGGTCGGCAGCATGACGCCGAGATCTTCGAGACCCGGCGCTACCCCCTCGGCAATGGGTGAGGGCCGCCGACGCGGCGCGAGCACGATCGGCGACCGCGGTGACAGCAGCAACCTCTCGCATTCCTCGTCGAGCTCGACCAGGCTGTGCGCCGCCGTGAGGTCCCTGACCATGATTGCGAACGGCTTGCCCTGCCGCCGCTTTCGGGTACGCAGCCGCTCGACGACCTCCGACGAGTCGGCGCGGCAGGCGAGCTGGAACCCGCCGACCCCTTTGACCGCCACGATCCAGCCCGCAAGGAGCTCCGACCGGACGTGTGCCACGGGGTCGGCTGCAACAGCGACCTCTTCGCCTTTCGGCCCCGCGAGCCACAGGCGCGGGCCGCACACCGGGCATGCCACCGGCTCCGCGTGGTAACGCCGGTCCCGAGGGTCCTCGTACTCCCGCCGGCACGCGACGCACAGCGGGAAGCAGGCCATCGAGGTTCGCTCGCGGTCGTACGGCAGCTCACGGACCAGCGAGAAGCGCGGACCGCAGTTGGTGCAGGTCGTGAACGGGTAGTGGTAGCGGCGATCGCCCTCGGTCTCCATCTCACGGCGGCAGTCGGCACACAGCACCGCATCGGGTGGCACCAGGGCGCCCTCTCGCCGACCCAACGCAGACTGCCGCACCGTGAAGGCAACCTCGCCGCACGGCGCGCACGGCTCAGCGTCGACGCCGTCGAGACGGGCCAACGGCGGCAGCTCGGCCGGCAGCCGGTCCACGAATGCGGTGACCATCGCCTCCTTGCCCTCGATCTCGATCGTGGCTCCCTGAGGATCGTTGGTGACCCACCCGCCGAGGCCGAGAGACGAGGCCAGACGGTGGACTGCGGGGCGAAACCCGACGCCCTGCACGGTGCCGCGGCACCGTACCCGCACCCGGGTCCCCCCGCCGTCGCTCACGCCGTTTCCTCCCTCTTGGTCGCCAGCCGCGCCCGCAGCAGGTCGTACCACGCACCCATGCCCTGGCCGGTGAGAGAGGAGGTCAGCAGGATCGTGGCCCGCGGATTGAGGGTGGCGATCTGCTCCTTTACCGCGGCGAGATCGAAGGGTACGTGAGGCAGCAGGTCCGCCTTGCTGATCACCGCGACCTCGGCGCGGGCGAAGATCGCCGGGTACTTGAACGGCTTGTCGTCACCCTCCGTCACCGACAACAGCACGACCTTGAGGTCCTCGCCGAGGTCATAGGAAGTCGGGCAGATGAGGTTGCCCACGTTCTCGATGAAGAGGATGTCGACCTCCGGGATGCGGCCCTCCTCCAGCCCTCCCTGGACCAGGCGCGCGTCGAGGTGGCAGGCGCCGCCGGTGAGGATCTGGTGCGCAGGAACGCCCAGGGCGCGGATCCTCTCGGCGTCACGCTCGGTGGCAACATCCCCTTCGAGCACAGCGCACCGAAGCTCCCCACCGAGCTCGCGCAGCGTCGCCTCGAGCAGGGTCGTCTTGCCCGAGCCGGGCGACGAGATCAGGTTGAGGGCCAGCGTTCCCCGTTCGGCGAGCATCGCCCGCAGCTGCCCGGCCCGCTCATCGTTGGATGCGAGCGCCTTGCGCTTGACCGTCACGATGGTCTTCATCACGCCTCCCTGACGGCGGGCTCCTCGGCCTCGTACACGATCTCGAGGATGTCCAGCTCGTCCCCTCCCTCGACCGCGAGCGGCTGCTCGCAGCGCGGGCAAAGCCGCAGCCATGACCCGCTCGCCCGCTCGGCGACCTCGCCGCAGGTCGAGCACAGCTGACGGGCGGGACGCCAGTCAACCTCGAGCGCCGCCTCCGAGTCTGCGCTACCGGCCACCACCGCCTCCCAGGCGAAGGACAGCAGATCGGGCTCGACCGCCGCCAGCTCGCCGACCGCCACCCGCACTCGCTCGATGCGGCCCGGTCCATGGCCGAGGACCGCTTCGCGGGATGTGCGGTAAATCTCGATCGCGATTCCCATCTCGTGCATCGACGCTACTCCAGCATTTTCTGATAATACGTCTCGATGCCGGCTCTCTCCAACCCCTGGCTGGCGCCCGAAAACGACCGTGCCCGACATGTCGTCGTGCTGCTCCCGGCTAGCTCGCCGTGAGGCGGGCGACGGCGGCCGTGGCCGCCTCGAGCGCGGCCTCGAGCGCCCCTTCGACCTCACCCGACAGGCCGATCCCGGTACTGATGTCCGCCGGCTCAACGCCCACCAGGCACACCTGCTCGGGCAGGTAGCCGATCAGCCGCGCCGCATCCAGCAGCTCGCCCGCGTTGCCCTCGTGCGCGCCGATCCCGCGCGGTGCCGCGTGATGCTCCGGATTCCACATCACGTGGACCGTCCCCGGCGCCGCGCCGAACGCGGCGGCATCCAGAACCAGCAGCCCTGGCCTCCGCTCGAGGAAAGGCAGCAGGGCGAGACCCTGCGTCCCGCCCTCCACCAGCTCGATCCCAGGCGCATCGGCGAACCGGCCCTCGAGCCTCTTGAGGAGCTCGAGGCCGACACCGTCGTCCCGCAGCAGCAGGTTGCCGAGGCCCAGAACCAAGAGCGGCTCGGTAGTGCTCTGCGGGCTAGCTGAGCCAGCTGTCATGATCCACGTCGCCCTCCTGGTAGAACTTGACGCCCGAGATCATCGAGGTGACCAGGCCGTTCTTGTACTGCTGGCCGTCGTAAAACACGATGTACAGGTGGAGAATCGCGAACACCACGAACAGCCACGCGAACAGGTGGTGCCACATATGAACCTGGAACGAGCCCCCGGCCAGCGGGATCACCCACCCCACCAGCGAGCTCCAGAAGCCGCCCGGGTTGGACTCCGAATACATGGCGAGGCCGGTCAGCAGCTGCGCCCACCCCAACGCGATCACGAACACCGTATACGACAGCCCGCCAAGGGCGTTGTGGCCGAGGTGGACATGGCCGCGCCTGAGGTGGAGGTAGTCACCCAGCTGGCGAAACAGGTCCTGCCACCAGCTGCGGCGCCAGAAGAACGGGAAGCCCGAGCGGGCGTAGTTGTTGCCCATCCAGAACCAGTACATCCGCCAGATGAAGCCGACCGCGAAGATGAATGCGAACAGGAAATGGATCTGGCGCACTCGCCCCATCACGAACGCCTTGTAGGCCTCGCCGGCCGGTGCCAGTATCGGGTGTGCGATGTACAGCCCGGTCAGGAACAGCACCGTGATCGAGATGGCGTTGGTCCAGTGGAAGACCCGGATCGGCCACTGCCAAACGTAGCGGCGCCGGAAGAACCGGTGAGGGCTGGCTGCCAGCTCCTCGGGGCGGAACGCACCCACGTTGGTTGCCATGACTCACCTCCTAGCGCACGACCACTTCTGCCAGCTTCTCGCCGTCCGGGCCGAACACGTGAGACGCGCACGCCAGGCACGGGTCGAAGGAGTGGATGGTCCGGAGAATCTCGACCGGCCGCTTCGGGTCTGCCATCGGCGTTCCCAGCAGCGCCGCCTCGTAGGCGCCGTGCTGGCCCTCGCTGTCCTTCGGCGACGCGTTCCAGGTCGAGGGAACGACGGCCTGATAGTTGGCGATCTTCGTGTCCTTGATGTGGACCCAGTGCCCGAGCGAGCCGCGCGGCGCCTCGGTGAAACCGAACCCCTTGCACTCGGCGGGCCAGGTCGCGGGCTCCCAGCGCGTGGTGTCCGCCACCTGCTGGTCCCCGGCCTTGATGTTGGCGACCAGCCGGTCGAACTCCGCCTGCAGCCAGTGCGCCGCCAGCCGGGTCTCGAGGCCGCGTGCCGCGAGTCGGCCCAGGGTCGAGAACAGTGCCGCGGCCGGGATCTTGAGTTGTCCCAATGCCTCGGTGACGACCTCCTTGAAGTCGTCTCGTCCGCTCGCGAAGCCGATCAGGACTCGCGCCAGCGGCCCAACCTCCATCGCCTTGCCGCGCCAACGGGGGGCCTTCAGCCACGAGTACTGTCCGTTCTCGTCGAGCTGCTTGTAAGGCGGCTTGGGGCCCGTGTACTTGGGCTCGGTGACCCCGTCCCACGGGTGCAGGGCCTCGGTCCCTGCTGGGTAGGTGTACCAGGAGTGCGCGACCTGCTCGCGGATCTGGTCCGGATCGGTCGGGTCGACCTCAAGGACCTTGGACAGGTCCTTGTCGAGGATGATGCCGCGAGGGAACAGGAAGGTCGAGGGATCTCCGATCCCGTTCTGCGGCATGTCGCCGTAGCTCATGTAGTTGCCGAGGCCGCCCCCGTAGGTCGTCCATTCAGGGTAGAAGGAAGCCACGGCAAGCAGATCTGGAAGGTAGAGGTTCTCGACAATGCCCTGGGCCTGCGTGATGAGGCCCTTGACGTAGTTGAGCCGTTCCATGTTGATGGCGTTGTCGCTCTGCATGTCGATGGCGCAGGCCATCCCACCGACGAGATAATTCGGGTGCGGGTTCTTACCGCCGAAGATGGTGTGGATCTTCGCGATCTCCTTCTGCCACTTCAGCGCCTCGAGGTAGTGCGCCACCGCCATCAGGTTGGCCTCGGCCGGCAGCTTGTAGGCCGGGTGGCCCCAATAGGCGTTGGCGAAGATCCCGAGCTGCCCGGAGCTCGCAAACTTGCTGAGCGTTGCTTTGACGTCCGAGAAGTAGCCGGTGGTGGCCTTGGGCCAGTGCGGCGACACCGCCTGCGCCAGTGCGGCTGTCTTAGCCGGATCCGCGCCGAGTGCCGACACCAAGTCCACCCAGTCGAGCGCAGTGAGGTGGTAGAAGTGAATCACGTGGTCCTGCACGTACTGGGTCAGGAACATGATGTTGCGGATGATGTCCGCGTTGCGCGGCACGGTGATCCCGACGGCGTTCTCGACCGCGCGCACCGAGGCCAGCGCGTGCACGGTCGTGCAGACGCCGCAGATCCGCTCGCAGTATGCCCATGCGGTGCGCGGATCGCGGTTGCGTAAGATGATCTCGATGCCTCGCCACATCGTGCCGGAAGACATCGCATCCTGAATGGTGCCTTTCCCGTCGAGCATCGCCTCGATGCGCAGGTGACCCTCGATGCGGGTGACCGGGTCGACGACGACTCGCTGTGCTGTCATGGAATCCCCCCCTTACTCGTCGGACTCGGCGTCCCGGCCACGGGAGCGGTCGAGGCCCTTCTTGACCATGAACGACGCAAAGTGCGCCGCCACGCCCACCCCGGCGGCAATGGCGAGTGTTTCGCCGACGCCGTCAGGCGTCGCCTCGATGCCCGGTACCGGAATCGAGGTGAGGCGGTCATAGAACGGGCTGTTGTCCCAGAAGTTGTTCTCACTACACCCGATACAGCCGTGCCCGGAACCGATCGGGTAGGAAACCCCATTGTTCCACTTGAAGGTCGAGCACGAGTTGTAAGTCGTCGGTCCGCGGCACCCCATCTTGTACAGGCACCAGCCCTTGCGCGCACCGTCGTCGTCCCACTCCTCGACGAACTGCCCAGCATCGAAGTACGCCCTGCGGTAACACTTGTCGTGGATCCGCTGGGCGTAGAACATCTTCGGCCGGTGAAAGCTGTCGAGCTCGGGCAGACGGCCGAACGTCAGCACGTAGGTCAGGACGCCGGTCATGACCTCCGCGATCGGCGGGCAGCCGGGAACATTGACGATCGGCTTGCCGTGGATCAGCTCGTGAACCGGCTTGGCGCCGGTCGGATTCGGGTAGGCCGACTGCACGCAACCGTTCGACGCGCAGGAGCCCCACGCCACCACGAACTTCGCGTGTTCCGCGGTCTCGCGCAGGACGTTGAGGAAGGTGTCCCCCCCGACCGTGCAGTAGACGCCGCCATCGTTGGTCGGCGCGTTGCCCTCGACCGCCAGCACGTACTCGCCGGGATGCTCCTTCATGACCTTGCGCCGGATCTCTTCGACCTGCTCGCCGGCCGCAGCCTGCAGGGTGTCGTCGTAGTCGAGCGAGATCATGTTGAGAATGACGTCCTGGGCGATCGGGTGCGAGGAACGAATGAACGACTCGGAGCAGCAGGTGCACTCGAGGCCGTGGAGCCAGATCACCGGAATTCGCGGCTTGGTCTCCATCGCCTCGACGACTTTGGGCACGAGCGAAACATCCAGACCCATGGCGGCGGCCGTCAATGTGCAGAACTTGAGGAACTTCCGCCGGTCGACCCCGTGGGCTCGAAGAACGTCGTACGTCGTCTTCGGATGACCCGAGGAACTCATAACCCCCCCTTTTTGTCCGCAGCCGGCAGGAGACCGGCTTCGATTGTTCGCTGGATCAATCCTACGACTATGGAATTCAGGTTGTCAAGAACTATTCCTAGTTAAGATACCTAGTCTCAATATCCTAAGAAAACACGTCCCCTCAAGTGGATCGCAGCCGAACCGGGTTCCCGGGTGGCATTGGAGCTAGCCACGCTCCGTGAGCCAGACGCCGCCGAAAACCAGCAGCGAACCGAGGAAGAAGCGGGGCGTGAGGACCTCGTGGAGGTAGAGCGCCGCGACGACCGCAGTCATTGGCGGGATGGTGTACAGGTAGACGCCGACCTTCTGCGACTCGGTACGTTCGAGGGCCATGAAGTACAGCAGAGTGGCCAGGAACGAGCAGCCGATACCGAGGAAGGCGATCGCGACCCAGCCGTCGACCGTGACCCGCACCAACGAGAACGACCGCAGCCGGGCCTCGATCCAGCCCACCGGGAGCATCCAGGTCGCGCCGATGATGGTGACGACCGCGGTCACCCGCAGCGCTCCGAGCTCGTCCGTCAGCTTCTTTCCGAACACCGTGAACATCCCCCACAGCACGATGCTGCCGAGGACCAGAGCATCGCCGAGGACGTGACCACCGAGGTCGGCCCTGGAGAGCGTGTCGATGCCCATCACCGTCAGCACGCCGAGCACGGCCAGCACGATGCCAACCACCTTCCGGGTCCCCACCGGCTCGTGCAGGAAGATGGCCGCCAGGACGACGATCGTGATCGGCCCGGTGACCGCGTACAGCGACGCGTTGGACGCGGTCGTGTACTCCAGGCCGATGGTCTGAATCCCATAGTGCAGGCCGGTTCCGAGCAGGCTGAGTCCGAGCAGCCGGACCAGCTGCCGCGTTCCGCCGATGCGGAAAGTCCGTCCCGTCGCCGCGATCCAGACCACGAAGCACGCGGCCGAGATCACCAGCCGCAGCGCAACCACCGACAGCGGCGGCGTGCTTGCCAACGCCACCTTGGTCGCAACGAACGACACCGCCCACAGGAAGCAGGCGGCCAGCAGGGCGAGACGAGCGGAACCCGGCACGTGCGCCGGAGTGTACACCACGTGCCGGGTGCCTTCGTTCGAGCGTCAACCGCCGCCGCCGGACATATACTCGAGCGGTGGCCCTCGGGTACGGAAGGAGCGAGGCGTGATGAAGAAGGCCCTCATCGCCACCGTCCTCATCCTGATCGTTATCGCCGTTGCTGGCGCGATCCTGCTGCCGCGCCTGGCCAACGTCGAGCAGTATCGGGGCCGGATCGAGAGCTCCCTGCGTGACCGTACCGGCTGGAAAGTCACGCTGGGCAACATCGACCTGTCACTCCTACACGGTCCGGCTGTTCGTATCAGCCCCGTCCGCGCCGCCGACCCGGCAAGCCACGCCACCCTGGAGGTGGCGGAGCTGGCGGCCCGCGCTGAGCTGCTGCCGCTCTTGCGTGGACACCTCGTCGTCCACCGGATCGACGTCATCGGACCTCGGATCACGCTCACGAGAACCGGAGACCGCCTTGCCCTCCCACCCTGGCGGACACCACAGAAGACCGGCGGCGCGACAACGGCGACTGCCAGCTCGTCCCGGCTCGACGTTCAGGTGCAGCAGGTCAGGATCCGCCAGGGCGCCGTCACGGTGTCGGAGGTCGGAAGCCAAGTGCCGGCCTGGACGCTGAGCGATATCTCGACCGACCTCGATCCGGTCACCGGGGGCCTTCACGGTTCGGCCACCCTGCCTGACGACGGCGGCAGGGTCGCTTGGAAGGGCGCCGTCCAGGGACCGTTCACGCTCGAGCTCGACGCGATCCGCAGCGCCGCCCTCCCGCCGTGGCTGACCGCCGGCCTGATCCGGCCCGGCACCTCGGTCTCGGGCACCGTCCAGGTAACGGGAGGCGACCGCTTTGAGGGCAAGCTCTCGGCCCACAACGCGGCCTTCCTGGCGGGCGATGCGCCCCTGGACAAACTCGGCGCTTCATTCAAGGTGATGCGATCGGGCGAGCGATGGACCCTCGAGCGCCTCGACGTGAACGCAGCTGGAGTCTCGGTCACGGGAGCCGGCCGGCTCCTTCCCACGCCCGTACTGTCGTTCAAGATTCCCGAAGCGCCGATCGGGGACGCGCTCCGCCTTGCCCGGGCGACATTTCCGCTGCCACTCGACATCGAGGGACCGGGGAACCTCACCGCCGACATCAGCCTGCGGAGCGCTACCGGGGGTGGTCTGCTGACGACCGCCTCGGGCCGGCTCACGGCCGCCCGTATCCGACTCGCGCCGGACCTGCCGCCGCTCGAGAACGTCAGCACGGTCTTCCGGCTGCGCTCCAACGCCGTTCTCGAGGCCGATCCCATTGCGGCGACCCTGGCCGGCGGCGCCCTGCACCTGCAGGCAAAGGTGGCCCCGGCAGCTCCGCCCGGGGCACTGAGCCTACAAGGCACGCTCAAGGGAGCCCGACTCGCGGCGTTGTTGGCCGGCTTCGGCAAAACGCACGACAAGCTCTCGGGCGACATCGACGCCACCGCCGAGCTGGAGGTCGACCTGAGCCGGACGACTCTCGACGCGACCACCCTGGGCGGGCGGGTCGAGGTCACCGCAAACCAACTCGAGCTGCCAGGCTGGGACCTGGTGCAAGCGCTCGACAAGCAGCTCGCCTCCAGCTCTTCGCTTCTCAAGGGGCTTGCCCAGATCGCGCTCGAGCGCGCCGCTGGCGCACCCAAGCCAGCGGGCGAACAGGTCGCCGGTGCCGGCGCGTTCGAGCGAGCCGCGGCTACCATCGACCTCGAACACATCCCCTGGCGTCTGACCCGGCTGTCGCTGATCTCGCCGGAGCTGAGCGCCGCCGGCGCCGGCACCTATGATCCTGTCAGCGGCGCCGTAAACGTCGACCTTTCGGCCAAGCTCGGCCCCGGCGTCAGCAAGCGGCTGCTTGCCAAGGTCCCCCCGCTGAGGGACTTGCGCGACGCCGACGGCCGCGTGGTTCTACCGCTGCGCATTTCCGGCGCCGCCGCCTCACCCTCGATCACTTTCGATCTTGAGCAGGCTCTCGCCGGCAAGCTGCAGCCGGCAAAGGGAGACAGCGACCGTACCAAGCTCCTCAAGGGGCTGATGGACTCCCTCCTCAAAAAGAAGAAGGACTGAGGCGGCCTCGCGAAGGGGGATCACACCAGCGTGTGATCCACGTCATGGCCGGGACAGCCGTACCGGTTCAAGACTGGAGAGGGCCGAAACCGTGAGACGCCGTTTCAACGACGGGACAAGCGTCCCACAACCGCCGGCTCAGGGAGGTTTGCAATGAGCAGAATCATCCTTCGTTGCACGGACCACCGTTTGGGGACCATCCTGCGCCGAAGCCTTCTGACGCTCGCGTTCCTCGGGCTCATCTCGACTTTCGCCGCTGCCGAAGGCAGCCTATGGCTGTACCCCGAGGGCGCGACCAGCGCCGGCGGCCACGTCGTCACCGAACCTTCGTTCACCCTCGATATCTCCAACCGCGGCCACGGCAACGGTGACAACACGGCCTACGGAACCACCCTCATCGTCTCGGCCAACGACCCGACCCTGATGACCGGCGCCACCCTGACCATGGCCGACGGAACCGTCATCACGATCGACCCCGCCGCGATGGAGCACGGCACGCCTACGCTGCCGTGCTCCGGGCGCGACCTCCCGAGGCACGGAATCTTCCCGGCCTATTACACCGAGGTCACCATTGGCGACCTCGCGGCCGGCCAGGTGGTGCCCGTGGAGGTGGAGGTCGACGGCGCTTCGGGCCTCGCCGTCCACTTCGACGCCACCGCCACTGGCGTCAAGACCAGGCACGACGTCACCGAGTGCACCGACCTCTTCACGCCGTTCGGACATGACGTCTCCCAGGTCTTCGGTGAGCCTGGCGGGGACGACTGCGCGCTCGAGATCGAGAAGACGGGCGACGCTACCGCGGTTGACATCGACGGCACGGTTACCTTCGCCATCGACGTCACCAACACCGGCTCGTGCACGATCTCCACCTTCGTGGTCGCCGACAACATCCCGACCCTGCTGGACGAGAACGGCGACCCGGTGCCGGCGTTCAGCGTGGCCTCGGTCGATCCCGCTCCGGCCTCACAGTCGGAGACCGCGATCACCTGGGAAGGCGGCCCTCTCGATCCGGGAGAAACGGCCACCTTCACGGTCGTCGCGACCTTCGACCAGCCGCTGGCCGACGGCCATACCGTGAGGAACCAGGCGTGTGTCTCGGCCACCGAGCTGCGGCACGCCCAGTGCGCTCGGGCCGCGGTTGACGTGGGTGACGTGCTGTCCGGCGACGGCATCGGCGGACCGGGCTTCTGGTGCCACTCGATCCGCTTCGCGCTCGAGCGGCCCGACAAGGCCCGAATCTCCGCCGACGACCTGCAGAGCTGGCTGGACATGATCGACGACCAGTCGAACGTGTTCTCGGAGCTCAAGGACGTGTCGACTCTGGATCTGGCCGAGCCGGTACTCTGCCGCCCCAACCTCCAGGAGACTGCCGCCGACAAGCTCGAGCGGCAGCTGCTCGCCCTGTGGCTGAACCTGGCCAGCGAGCGCGTCGGCCCGGACGTCGCGCTCGGAGAGCTCTGCGCCGGCTCCGAGGCACTGCCCGCCGATGCCTACCCGACCTGGACGGTGGCCGACGTGATCGCCGGCGCCGAGGCCGACCTTCTGGCAGACGCGGACGCCTCGACGCTGCTGTTCTGGAAGGACGTCATCGACTTCGTCAACAATGCCTCTGCCGGACCATGCACGGAGGTTGCGCCAGTCAGAGGGCAGGCCAGACACGTCAGCCGTGCGCGGGGTCGGGGGCACGGTCACTAGCCCAGATCATCCACTCGTGATCTCACGAGGCCGGCGGTGCGGTGCATCGCCGGCCTCGCTTCGGCCGCTCACCGGCTCACCAGATGTGGCAGGCCCAGCTCGTCCAGCAGGTCGCCGAGGTTGGTGAACATCGGATGGCCGGGGAAGGCGACTCCCAGCTCGCGCTGGTTGACGTCGAGCAGGTTGTCCTCCGGCACGATCAGCCGTGCCAGGTCGCCGTGTAGCATCGCCTTGGCGTCCTCCGCCGCCTCATCGAGACCGGCCGACAGCTCGAACACCGGGGTCGGGAAGTCGCTGCCCGCGAGCAGCGACGCCTCCGAGAGCTTGGCGAGCCTCGGGAAGTAGGGCTTGCGGAACGGCGTGCAGCAGGCCGAGAGGTCCGCGAAGCAGCGGCCACCCCGGCCGCCCGCGGCGGGCCACCCGTCGAGGTAGCCACACACAGCCTTGAAGTCGGAGTGCTCAAGCAGCGGCGCCAACGGTCCCGACGCGAAGTAGGGCAGGCCACAGTGCGCGAAGATGATGACGGCGCCCTCCCCGAGGGCCGCCTCGAGGCTCAGGCGGAGCCCTCCCAGATCGGGACGCCGCCACCGCTTGCCGAACCGCAGCTTGTTCTTCATCCCGTCCCATGCCGACCACGAGAGAAAGTCGTTCGACACCAGGTGCGGATCGCAGGGCGGGATCGCGTACTCCATGCCGGTGTGCAACAGCAGCGGCAGCGGACCGCCGTCCGCCCCGAGGTGGGCCAGCGACACCATCGCGGCCCGCGTCCGCTCGTCGGCAAGATCGATGCCCTGCGCGGACGGCAGCCACTTGAGGAGCACCGCACCCCGGTCCACCAGCGTCCGCACCCGCGCCTCGAAGTCCGGGTCGTAGGGGTGGACCGAGGCCCCGAGCAGTACCTTGTCCCCGAGCTCGTCCCGGAGGCCGATCACGTACTCGTTGCCCACCCACATGTGCGAGAGGTCCTCGCGCCGCCGGCCGTGGTCGTCGTACACCGGATCGAGGGCCAGGCAGACGGCGTGATCGACACCCGAGGTCGCCAGCGCCTCCACGGTCGCCTCGCGCAGGACCTTGTCGCACACGCGGTCGGGGTCGATCCGCCCGTAGGCCAGGAACACCCGGTACTCGAAGCGGCTGCGAAAGTACTCCGACATCCGCCCCAGCTCCGGGTGCTCGTCACCTGCCAGCCCGACGTGCACGTGGCCGTCGATGCGCGCCGTTCTCATCCCGCTCATCACGCCTCCTCGCCGAGCTCGATCGCGTCGGCACCCTGCAGGGCGGTCGCCACCGCGTCGGAGGACACCGGCGGCTCGGGGCCGGCAACGTCCACGACAGTGTCATCCGGCAGGTGCGCGAACAGGCTTCCGACGCTGTCCAGGTACACCGGTGTGACGCGAGCCGACGCGCCCACCACGTCGACCAGCAGGAAGCTCAGCAGCTGCGCCGCATCGCCATCGGCCAGCGCCGCTTGGTCGCTGAGGGCCACAACCCGTCCGATCAGCCACTTGCCGAGCCCGAGCCGGCTCACGATCTCGCGCCCGACGCGGGCGTAGCTCCGCCACTGCTCCGCAGACGGATAGACGGTCTCGGCAGGGTAGTCGCGCGAGGCGAAGTCCGTCGCGTGCAGGAATGCGCCGCCGCCGCCGCTGACGATGTAGTCGGGCGGCGCGCCGGCGGGCCGCCGACCGTGCTCACGTTCGAGGTAGTCGGCGAAAAGCTGCGGCGAGTAGCGCTGCAGGTTGTGCTCGTGGCCACACACCACCAGTCGCACGCTCGGGTGGGCCGCGAGAATCCTGTGCAGCGTCGTGAGTGCCGTCTTTCCGACGTGTTCCTGCTTTGCCAGGCCGGGGATGTGGAACAGCACGATCACGGGCAGCCCGCTTCGGTCCGCCTCGCGCAGGCGCCACTCCAGCCACTGGTGCTGGCGGTCGTCGGCGCCGACGCCGCGCCCCCCGTCGAGCCGCCCGCTGTGCCCGCTGTCGAGCCCGAGCACAACCAGCGGCACGCCCGGCTCCGCCAGCTCCCAGTAGGTGCCCGGCTGCGGCCGCAGCTCGAGCCCGTGCTCCTCCCAGAGATCGGCGTGGGTGGTCGTGCAGAACACGTCGTACAGCTCACGGCCGTGGTCGGCCGAGTAGTAGTCGTGGTTTCCGGGCACCGCCCAGATCGGGATCCCAAGCCCGCGGTACGGCTGGAAGAACCCACTCCTGAAGTCCTCCATCCTGCCCGCAGGGTAGACGACGTCCCCGTTGATGATCATGAAGTCGGGCTCGAGAGCGCGGATCAGCGGCAGGGTGCCATATTGTGAGCGGTCGCCCTCGCCGGTGTCGCCGAGGATCAGGAACCGGAAGCCGTCGCCGGCGCTCCCACCGTGCAGGTAGGAGAACGGCCGTGATCGGCTCGGCGGCCGCGCCGACTGCCCTGCCGCAAACGCATACCGCCACTCGTTCGAGCGGTCACGGCGCAGGATCCGGCGCGCCGCCCAGATGTTGCCCCACCGGACCCAGAAACCCGGCCGGAACGCCGCCTCCGGCGGGTAGCGCAGGGTGGCCACGACTACCTCGCCGTCCCGACTGCCGCCGTCGTGCCACGCTGCAGGCGCAGCAGCAGCGACGCGAGGTCGTTCAGGAACGGGGCACCGAAGGTCACGAGCAGGGCGGTGATCAGGCACCCGAACAGGTAGCGCAAGCCCTGCCATGGCTGTCGAACGAGCTCCTGTACCTGCTTCCAGTCGAGGATGTAGTTGACCGGCGCCTGCGAGGTTTCGAGGACCTCGAGCGCGCGTTGGACCAGCGCCTGCGCCTGCGCCGCCAGCTCCTGCTGCTCCTCCTCCGGGCGCGCCGCCTCGGCCGCCGTCGCCTGCTCCCACTGTGTGGTCGCCGCCTCGGCCGCCGCCAGCGCGGCCTCCGGAGGCATCGCCGCCGCCTGCTCATAGAGGCGTCCGAACGGCAGGTTGAACACCACCGCCATCAGCGCCGCGATCGTGAACGTCTGCCTCAGGTTGCGGCGCCGGTAGGCATAGGTGAAGTTCCGCTCAAGCTGCTCACTTCCCTCTTCGAGGCTGACCACGTGTGGC
>JAJDNH010000044.1 GCA_022340775.1 Acidobacteriota bacterium
TTCCGCATCCATGCGAGCTTGCAGAACCTCAACCATCTTGTGCCAGCGGACCAACACGAAGTTGATCTCCGTCTTCTCCAGGTACGGCTCGAGGCGCCGCCTAACCTCCTGCTCGTTGAGACTGGTGAGACACTGCCACACCCGCCGCTCACATTGCGTGGGCTGGTCCGGATTGACCAAGGTGGCCGATTTGATGAAGGAACGCGTGTGATCGATGAGCCACAGCTTCCAGTTGCGATCGAAGAGCAAGTTCTCTTGCGTACGGTCGATGTTACCGATGATGTTGTCGAACAGGTACATGGTCTGCAGCTGCTGGTGCTCGTACTCGGCGTCCGGCGGAACCACCCCTCGCCGTCGCCGGTCCCTATCGCCCGTGACCCGCTCCAGCCACAGCTGAACCGTGCTCCGGGGAGTTTGGCGGCTCCGGAAGCGGATTTCATCCACACGGCGCTCAGCAGTGGGTGTCACCCTGTCGATCCCGAGAATCCGGCTCAGTTCATAGGCGGCCGCCTCGTAGATGGCACGGTCCATCGCGCTGCCCCCATACTTGCGACGCATCTCGACATCGCTCCCCACCGGAAGCTTGGCCTCCTGGTCGACAATCCGGTACGCCGCATGAATGCGCATGCCGTCCTTTTCGAGGAGCAGCTTGTAGTTCTTGTTGATGCCACGACCGAGCTGTCGGTACTGGACCACGCGACCAGTCCGCAGGACATCGATGATCCGGTCGTCCGAGACTCCCGACAGGGACCGGCCACCGGCATCGAGGATGTCCGGATGCCCCCCCAACCCGGTCACACGCGACGGGCCCTCCGGCCCAACCAGATGAACCCTCCCTTCGGGGTAGATCGCAGTGACCGTGTCATCCCGGATTTCGAGAGCGCTCGGACGTCCGTTCCTCTGGCCTTCGGAAGGCACACCGGTGTCGATGAGGAACGCCCGTCCCCCGAACCGGACATGGATGCGGCCATCCTGTGAGGAAGTGCGTCCGGCCACCAGGCGCTGGACTCCGAGGGCGTCGAGGGTCGTCAGCGTCCGAGCAGCGACCTCAGCATCCGTCGCTTCGCCCTGGCCGTGGTAGGAGAGCGGGCCGCCGGGACTGAGGAGGAACCAGGTCCTGGCTTGGAGAACCTGCTCGAGCAGTGAATGCAGCCGGCCCGGGTTCGGCGACCCGCCCTCACGGGTCAAAGCCGCGCGCGCCCCGAGCATCACCTCCTCCAATGACGCGTGCGGCGGCACCAGGCGCGCTGCCTCCATGGCGGCTCGGCCCTCCAAGAAGGTCGTCAGCTCCCCGGCGACTCTCTGGTTGATCTCATCCGTGCTCAGACCGTCAACCGCCGGACCGAGACCTCCATGAACGAAGAGCGTGTTCGCGACGATCGCTACGGCCGGAAGCGTCCGCAGCCAACTCCCGTACACGCCAGTTGGGCGGACAGCCTCGCGGTACTCCACCCAGCCCCGGGGATGAGCTGCGAGCCATGCCTTCTTCTCGGCTATCGGCGGAACCGCAGAGGCCCCCTGCTCCCGAACTCGCCGCTGCCAAGCCTCTTTGCGCTGAGCGTAGGCTCGGCCGAGTGCTCGCTTTGACCCGCGTCCGGCGAACTCCTCGTAGACTCTTGGATTGACGTCGTTTTCCAGGCCTAGAAGAGCCATCGCCTCGTGATTCCCGATAAGGACAATCACGCGACCGCCCTGTGCCGAGGCCTCCGCCTGGAGCCTGATCATGAGATCGAGGACCGGACGCACCGTGCCACCACGCCCGATCAGGTTGCCGGTCTGGACCAGCACCTGTGAGCCGCCGTTCCAGTGCGCCCCGGCGTCCAAGAGGCCGCTCTTGACCAGGATCGTGACAAGCCTGGAGTAGCTGCCCTGGACGTCTCCGACCGCCACTACCCGTTTCTCGCCCCACGCACTCCCAGCGACCGTCAGCAAGATTGCGAGCGATAGCGCTGTCCACCGCGCGCAGCGACACCCGCTCCTTACACTCACGTCCGCCACTGGGAGCCCCCCCCTACCTCGGCCCGCTCGAGGATCCTCCTCATCAGCCCCTTTACGATCTCGATGTTGTTGGACATCAGGTCGAACAGGTCTTCTGCCTCGATCATGAGGAGCCGTGTCTGGACCGTGGCCACCGCAGTCTCCATGCGCAACCGACCGGCCAGGATGTCCCGGATGCCGAAGGTCTCGCCCCGCCCGACGCTGACCGGGCCCTCGTCCCGGCCCCGAACCTCCACCTGCCCCTCGACGACTCCGTACAGCGCCGTGGCCGGCTCACCTCGCTCGAACACCACTTCGCCCACGGCAACCGTCTCGTCATGAGCGATCTCTGCCAGCTGGAGGATCTGCTCTGCCGTGCAGAAAGCGAACGGTTCCATCTGCTGCAGAAAGGTGACAGTCTGAATCAGCGGCATGACCATCGCAGACGACTCCTCTCCGTCCTGTCCGGCAGTGCCAGGCGCGGCCAGGTATGCGCTCCTCATGACCCATCCGGACGCCCGCCTCACCCGCAGGTCTGGGCTCGCTGCAGCCAGCCGCTCGAGCTCGGGATACAGGGCTGTGATCCGTTGTGACCAGACGCTGTGAATGGCGGCCAGGCAGCACCCGGCTGAGTCTGGATCGAGCTCCAGGTCGGCAGACAGAAACCGGCGCAGGGTACTCTCTGGCGCCTCGGCGGCGATTTCGAATAGCTGGCGGCCCAGCTGCAGCTTGTCCTCGGCCGACGCGTCGTCCACTACCAGAAAGACGTCCCGTCGGACCGTCCCCGTCAGCGTGTTGTCCAGAAACTCCAGGGCTCGGGCCCGTGAGGTCGGGAAAGCGCTCACAAAGCTGCGCCTGGCGGCACCCGCATCCCTCGGGTCCAGGGCAAGCTCCATGAGGCGGAAGGTGTTCTCGATCGAACGGCCCATGCGCTCGGCGAGGAGTTGCTGCAGGAACGTCGGCACCTGGCCGCTGGACTGCCAGACAACCCGCGAGCCGACGAGTCGGCCCTGGTGCAGGGTGCTCACAGACCAGACGTCCGCCAGGGCCTGCAGGTACCGTCCTGCCTCGACCCGCACCTGGTGCCGGACCACCTCAGCCGGTACAGAGACTTCGGGGTGATATCGTCTGATCGACGCCAGGGCCTCGAGGACCTTGCCGCGGAGAAAGGCATCGGATGAATCGAGGGCATCGGTCAGCGCCGTCGCCGCCGCCCGCGTCTCCAGCCGGGCGATCGTCTTGGGAATTGCTCTCCTGACCCAGATATGCTCGTCGCGGTCGTTCATGAAACGCACCAGCGACGCGATGGCACGAGCGCCGTGCGCAACCAGCGCCTCCCGCGCATCGTGCTTGATGCGCCGGTCCCCGGTCAGAGCGAGCAGAATCGGGACAAAGATCGGCGTATCTTCGCCCGCCGCAACCCGCCGGCCTGCACTCCGAACG
>JAJDNH010000152.1 GCA_022340775.1 Acidobacteriota bacterium
GCTCGGGCTAGTTGACCTTGAGCTCCTTCAGTGCGGTCACGACCTCTTCGACGTGGTCCTTGACGCGCACCTTCGGCCACACGTGGGCGATCCGGCCGTCGGGACCGATCAGGAACGTCGTACGGTGGATGCCCATGTACTCACGCCCCATGAACTTCTTGAGGCCGTACACGCCGTACGCCTCGGTGACGGCGTGCTCGGTGTCCGACAGGAGCGGGAAGGTCAGCTCGTGCTTGGCGCGGAACTTCTGCAGCTTGTCGACCGGGTCGTGGCTGAGGCCCAGAACCTCCGCACCGAGCTCCCCGAGCTCGGCGTAGGCGTCGCGGAAGCCGCACGCTTCGGTCGTGCACCCCGGCGTGAGCGCCTTCGGGTAGAAGAACAGCACAACCCACCGCCCCTCGAGCCCGCTCAGCCGGACTTCGCCGCCCTGGTCGGTCGGAAGCGTGAAGTCGGGCGCCGCGGCGCCGACGCTCGGCGGGGCGCTCACTGCGAGCTCCGCAGCTGCTTCTTCACCGGGAACCGCTCGTCGTACATCTTGATGATCTGGTCGGTGATGTTGACCGACGGGTTGAGGTAGATCAGCGTCCGTTGCTTGAAGATGAACACCGCGTCGAAGCCGTGAGCCTCGGCGTAGTCGCTGACGACCTTGTTCATCTTGTGCGCCACGTCGGCGAGCAGCTTGTTCTGCTCCTCATCGTACTGGCGCTGGAACTGCCGCACGGCGTCCTCGAACGTGCGCTTGGCCGTCACCGCCGACTTCTGAAGCGCCTCGACCGCGTCGTCATTCGCCACACCCCGCTCCTTCACCAGCTTCTGCTGCGCCGCTTCGGCGGCCGCACGCAGGTCGTCGAGCTGCTTCTTCCGTGGCGCCGCCCATTGACCCAGCTGCTCGATCGCCGCCTTCCCCTCTTGCACCGTCACTGCAGCCTTCTCCACCTCCACCCAGCCGATCTTGCCGGCCATTGCGGGAACCGCCGCCAGCACGGCCACGGCAACGATCACGAACCTGGAAAAACGTCCCATGGTGAGCCTCCACACCCCGAGGAACGGGGCGGCGCATTGTAGCACGGGGCTCCGGTAAGATGGTCTCAGCTCCGGAGCGGAGTCGATGAGCAACGAGAACAGAGAGTGCGTTCCACGGCTGCTGGTCGTCGAAGACGATCGGCTGGTCGCCGACGGCCTGTGCCGCAACCTGGAGCTCGAGGGATTCGAAACCCGGGCAGTCGGCACCGGCGAGGATGCCCTGTCGACGCTGGCCGGCGATGCCACCGGCTTCGACCTCGTCATCCTGGACATCATGCTGCCCGGGATCGACGGCCTCGAGGTCTGCCGCAACCTCCGGTCACAGGGTAACGACATCCCGGTCCTGTTTCTGACCGCCCGCGGCAGCGACGCCGACCGCGTGCTCGGTCTTCGCACCGGCGCCGACGACTACCTGACAAAGCCGTTCCTGGTCGAGGAGCTCGTGCTGCGGGTGCGCGGCATCCTCCGGCGTTCGGCCTGGTCCAGGAGCACGTCGAGGGTCGGGCCGGAGATCGCCTTCGGCGCCAACCGGGTCAACCTGGAGACGATGCAGGCCCACACCAACACCCAGACGCTGGCCTTGACCGAGCGCGAGGCCATGTTGATCCGGTTCTTCGCCGAGAACGAGGGACGGGTGGTGAACCGCGGAGAGCTCCTCGAACAGGTCTGGGGGTACACGTTCGACACCGCCACCCGCACCCTGGACACGTTCGTACACCGCCTGCGTCGCTACTTCGAGGACGATCCCCACCGGCCGCGCCATTTTCACACCGTGCGCGGCGTCGGCTACCGTTTCACGGCTTCCGCCGAGGACTAGCCCGGATCTCCCGCCCACGGCGAAACTGCCCGGGAAGCAATAACCACAGAGACACGAAGGAGACAGAGGAGCCCCACCCGCCCACCCGGTGACGGAGTGACGAAGTGATGGAGTGACGGAGTCCCCCGCCCAATTGGGAGGTGAGGAAGTGAGAAGGTGAGAAAGTGAGAAGGGCCCCCGCCCGCCCAGGAAGGGAACCCTCCCGCCCAGATCCTTCGTCGCTCGAGGACTCGCTCCTCAGGACGACACCTTGGAGGACGCTGGGGGCCGGCCCCAGGAACGGTCCTGCGGCGGGCCGGGGGCGGAGCGGAAGGAGGCGAGCGGCCATCCCGCCGCGGGCGGCCGGGGGACCGGGCGCAGGAGGCTTGGCCCGAAGTTCGATGAGGGTAAGCCTCCGAGCACGGGCTCCCCGACGTCCTCGGCGGGTGCAGCCGCGAGCCGACGCACCGATCCGTTCACGCCCCGCCGGCCCGCGCAGCGGGCTGCGGGCATCGCCCGCATGGGACATGCGATCGCGTGAGGCCCGTCCAGGCAGGATCGCGCAGGGCGTTCTCTCCGCGCCTCGCCGCCAGCGAGCGAGGAGCGCACGGACCTCATGGTCGTGCCGACGAAGCGAGCGCAGCGGCATGGTGCGAGAGGGCGCATCTGCGCAATCCCTCTCCTATCAAAAGGGAGGGGGGCTCACTCCCTTCTCGGACGAAACGTGGGGCAGATCCGAGCGGAGCGGCCCCTCGGGGCCGGCAGGACGAACCGAGGCTTGCCTCGAGGACGGACTGACGGTCGCCGTGGGGTGCGGCCGCAGGCCGCGGATCTGCCGTGCGTGGCTGGCCTGTTTCGCGCCTTTGCCTTTCTTTCTCTTGAGGTTATGTTCTCTCCGGAGGAACGCCCGTGACCCGGCGAACGGCTCCCGGGTCCGAGCGCAGGACGCTCTCCGCCAGCCTCGCCAGCGTCAACCCCAGGTAGGGGTGGACCCAGTCGGGGGCGATCTCGGCGGCCGGCACCAGTGCGAAGGCGCGCCGGTGGAGCTCGCGGTGGGGCAGCTCCAGCAGCGGCCCTCGATGCACGAGGACGGCCGCGATCAGCAGGTCGATGTCGAGGCACCGTGGCCCCCAGCGGATCGCTCCCTCGCGACGGCGTCCAGCCGCGGCCTCGAGCTCCCCGCACATCCGGAGCAGGTCGAGCGGCGTCGCCGGGGTGCCAACGCGAGCCGCCATGTTCCAGAACTCGGCCTGTGGCGGACCCACCGGCCGGCTCCGGTACAGACTCGAGGCCGCGATCACCTCGTGCTCAGCGTCCAGTCTCTCGAGCACACGTGCGAACACCGCCGGGGGGTCTCCGAGATTGCCGCCGAGTCCGAGCACGATCTCCATCCGGGCTCCCCTCGCCGGGGTCCAACCGGCCCCGGCCTCCCCGCTCACCTCGCCGCCGCCTCTGCTACCCTGAGGGGGTGCGCGAGCGTACCGTCAGGCTGCTGACCCGCTTAGTTTGGGCTCTCGTTGCTGGCTGCCTCGCCGGTGCCTTGCTCGGCTGGGCGGCCGCCCAGTTCCTCCATATTCCCCAGGTAGATCAGATTACGGCGTTCACGCCGGCCAGCACAACCAGGATCCTGGCCGCCGACGGCACGCCGGTCGCGAGCTTTGCCATCGAGCGACGAACGGTGCTGCGTCCCGAACAGATCCCGAACGTCCTCAAGCTCGCCATCGTCGCCACCGAGGATTCCGACTTCTACCACCACGGAGGCGTCGACCTGACCGCCATTCTGCGCGCCGTGCTGTACAGCATCAAGGAGCTCAAGCTGGGCGCCCGCGGCGGCGCCTCGACCCTGACCCAGCAGCTGGCGCGCAACTTCTTCCAGCTGCATGAGCACAGCATCAAGCGGAAGATCAAGGAGGCGTTGCTCGCGATCGACATCGAGAAGAGGCTCTCGAAGGACCAGATCCTGACCCTGTACGCCAACCTCATCTACCTCGGGCACGGGGCGTACGGGGTCGAGGCCGCTTCTCACCTCTACTTCGGCAAGTCGGCGAGCGAGCTGTCGCTGGCCGAGGCCGCCACCCTGGCGGGGATGATCCAGAACCCCGAGCGGTTGTGGTCACCGTTCCGCAACCCCAAGGGAGTCCTCAAGCGGCGCAACTACGTCCTCGACAGGATGCTCTCCCTCGGCTTCATCACCAAGACCGCACATGACCAGGCCGCGGCACAGCCGCTGGGCGTATCGCAACATCGCGAACGGATCCCGACCGGAGCCTACTTCATCGAGGAGATTCGCCAGCAGCTGGAAGAGCGCTACGGCAGCGACGCCCTGTACTCGGCCGGCCTCCAGGTCTCCACCACCATGGACGCCCCGCTCCAGGCCATGGCCGAAAAGGCGGTTCGCGAGGGGCTGGTGAGCCTCGACATGTCACTCGGCTTCCGCAAGCCCGAGAACGTGGTCTCCGAGGGGCTGGCGGACACTGCGGAGGACTACGAGGCACCCTCGTGGCGAGACCGGGAGCTGGAGGCCGACGGCATGGCGGAGGCGGTGGTCACCTCGGTCAGCCGCAGGAACGCAAAGCTGCGCATCGCCGACCGCACCGCCAACCTCACGCGGGCCGGCATCAAGTGGACCGGGGCGAGCTCGGTTTCCCGCATCCTGAAGGTCGGCGATCTCGTCCTCGTCCGCCTGCCCGACAAGATGCCGGAGGACGAGACCAGCGAGATCGAGGTTCAGCTGCTGCAGAACCCGTCCCTGGAGGCCGCGCTGGTCGCGATTGACAACCGTACCGGCGCCGTCCGGGCCATGGTCGGCGGCTTCGACTTCCACCGCAGCGAGTTCAACCGGGCGATCCAGGCCAAGCGGCAGTGCGGCTCGGCGTTCAAGCCGTTCGTCTACCTCACCGCCTTTCAGCAAGGGTACACGCCCGCCGACACGCTGTTCGACGCTCCGTTCCTGCTCCCCGACGCCGAAGGCCAGCTGACCTACTGCCCCAAGAACTACTACGACAAATACTACGGAATCACCACTTTGCGGCGCGCCCTGGAGCACAGCTTCAACGCCACTGCGGTCAAGCTCCAGCAACTCGTCGGCGGCGATGCGGTGGTCGACACCGCGCGGCGGTTCGGGATCACCACACCGCTGCGGCCTTACCCCGCACTCGCCCTCGGCGCGTTCGAGGTGCGCCTGATCGATCTCGTTCGCGCCTATGCCGGCTTTGCCAACCTGGGCGAGGTACCGGCCTCGCTCATGATGACCGAGGTCAAGGACCGTGACGGCAAGGTGCTGCAGCGCAGCTATCCCTCGGTGCAGCGGGCCATGCCGCCGACCGTCACCTACCTGATCCTCCACGTCCTCGAGGGCGTGATCAAACGGGGCACCGGCGTCGCCGCCGCCGGCGTGGATGCCGATCTGGCCGGCAAGACCGGAACCACGGACGACTACACCGACGCCTGGTTCGTCGGCTTCAGCCCGAGGATGACCGTGGGCGTCTGGGTCGGCCGAGATCTCAAGCAGCCGATCGGACGCCGGATGACCGGAGCGCGCGCGGCGCTCCCCATATGGATGCGCTTCGTCAAGGGCTATCTCGGTACCCTCGATGACCAGACCCGGCACGAGAAGTTCTCGGTGCCGGCCGGCATCGTGTTCTCTCCGGTTGACTACTACACCGGACTGCGCGCGATCCCCACCTGCCCCCTGGTGGTCCTGGAGTCGTTCCTCGACGGCACCGAGCCAACCGAGTCATGCTCCAACGATCTCCACGGCCTGGCGGACATGCCGTGGCCGTTCCAGCTGCCCTTCTACACTCCCCGCCCGGGCGAGCCGATGCCGACGCCCGAGGCGATCGCGGTTGCCAACAGCCGGATCGAAGCCGACCAGAAGAAGGGCGAAGAGAACGCTGGAGATTAGCTGCCGACGAAGTGGCGGACGGCGTCGAGGAAGCGGTCGGCCGGAAGGTAGCCGGGGATACGCCCCATCTCCTTGCCGTTGGCAGCGAGAATCACGATTGTCGGCAAACCGTCGACCCCGTACTTTCGCGCCAACGCCTGACCGTCGCGCGCATCCACGTTGAGCTTGACGGGCACCAGGTTGCTGTTGACGTAGGCCAGTACCGCGGGATCGCGGTAGGTCGTCGTGTCCAGGCGCCGGCACCACACGCACCAGTCGGCGTAGAAGTCGACCAGCACCGCCTTGTTCTCGTGCTGCGCCCGGTTGAGCGCCTGCTTCCAGCCATTCTCCCAGTGCATCGTGGAACCGGCGTGCGAAGAAACGGGCATGTCGGACCCGGAGCTTGCCGCGGTGCTGCCCCCGCGCCGGCATCCGGGAAGAACCGAAAACGCGGCCAGTACCGCCGCAATTGCGACAAACGTGCGAGCTTGCTTGATCAACTGGACCTCCGTGGGCCCCGGCCGCCCGGATCGATGACGGCGGCCGCAGGCGCCAAGTGCCGCTTTAGCGACACCCCTTACTATTCCCCCACCCGAGGAAGCGTTACCTGGCCACGCTCCCGGCGAGAGATTCTACACTACCGGCCGGCGGCAGCCGGCAGGCCTGGATCACAGTCCGGCCCTACCGTCGCGCTTGTGCCCCTCGGCCCCCCGTGCCATCATCACGCCGTGGTGCGCCGTTCGGTGTCGCTTTTTCGCCGCATGGAGCGGGCGCTGGAGACGATCGCCCACGGATCGACGCCTCTGGAGACGATCCGGGCGACTGCCGGCGCCCTGGCCGAGAGCTTTGCCGAGGATCTCGGGATCCGCGGCGGCCGCATCTACGCACGCGACGACGACGGCGACTACGAGCTGGTGGCGACCTTCGGCGAGGCGGCGAAGTCGCCGATCGGGCTCCGTGTCTCCCGCCAGTACCACGCCATCGAACGCCTGCTCGACGAGTGCTGCGTGGTCATGGAGCTGTCGGACACCGGACTCGACCGCGAGCTCGAGGCGGAGCTCGGCACCCGCGATCAGTTCGCGGCGATCGTCGTGGCGGATGGAGAGTACGCGCTCTCGCTCGACGTCGTGAGGCCGGAATCCGACCGCGAGGACCTCCTCGCCACGCTCAACATCGTGCGCCTGGCCATCAACCAGAAGCTGCGTGAGGAGCGCATGCAGCAGATCCTGCAGGAGTCCAGGCGCATCCAGGAATCGATCCTGCCACGGCGCATCCCCACCTACGGCGACTTCGACCTGGCGGCGCGAACCGTCCCGGCGGAGATCGTGGGCGGCGACTTCTACGACTTCATCGCGCTGACGGACTCGGTATTCTACGTCGTCGTCGCCGACGCCACCGGCCACGGGCTGCCGGCCGCCCTGCAGGTGCGCGACATCTACACCGGCCTGCGCATGGGGCTGTCCCGGGAGTTCAAGCTCAGCCGAACGCTCGAACGGCTCAACCAGATCATCCACCGCTCACGGCTGGCGACCAAGTTCGTGTCGCTGTTCCTCGCCGAGGTCGAGGTCGGCGGCACCGTGATGTACTGCAACGCCGGCCACCCGCCGGCGATCCTGGTCCGCTCGGGGGGCGAGGTCGAGCTGCTGCGCACCGGCGGCCCCATCATTGGGCCACGGCTGGACGCCCACTACACGGTCGACATCGCCCACCTCTCGCCCGGCGACCTGATGGTGCTGTACTCCGACGGCATCACCGAGACCCGGCACCGGGACCGCGAGCAGGAGTTTTCAGCGGAGCGGCTGACCGCCCTCGCGCGCGACCTGCGCGACCGCAGCGCGGGCGACATCGTCGAGAGCATCCTGCGGGAGGTGACGGCGTTCTCGGACGGCCGCCCGCCTGACGACGATCGAACGCTGGTGGTGGTGAAGAGAGCGGACCACGTTGGAAGGGAGAACGGCGAATGACCGATTTCGCCTCGTCACTGTTCTTCGATCTCGAGGGCTGGGAGCACGCCGGCCTCTTCTCAGCCGGCGCACCGGTGTGGGAGGCGCTTGGAGCACGGCTCGTCGGCTACCTCGAGGCCATCGAGGAGTGGACGATCCGCAGCGAGCTGCCGCCAGGAGTCCACCTCCTCGGCCAGCAGATCAGCATCGCACCCGGCTGTCGGATCGAGCCGGGAGCCGTGATCGTCGGTCCAGCGGTCCTCGAGGAGGGCGTCGAGGTTCGCACCGGCGCCTACGTCCGCCAGCACGTCGTCCTCGGCGCCGGCAGCCTGGTCGGCGCTCACAGTGAGGTCAAGGGGTCGATCCTGCTGCCGGGGGCCAAGGCACCCCACCAGGCGTACGTCGGCGACTCGATTCTCGGCCGCAACGTCAACCTCGGCGCCGGCACCATCTGCTCGAACGTCAAGAACGTCGGCAGCGAGGTGACCTTCCGTCACGGCGACGAGATCATCCGCACCGGGTTGCGCAAGTTCGGCGCGATTCTGGGAGACAGCTGCAAAACCGGATGCAATACGGTCCTCAACCCAGGGGTCCTGATGGGGCGAGGGTGCATCACCTATCCCAACGCTACCCTGCGAGGAGGCTTCTACCCGGAGGCCACCCTGGTCAAGGTCCGGCAGAAGCAGCAGACCCTGGAGCTGGGCCGCCTGCGGAACCAGTAAGTGCGGACGGCCTAGCACCGGATAACCACAGAGACATAGCGAGTACAGAGAGGAACCTCTGAGCTTGGAGAACCTGGA
>JAJDNH010000163.1 GCA_022340775.1 Acidobacteriota bacterium
TCGGGTACACGATTGGCGCTCCGTAGAAGACGACCAGGAGCGACAGCCCGAGGATCTCGCCGATGTCCGGCAGCACGGCGCCGGCCACCGCCAGCAGCAGCGACAGCCCGACCATCCAGAGCAGGGCGAGCGCCAGGCCGAGAACCAGCCACGGCGCCCCGGCGATGCTGACGACGCCGGCGACGGCACAGACGACGGCGACGACCAGCAGGGCCAGGCCGTGGTGCAGCAAGGTTCCGCCGAGCTCCCCGAGAACCAGAACCTCGGCCGGAAAACGCACCCGCTGGATCAGCGTGCGGTTGGCCCGGAAAAGCGTCACCGAACGCGTCAGACCGTCGCTGATCGCGATGTAGGGCACGAGTCCCACCATCAGGTAGAGGCCAAAACCCACGCGCGAGCCCTCTGCAAGACGTATGCCGATCATCTTGGAGAAAACGACACAGTAGAGCGCCAGCTGGACCCCGGTGTTGAGAAACGGCCAAGCCCACCCGAGGACGGCGCCGGCGTGGCGGGCCCGAAAGGCCCGCACGGCGAGCTGCCGCAGCAGGTTGGCGTTCGAGACCAGCCGCGTCGCGAAACCCCGCAGCGCCGCGCTCACCCGACCCATGTCCCCCCGCCTAGCCACACGCGACGCCTCCTCCGCGAGGAGTGAACCACGGAAGGAAGAAGACCACGGATTTCACGGATTTTACTGAAAGAAGAGAGACAGAGCTTCGGAAACTGCGTCTCCCAGCTTGGCGTCCTCCAGCTGGCCGGTTTCCGGCCCCGCCGCTTCGAGTCGTGACGGTGCTCACGAAGACTCGGGTAAGTGTCGTCACTTGGGCGGTTTCGCGTCACCATCCCACTTCCGGCAGCACTACGCATCGGGGTCCGTTTATGTTGACATACCATGGCGGCAACCTTATTATGGCACTGGTGTCCCGGTGCCAGACGGCGGACCATCCTACACGAAGCTGGAGGCGGTGTTGACGGAGCGGCGGAAGGCCCCTGAAGTAGCTCGGATCGGCGAGCGGCTGCGGTTGTACCGCAAGTCCAGGGGCATGACGCAGTCCGAGCTGGCACGTCAGATTGGCATCCAACAGTCAGATCTGTCACGCATGGAGAAGGGCGAGTACCGCGTCTCGCTCGACAGCCTGTTCCGGATCCTCGCCGTCTTCGGCCTGAGCGTGGCCGAGTTCTTCGACGAGCGGCGCCCCGCGGCGCCGGCGGCGGTCGAACGCCTCTCCAGCCAGGACATGCAGACCCTCCACGCGCTGCGCCAGCTGAGCGCGACCGGGCGCCGCGAGGTGCACGAGTTCATCGAGTTCAAGCGGCGCAAGGAGCTCGCCGAGCGGCGCACCGAGACACGCGACGCCGAGCGGGAGGAGGGCGGATGAGCGTCGAGCGCTACGAAGAACTGCTGCGCTCCGCCCAGGCCAGCTACACCGAGGGCCGGTTCGAGGCGTCGTTGGCGGCCGCCCAAGAGGCGGAGCGCCTGGCGCTCGAGCTCGGCCGCACCGACCTCGCCGACCGCGCGGCCTGCAACTGCTGCCCGGCGCTCGTCGAGCTCGACCGGCTGGGCGAGCAGGTGCCGCGCCTGCAGAAGGCCCTCCTGCGCAGCGCCGAGCCCAAGACGAGTTGGATGGCGGCGTACTACCTGGGTGCGGCGTACTACCACGCCAACGAGCGAGAGCGGGCCATGTCCTATGCCCGCCGGGCCATGGACTTGATGGGCCGGGTCGGGGAGCCGGCCAGCGCTGCGGCCACTGCCAACCTGCTTGGAGATCTTTCCATGGTGGCCGGTGACTTCGAGACGGCTGAGGATGCCTACCTCAGGTCGCTAGCTGCATATGATGGGTTGGACGGGTACCACAAGCTGATGGCCGCGGAGGTGCGCGACAACCTCGGTTACACCCACCTGTGCACGGATCGGGTGGCCAGCGGGATCGGCCTCTGCGAAGAGGCGCGCTCCATCATGGAGGAAGCGAACGCCGAGTTTCTGCTGCGAGAACCGTTGCAGGATCTCTGCTACGGGTACCTGCAGGCCGGCGAGCTCGAGACTGCGCGCGAGCACGGAGAACGAGGCCTGGAGCTGGCGTTTGACGCTGATGACAGGCCCGTGGTCAAGAACCTGCTGTTCCTGCTAGCCGAAGTTGCCGTGCGCTCCGGCGACCCGTTCCGGGCCCGGCGCTACCTGCGCGAGCTCGCGCAGTACTACCCGGAGCTCGAGATCAGCGACGAGATGATCGACGTTCTGATGGCGGTGGACTTTACCAGCGCCGTGAACCTGCGAGGTTCGTGATGCGACGAACACTGACGATTCTCATGGTTTTAATGCTCGGCGGCGCCCTGACCGCCGGAGCTGCGGTGTCCAACATGACGCTCGACCATGCCGGCACGCTATACCGGTTGCAGCCCAAGGACGACCGCCTGGTGCTGTCGATCGGGGCGCCGGACGTCGAGCCGCTCGAGGTCCCCGTCCCGTGGACCACCGGCGTCGAGGCGTCGTACCTGCTGGTCGATGTGGACGAGGCGACGGGGACCGTGGTCGCCGCCTGGCAGCAGGCGATGGGCGAGACCGGCTCCCGGGTCATGCTCGCGACCTGGAAGCAAGGCACCTGGTTCGGCCCGGTGGTGGTGGCCGGCAACGACGGCGCACCGGCCGTGCACCCGACCCTGCTCGTCCACGACACCCCGATGACCAAGACCGACGAGGACGGCAACGTCACCGGCTCCTGGGTCTCGAGCCGCATCCACCTCGCCTGGTGGCAGGACCCCGCCGCCGACGAGGGCGGCCGCGCGTTCTACGCCACCACCACCCTCGATACGACCGGCCTTCCCGACATGTCCCAGCTCGACCCGGTGGAGATGGGGTCGCTGGCGCCCTGGGGCACGACCTGCAACCTGCGCGAGAACTCCTCCGGCCTGACCTACCCCCGCCTGTTCGTGGACGCCGAGAGCGGCGACGTCCACCTGGCGTTCGTCAGCTTCACGGACTGCATGTTCGACGTCGTGCCACTCCACGACCAGCCGGCCACGGAGGACGACACGGCAACCGGCCAGCGACGTCGCACAGTGGTTGTCTTCGGTCGCAGCAACGTAGTCCCTGGCCGCGCGAAAATGGTCTTCATCAGGCCCGGCCTGCACCTCAACGAGGCCGACTTCGCGGTCGGCCACAACCTCTCGATCGTGCTCTACTGGAACGGCCCGGAGAACGAGTCGGTCCAGTACATGACCATGAACAGTGGCGAGTCGTCAGAGGTCAAGACCCTGCCCCTGAGCTCGACCCTGAACCGCCAGGCCGCGGTCGAGCTGGTACGTCGCCTGGCGCAGTAAGCTCATCTGTCGCAATCGACCTGACGACGCCGGCCTGCGGGCCGGCGTCGTCCTTTTGCATCAGCCCGGCGTTCTCCGCCCATCCGGCGCCCGGACGTCTGCTCCGCAGGCGCCCGTCGTCACCTGCCTCGGAGCGGGCAAGGATCTCCACTGGTTCGAACCTCTCGCGGCCCGCTCCGGGCAGGTGACGAGGCGCCTCCTTCGGAGCTGCGGCCACACAGGCCAACGCCCTTCCCGCGGGTTGCCAAGCTCGAGGTTTCCCGCGAACGCCTCGCCATAGAAAACGTACTCCAGGAAACCTCGAAGCATGGCACGCCCCGCCGAACACACCCTGCTCTGAAGCGCGCTACCCCAGCGTGCTCCGGCGCGAGAAAACGCAGACCTGACACCCGTCTCGCGAATTTCGCTGCGAACACGCTCTCCACCCGGGCTTCACGAGGCTCTGAACAGACAGGGATCATTGCCCTTCTTGAAGCATGCACCAGGCAGATCCGAGCGCAGCGACCCCTCGGCGAGCCGTTCAAACGGGCGTGCGGTCCTTGACGTTTTTCTGCAGAGCGCTCACGAGCCGCCCCCGCTGGCGAAAAACGTCAAGGGGGGCACCCCTGCAGGAAAGCGAGCCCATGGCCGTGGCCAGGGGGGTCGAAGAGGGGGAAGGCTGGCCATACGGCCATCTCGCTTTCCAAAGGTCCACCGTCGCCGGAGGCGACGAGTAACCTCGGCCCTTGGCGCTCGAAGAAGACGCCACAGCATCGGGGGAGGCGGCCCGAACGTCTTCCGGCGGTCGCCACGAGGACAGTGATCCGCTCATGTGGCATCGCGACTGCCGGAAACGCGAGGCGGCCGGGCGCCCAGGCGACCGGACGGCCGCCGGAGATCCAAAGAACCGTTGGGCGCGGCCGCAGGCCGCGGAACTGCCGCGGCAGGGATACTCCCCCGTGGTTTGCCGCGATCGCTCACGAATAACCCGAGCTCAGGGCGCCTCGATCACCGTCGCGACGAGTTGCTCGAGGGCCTGGGCGTAGCGGTCCCGGCCGAGGCGAGCCGAGGTGGCCTCCACACCTGCGCGCAGCCGGCCCAGGGCCCCATCGTCGAGTCTGCCCAGTGCTCCCGCGAGCGCCGCCGCCGAACCGGCGCCAACGACCACACCGTTGACGCCGTCCTCGACGATCTCCTCCAGGCCCCCGACACGCGTGCAGAGCACCGGCACCCGGTGCGCGAAGGCAAGTGGTGCGACCGCCGACTGCGAGCCCGAGCGGTACGGGAGCACCACCAGGTCGGCTGCCGCCAGCAGCCTCGCGACCTCGGCCTCCGGGATCCACCGCAGGTCGAGGCGAACGCGGTCCGCCAGCTGCAGCTCGTTGACCATGCGCCGCAGCCGGGAGCCCTCCGCACCCCACGGCTCGCCGGCCACCAACACCCTCCATGGGCTCTCACGTGGCAGCCGGAAGGCCGCATCGAGGAGCACATCCACTCCTTTGTACGGGCGGATGAGCCCGAGGAAGAGAGCGATTCGGTCTCCATCCGAGAACCCGAGCGCCGTCCGCGACGCCTCCCGGCCGGGCACTTTTGGCACCTCCGGAAGGGGCAGCGGGAAGCTCGCTACGCGCACGCCCGGGTAGGTGCGCCGGAGCTCGTCGGTCAGGCTGGCCGCATGGGTAAACAGCGCCTCACAGCGCCCCAGGACAAGGCGTGCCGCGAGCCGGCGGAGGGCGCCGGCATCGTGATCGGCGGGGTTGTGGACGACCGCGATCGCCGGCGGCCGATCCGGACAACCGAGCAGGAACCGCCACCACGGCGCCCACGGCCAAGTCCAGTACGGAAACAGCCAGGCATCTTCTCCAAGCGCCACGATCCGCCGCCTTGCGTCAGCCCAGGCGAACGGCCGCAGAGGGTCGAGGAGCCGCACCGCGCCGTCGACCCGACGGCACGCATCTGGGTCCCGATCGTCCCCTCCCGGGTAGAACCACCTCGGGTACTGGTGGCGCGGCGTCACGAAGTGCACCTCGTGGCCCCGCTCGCAGAGTGCCAGCACCAGGTCGGTGGTGGTGCGCGCGATTCCCCCACGGAAAGGGTACCCGGGACCCAAAACGGCGAGGCGCATCAGCTCCTTCTCCCCCACACTCCCCACATCCGCCGCTTCAGCTGGTCGGCGGGTGGGTCGCCTTCCGGTAGCGGGCCTCGAGCCGGGCACGCACCGGCGCCGGAACCAGGCCCGTCACGTCACCGCCGAGCGCGACCACCTCCTTGACCAGGCGTGAGGAGAGGTAGGTGAACTCCTCTTTGGGTGTCAGGAACACGGTCTCCGCGCCCGGGTACAGGCGGCGGTTCATGAGCGCCATCTGAAACTCGTATTCGAAATCCGAGACTGCCCGCATGCCGCGGATGATGATGGTCGCGTCGAGCTCCTTGAGGAACTTCACCAGCAGCCCGGAGAAGCTCTGCACCTCGACCGCCGGCTGGTCGGCGAACAGCTCCCGGATCATCGCCACTCTCTCTGCGGGGCTGAAGAGAGCGTCCTTGCCGGCATTTTCGAGGATCCCCACCATCACCCGCGGGAAGATCTGCAAGGCGCGGTCGATGATGTCGACGTGTCCCAGGTGGAGCGGATCGAACGAGCCCGGGTACACGGCCAGCGCCGCCGATGAGGTTCCCATAGCTCACTCCTCCACCGCGCCCGCAACGGCGCGGTTGTGCTGCCGGTCGATCAGCCGCACGACCAGCACGTGATGGCCCGTGGCAGCGGGCAGCTCGAAGGTCTCGTCGAGGCCGTCCAGGAGCCCGTCCTCGGGCGCCAGGGCACGCCACCGCTTGCCGTCGCGCGACCACTCGGCGATGACCAGGCTGCTGAGAGCGTCGTGTCCCGTGATCCGCCAGGTGGCGCCGTCGCGCTTCATGGTGATGACGGGCGGCGTACTGTCAACAACGAACCAGCGGCTCTGTCCGCGCGCCTCGAGGGGGTGGTCGGGGTTGCCGGGCGCGTCCGTCGCCCGCAGCCGGAACCGGTACCAGCCGTCCGGTACGGCGGTGGTGTCGACCGCGAGCTGCGTCTGCTCCAGCCGCTTGCGCACCGGGAACGTGAAGCCGTCGCGACGCTCCAGCTCGACGTCGAACAGCAACGGATCATCGTTCGGATCGTCGACCTTCCAGCTGACGGTCCGGTAGCCAACCCGCCAGTACTGCTTGCCGTGCTTGACGTCCCTCGCCTCCTTATGGTCCTGCTCGAGCACGGTGAAGATCCCGTTGACGTCGGGGTGCGACACATCGACCGTCTGCCCCGACGGCGGCGGCGTGGCCAGGTAGACCTCCCCCGGCTTTGCGACCTCGATCTCCTCGATCCTCGGTGCCAGGTTCACCTCGCGGTACGCCACCTCGACCCGCTCCACGGCGTGTTCCTTCTGTCCTCCGGGTATCTCCACCTCCCACTGTACCGTCTTGGACGGCGGCAGCGGGACGGAGCCCCCGGTACCGGGCAGCCACGACGTCCAGGGGAGCCAGGTCGGTTCAGGATCGCCGGTAACGCCGGAGCGGAAACGGATACGGACCGTAGCGTCCGGCGGCGACACGACGAAGCGTCCCAACCGCACCGGGTCGGAGAAGCTCTCCGCCTTGCTGCGGAAGGTGCCAGCACCCTCGCCTTCCCGCCTGATCAGGACCTCGGCCGGTCCCTGGGTCAGGGCGTACCGCCCGCCCGCGACCAGCCCGGTCACCTGGACCGCGTCCACGACCGCAAGGCGGGCCCCTCCGTGCTCGCCGAATCGCCAGATCTCGCCCTCGTAACCGGTGCCGGCGAGGACGCCGGTGCCGTCCCACCCGAGAGCCGAAACCACCTGGTCCTTGAAGCGGTGCACCGACAGCAGCCCCCCTTCGGGGGTCAGGCGGAGGATCTCTGACGCCGCGGTGGCACCGTTCACCTTTGGCAGCTTGAGGTTCGCCACCGAGGAAGAGGTCGAGCTCGAGGAGGTGTCCGAGTCGTCGGAGTCGTCCTTCTTCTTCTCGGCCGCGGGCTCGCCCACAACCGCCGCCGCCCAGACATCGCCCTTCGGCGTCACGAGAAGGTCGGCGATCTCCGTGAACGGGCTGTCGGCCACGGCCCCCACCGTGCCGTTCTTGTCCACGCTCAGGATCAACCCCTTGCCGGAGGTCCCAACGAGCAGCAGGTTGCCATCGACGGCAAGGCTCCGCGCGTGCTCGTCCGGGAGCTCCACCCACCGTTCGAGCCCCTTCTTTTGGAGGCGGTAGAGCGAGCCCGGAGGGCCACCGGCAACCACCACCGCACCGTCGAACCACGCCAGATCCCAGATGCCGCCCTGCTCCAGCCGGCCGACCTCGTTGAGCTTGCCGTCCCGCCACTCCAGCACCAGAGCCGGTGACAGGGTGCCGAGGAAGACTCTCCCTGACGGGGTCACCAGGAGTGAGGTCACCTGCTGGGCCGGAACATCGGCCAGCCGCCGCAGGGAGCCGTCATGAAGCTCATAGAGCAACGCGGGATTGCCGGTGCCCAGTAGCAGGACTCCGTCCTTGTCCACGGCGCCGGCCAGCACGACCGGCTCCTCGAGCTTGGCGCCCTTCTCCCAGCCAGGCACCCGGATCAGCCTCCCGTCATCGGTCACAGCCACTCCCCGGCCCGTACCGCCGAGCATCTCCTTAGCGCTGTCCACGACCCACCTCTCGGTGGTCGTGGCGCCCGCGCTCACCGCGACCGCGATCACCAGCCCCCACATTGCGATCCGCTTCATCGCTCCTCCGCCTTCGATCCAGCCTTGCCGCCGCGCCCGTCCGTTCGCACGATCAGGTGGATCCTGACCGCCCCCGACAACGGCATCCCCAGCTTCAGCACCCGTTGAGCCGGCACCTGGTAGGGCACCGCCGACAGGTTCGGACCGAGCCCGGACTTCAACGACAGGACGATGCTCGGCGGCGCGGCGACGCTGCCGCCGCCAAGCGCGACGCCCGGGTCGTGACGCTCGAGCGCCAGCACCAGCGAGCTCGAGGGAAGCAGGCGACCGATGAGCCGCAGCTCGTCGGCAAAGGACACCGGCTGGAACGGCCGCGCCCGCAGGTCGTAGGCGCTCCACGAGCCACCATCGGCCACCACGAGGTCGAGCTTGCCGGCCGGCAGGTAGTCGGGAACCGTCAGCTCAGCCCGCCGTTCGATCATTCCCTCGCGGTAGGTCCGCATCCGGACGCGAACGCCCAGCGTGTCCCCGGGCCGCACAACCGTGCGGTCGGGGACCGCGTCGATGATCTCGGCCTGGTGCTGCTCCTCGTCCTGCGCCAGCCTCACGGCAACACTGTCGATGGCGGGCGGAGAGAACGGCGAGGCCTTGAGGTAGCCGAGCACGGCGGCCACCAGCGCCGCCCCCTGCGCGGTCGCGTCCCCGCCCGTCAGCATCTGCGAGAAGCTCAACGCGGCGCCGTTCGCGAACCGAACGCCGAGGCTGACTTTCAGTGTCTGGTCGCCGAAGGTTCGTCCCTGAGCGGCCTGGCTCGCCTGAGTTACGAACGCCGCCAGCAGCGGCAGCAGGACCGGCTCGCGGGCGACCCGGAAGCTGTACGTGCGCCCGGACGCCTCGACGGTGATCGGCAGCATCGGCGCTGGTGCACCGAGCCGCCCCCACACACCGTGGCTGCGGTCGACCTCGAGCGTGCCAACCATGTCCCCGACGGTGAAGAACTTGAAGGAGGAGGCCAGGCTCGGCAGCACCGCCGTTACCCGCGCCCGCGCGATCGGAACCGCGAGCGAGCCGCTGTTCAGGAGCGGGTGCCCGAACGCCCACACCTGGTTCCCGCGGACCTCGGTTACGGTGCCGCCGGCGCCCACCACCGCATCGCCGTCGACCAGCACCGCGGCGATCATCGAGCCCGGAACGATCGGTCCCGACGCGGCTGCGGAGCTGCCGCTGGAGGGACCCGCCGCCCAACCGAGACGTTGCCAGGCCTCACCGATCCATGCCGCTGCCACGGGCGCCGCACCGCTCACCGTGACCGGCAGCGGCTGCAGACCGTCGCGAGGTCCGGATGCCGGAACGAGCCAGTCGAGGACCGCGCGATCGAGGCGGCCGGCGGCCAGGGCCGCCGCCAGCTCCGCAACCTGGGGGCGTGAGCCGGCGCCCTGCTGACCGCTCGCGCCACCGGCAAGCGGCAGCATCCGCACGAACGGCGTCACACCGGCGATCGGCTCGCGTGCGAACGGCCATCCGAAAGCGAGCGCCCCGAGCAGCTTGCCGTTGATGTAGACCGGGGAACCGCTCATCCCGGCGAGGATCCCGGTCTCCTTGAAGCGCGGATCGTCGAGGCGAATCAGAACCGACTCTCCCTCCGGCGTCGCCGGTCCCTGGTAGCCGAGAACCGTGATCGGGATCCGGACCATCTCGCCGCCGCCCATCTCGGTCAGGCACCAGCCCTTGGTCCCCGGCGCGACCGAGGCCGGGTCGCGGACCTCCTCGACTGCATGGACCGTCATCGAAACGGCGAGCAGGAGCAGGAGCGAGACGAGAGCGCGTCGCATCACAACGGGTCATTCTAACCCGGTTGTGGAGAGACCCACCCTCCCACCCGGTGACGGAGTGACGGAGCCCCCCACCCACCAGGGAAGAGGGAAAACGGGAAACACTCCCCCAACCACCCAGGAA
>JAJDNH010000164.1 GCA_022340775.1 Acidobacteriota bacterium
GGATCGCCGGATATCCTGGCCGTACAGGAGGCCGAGAACATCGGGATCCTGCGGCAGCTGGCTCAACGCATCCACACCGAAGAAGGAGCCCTCGACTACACGCCTTACCTGATGGAGGGGCGGGACCCATCGGGAATCGACGTCGGTTACCTGATCCGCGACACCGTCACCGTGGATTCCCTGGAGCAGCTCGGCGTCGACGCCATGTTCACTTACGGTCAACGAGCATACGACACCTTCGACCGGCCACCGCTTCTCATCAGGTGCAGGTATACGGCCAACGGTGAGCCGTTCAGCCTTGCATTGATCAATGTGCACCTACGTTCGCTGTTGGGTATTGATGGCTCGAACGCCGGTTTTGTGCGCCACAAGCGCTTCGAACAGGCCGTCTGGTTGGCCGACAGGATTCAGCAAATCCAGCAGGCCGATCCTGGGATCCGTTTGGTCGTTCTCGGCGACTTCAACGCGTTCCAGTTCACCGACGGATATGTTGACGTCCTCGGTCAGGTTGGCGGAAACCCAGATCCGCGAGGGGCGCTACTGCCGGCCACTGACACGGTCGAACCCAACCTGGTCGACGTCGTGTCGTCGCTACCCGAGAGCGAGCGCTACTCCTTTGTCAGCCATGGAACCTCTGAAGCCCTCGATCACGTGCTTGTTTCGGAATCCCTCGTCACGTCGGTGCGCGGCGCCTCGTTCGGTCGCGGCAACGCCGACGCCTCCCAAACACTGTCCCTCGAGCCCGCCACTGGGCTCCGCGCATCTGATCACGACGGTCTCACCCTGTACATCATGACGGATCGGGACGGTGACGGCACCCCCGACGACCGCCAAACGGAGAGCCGGACCCCACGTCGGGCGCGCGTTCTTGTCCGCCCGATTGGGGAAGCGACGACCGCCGCCAGCCCGTTAGCCCGAGCCACGATCGAAAAGGAAAAGTGTGACCGTGGGGCTGAGGGAGGACGTACCCACGGTCACGATGAGGATGGAGGGTCTTGAGTACTCTCTGTTGCTACGCCATTCGTGCCCTGCTCCCACACCTCGGGTCCGCGCGACAGCGGTCCGCCAGGAGCTGGTCCATGAACGAGTACACATCGCCGATCATGTACTCGACGCCCAGTGCACAAGCCAGGACGCTTGCGGGCTCTTGCGGCCAAAACCGAATCTCGTCCTGCGTAAACGGGTAAAGAGTCACGAGCTGCGCACCCAAGAACGGTGGCTCGCCCTTCTTCGCGAGCATGGAAACCTGTGGTAGCCAGTCAAGTACCTGGCGGTGATTGAGGACGTGAAGGCAACAGGTGAAGGTGTGAAGTGCGAGCCGGTGCCCGTTGTTGAGCCTTCCTTTGAGCGACCGCCGAAGAAAGGCGCCCACCTGCTGTAGGACATCTTGATTGTCGTCCCCCACGTACCCGAAGACGGGAATGGGCAGTCCCAGAACCAGGAGCCTGAGGTTGCCTGCAGGCAGCACCGCGGTAGCCAAGCCGTGACCCACACTGACCACTGGCCTCTCCAACGATGAAACGAGCTGACGCCCAAGGCTCAGCACTTCATCAAGGAAAGACCGGTCAGCCCCATGCGTCCCCCCGCCCTCCGGCTTCAACTCCTCGGCTCGCATGACCCTCCCCGTCATTCTTGACTTGTCTCAAGCAAGGGTCGTTCCATGGCGACCCTGCTATGGCAAGAGCCTACGACGGTTCGACTTACCATGCGCTACCCCGGTCTGCGGGGTCACGATGTGTCAACCAGAGTTGTCAGAAACTGATAACCAACGGCAGCACCGCGCCCGAGCGGTACTGCACTGCTCACTTGTTCCTCAAACGGCCGGTGGTCAACGTGCCCCATGTAGCCGGCTCATCCCAACAGAGACAGAGCGGCAGCTCGGCAGGTCCAATCGTCGATCAGCGATCGTAGCGAGAATGGCAAGAAGCGAAGAAGACGGCGATGGCTGGAGTATCGCCGGCTGCAGCAGGATGCGGGAGATTCCCCGGCCTACATGCCGAGCCGCTTCATCTTCTTGAACAAGCCGGCCCGGGATAACCCCAGGCGTTCAGCGGCACGGGTCTGGTTGCCGTCGGTTGCCTCCAATGCACGACCAATGAGCCACCTCTCGAGAAGCTGTCGGGCCTCCTCCAGGGGAAGTCCTTCGAGCTCATCCAGGGCCCCAGCGGCAGCCGGTTGCGGCTGAGCTCCTCTGACGGCGGGAGAGAGGCTCGTCACGTCGATCACTGCACCATCTGCGACAGAGGCCACGGCACGGACCAGCTCACTCCTCAGCTCGCGGACGTTCCCCGGCCAAGCGTACGCCGTCAGAGCATCGAGCGCCCGCACAGTAACCCCCGAGACCCGTCGGCCGACACGCCGTGCTGCGGATTCGAGAAAGCAGTTCACGAGTGGCGGAATGTCCTGCCGCCTCTCCCGAAGCGGCGGAACGTGCAGGTGCAGCACGTGCAAACGGTAGTAAAGATCGGAACGGAACCTGCCGGCCTGGACATCCTGTTCCAGGTTCCTGTTGGTGGCCGAGATGACGCGAACGTCACACGTGATGGGCGTGTCGTCGCCGACCCGGTACAGCTCGCCGGCTTCCAAAACACGGAGGAGCTTTCCTTGAAGGACTGTCGGAAGATCACCGATCTCATCGAGCAGCAGAGTCCCTCCAGACGCGCTTTGGAACTTCCCAGGTCGTGCTCCAACCCCCGTGGCGGCCCCGGCAGAAACCCCGAACAGCTCGGCCTCGATGAGATCGGCAGGAATGGCGGCACAGTTGACGCCTACGAACGTCGCCCGGTGCCTTCGAGACAGGGCGTGGACGGCTCGTGCAAAGAGCTCCTTCCCGGTCCCACTCTCGCCGGTGATCATGATCGGCTCATCCTGGCGCGCGTACTCGGTAGCAAGACGCTTGCATGCCTGTATTGCGGAGGAAGATCCCAGGATCATCTCTAGGGCGCCACTCTCCGAAGGTGTCGATTGCGTGCCGGATTCCGGCTTGGAGCCGCTTGCGGATTCATCCCTGTGCAGAGCTGCGTCGACGGCTGCGATGACGGCCCGAGTGTCCGCCACAGCGGGCGGATCTCCGCTGTGGCGGATGACGAGGAGATGCCGCGGACCGACGTTGGCCACCAGCAGGTGTTCCCCCCCGCTCTCGACCTGGCGCACGGTTGGACGATCCAGATCCTCCCGGCGGTCCAACGGACCTAGCCTCCGGGCCAGAGCCGAGACATCGCTCACCAACGAGCCCATGTCCCCTGCACTGGAGACCAGCGCCACGTCCTTGCGGTCCAGGGCCAGGACCATGACACCATCCAGCCGGAACCTGTCGCAGACCCACCTCAGAAGCAGCGTCAGAGACCGGCCCTGCATCGTGCGTGCGGCGATCTCGAGAAGCTCGACGAGGTCCTCCACCGTCGCCTCACTCTTGTACTGAACCGTATCCTCCCGCTCCCCCTGCTTGCGCTCGATACGGGGCGTCGGGCGAATCTCGGGAGCGATCGCGAAGGTACCGGAGGAGACCTCCACCAGAACCAAGGTGGCGGAGGACACCTGAATCTGATCGCCGCACTGCACCTCGCTCGCGCTCACGCGCGTGCCGTTGACGAAGGTGCCGTTCTTGCTACCAAGATCCGTGACATGGAAACCACCGGCTCGCACCTTGAGGACAGCATGGTGGCGCGAGACGTCATCCTGCGCGATAACGATGTCGTTACTACTTCGAGAGCCGATCCGGTAGGTGCCGTCGTTCCTCAGCTCGAAACGCTGCTCGCCGAGCTCGGGATGGCTGTACACCAGGATGAAGTGTGGCACTCTCGCTCCCACGAACAATTACTGTACACTACACCCCGAGGGGGGATCTCCCGGCGTGAACGACAACCTCATGCGACGTCGATCGATCTCGTCACCAGGTAGCCGGAGAGCGAGCCGGGCACGAACCGAAAGTGGAGCCGGTCTCCCCGCTCCCGAACTTCGACCATGGCGACGTCTCCCGTGACGGTCTGAAAGCTCCGAGCCGCCCTTCTCAGGAGCCGCGATCTCAGCAAGTGCGACACCTCTTCGAGCTCCTCTAACTCATTCAGAAGCACAGTGATCCGGCACGGGCTCACGAGACGCCGCGTGAGCTCGAAGATCGTGGCGTCGAGCGCCTCGACCATCTCGGTAAACGACAGCCCTGTATCCTGCCAGTGCCCGACCGATTCGAGGGCCAGGCTCTCGAGGCCTCGCTTCTGGGCGTCCGATAGAATCGCGATGAGACTGCGGCGAACATCTCCCGGCCGGCAGGTCGGCGCTTGCTCGAGGTCGTGGACCACCGCTTGGTAGACCCAGAAGGGCGAGCCTTCACGAGGGCGTCGCACCAGGTATCGGCCGACAGGTAACGGGCGGTGGGCGGCGATTGCCATGTAGGCGGCGTCGAGATCATCCTCGACATCGAGGTCGACCACCGCCGGCGCACTCATCACGAGGTTGCGATCCTCCTGCACGACTACCGCGTCAGGCTGGAGTCGCCGGCCGAGCGAGTCCTTGAGGTCGAGATCGAGACGGAGAACCAGGGGTCCCACTACACAAGTCTAGCAACGGTTTAGGATCCGGACCAGGCCGCCTCAGAGTGCAGCGCCCCCGGTCGGTCCGCAACTTCGGATACAGGTCTCTATCGCTCTCCTAAGTGATTTTTGCGCAGTATATTACGACCTACGTGAAAGCTCTGCAAAACACCCGTCAAGTCCGCCGGAGGATGCCGCTCCTGCATACTCGCCCGCCCGCGTCTGGGCTCGAGACCGGCGTTACAGGCCGAGACGGTGGCGTACCAGATCGGCTGTGATGACCAGTCGGTGGCTGCCGTCCGGCTGCTCTTCCAGACCTTCGAAACGCCACGGGTCGAACTCGAGCCTGTTGGCGACCTTGCCGAAGATCCCGCGCAGCGCGCGGGCGCCGGTCCGCGTGTGTTTCTCCGCCTGCTCGGCAATCAGAGAGGCCGCGAGGTCCTCGATCTCGAGCTCGATGTTGAGCACCTCGAAGTAGCGCCGAGAACGCACGAACGGCGAGTCAACGGACCTGATCAGAATCTCCTTCAGCACCTCGACCGTAAGGTCGTTCAGCAGCACTGTGTTGTCGAAGCGGGCCATGAACTGGGGCACCATCCCGTAGGTGAAGAGATCCTCCGGTTTGATGAAGTCAGCAAGTGCGAACCGAGTCTCGATCCGCACCTGACCATCGGCGGTCTGGATCGCGTGCGACTTGAGCTTCTCGCCGCTCCCCGGCTTCACGACCCGCAGGTACACCTGGTCGTACAGCCCCTCGAACGCACCACCACAGATGAACATCATGTGACTCGTGTCGATGTCGAGCGTGACCGCCTGTTCCTCGCCATCGACAACGGCGTGGGTCCGGTAGGCTACCTTCTCCCCCTCCATCAGCGTGAGCAGGCCCTGCTGGAGGACAACGCCGATCGGGTTGGGCTTCCCCGCCACGACCGATGCCATCTTGTCGACCTCGTCGATACAGATGGTGGCCCGTTCCATGGCGGTCTTGAGCTCGTCCGCCGTTGGCTGCTTGCCAAGCACCGAGCGAGCTCGTTGCTCGGCCGCGGTCAGCACCCGCTCCGGACGGAACTCCATGCGGTCCGAGTCAACGAGAAGGTTGGCGTTGATGATCGTCATGGCGCGGAACGGACGGTACTCCGGCACCTCGTAGTAGAGCCGCTGGATGTTGTTCATGATCGTGGTCTTGCCGGTACCGGAGTTGCCGATCAGCAGGATATTGCCGGGGACCTTGCCCGTCACGTGCTTGAACACCGCCACGGACACGAAGCGTAGCGCCCCGTCCTGCCCCAGCACGCCCTTCTGAAGCTGCTGGAAGATCTCAGGCGCTCCGATCGCCGCGAGATTTCGATTGCCTTCGCCGGACCCTTCCTGCCTGACGTTGTCAGCCACGCTGCCACGCTCGCTCATCACCGAACCTCCCTACGGGGTCCAAAACTCCAAGCCACACCTCATGGTTCGGCATCAGCCTCCCCCCTGCGTGCGGAATTCTCCTCTCACGCCCTCTCTACCCGACACTCCCCCGCTCCACTGCAGCAGGCCCGCTCCCGGCTACCGGCGCGCCAACAGGTGTCGGTGTTCCGGGCGGCCCGCCCTTCAGGCGAGTGCCCCCGACCGGGGTCGGTACGCGGCTGCCACGGATCCCCCTGATGACGCCGGGAGTCGGTCGCCGGGCTGCGCGCACACGCATGATCTCGACCGGTATCGTGAGCGTCGGCCTCTCAGGGATGTCGGTTCGGAGCTCGACCTGACCGCGCATGGCCTGGTCGAGCCGCTCCTGGGCCGCCTTCGAGCTCACCTCGATCCGTATGACATGCTTCGACATCGCCTTCGAGCTGTCGATCCCGACCGAGAACAGGTCCGGGTGACTGCTGGTCGCCGAGAGGATCTTGAACTCTCTGCCTTTGGTGTTCCGGAGCTGTACCAGCCTCACCAGAGATGCTCCACCTTGCGGTGGGAGGACCACCCGCGCCTGCGGCGGTATCACCTCGACGAGCTGACGGATCCGGACATAAACCGGGATCATGAGCAGTGGGAGATTCGGCGTGGTTGACGCCACGGAAACCTGGGTCGTGGCGAAGCTCGTACCGCGCCTCCCCGGCACGGTGAGGTCCAGCCAAACATCTCCGGGTTCCGCTGTCACTCCGTCGACCCGCTCCTCGTGTTTCACCACGTCCACACGCGCCATAACCAGATTCGGATCCCGGCTGACCACTTTGGTCACCTCGAGCGGCTTGCCATCGTGGCGATGAAGCAGAAGACGCTTCTCGATCCTCTCACCCTCCTTGGCCGCTATCGACACCGGGGGCCTTGGCTGAATCTCGATCGGCGGCTGCAGCTCGGCCGTCACCGTGAGCATCAGTATCCGAGCACCGGGATCGTCAGTCTCGACACGGACCGCCTTCCTGATCTTTCCCTGTTGGTTGGAATGCGTTGAGATCGTCGCCACGAGCTTTCCCGACCCACCTGCCGGGATCACCGGGTCATGCCCGGTCACCGTGCAACCTCAAGAGGGGGCCGCCTTGAGGATCTTGACCGGTTTTTCGCCGGAGTTGTGGAATATGAACGTGGCGACGATCTTCTGACCGGCTGGGACCTTCCCCAGGTCAAGCTCCGAATGCTCGACGCTGAGGATGGGCTTCACGGGTTGGGCGCCCGGCTTCGGGGGCGTGTGCTGAGCCAAGGCCACTCCAGCACTCAACATCGCCCCGATGACGGTCGCCAGCAACTGCTTGTGCATAGACCCTCCAAACGGTGAGCGCGGCAAGGGGTTCACATACTCCGCTCTCTGCCCCCCGTATAACGGAGCGGGGGGGTCCCCGTCCGGCGCGGATTGTACCGCAACCGCGGCGCGCCTCGCGTCGGGCGTTCTTGGCGCTGAATCAACTTGCGGCTCACGCCGCAGGCGCCTTGGCCCTTTCCATGGGAATCCCCGCTTACGAGTTTGAGGCTGCAGCCTTCTCACGCAGCCGTTCAGCCTTCTTCCGGTAGCGCGCCGCGCGATCGGCATCGCCACGACGAGAAGCAAACCTCGCCAACGCGTCCCAGACCTCCGGTACGTGCCGATAGCCTCGCCTGGCTCGCAGAAGATGGCGTCGGGCATCCTTGAGGTGACCCTGGACCTCCTCGACACCGGCGAGAGCTATCAGCGTGTACGGGCTCGATGGACCTCTGGACGCCGCTTGGAGGGCGGCCTTGGCCTCGGCCTCATGACCCTCCAGCCGGTAGAGGTATGCGAGATTGGTGAGAGCGGATGGATCCCCCGGCTCGGCCTTGAGAGCCTTTTCGTAGGCTTGCGCGGCACCCTCGAGGTTCCCCAGGCGACGGCGTGCCACGCCCAAGTTGACCCACACCGCCGCAACGTCAGGGGCCAGACGCGTGGCGAGCTCCAAGTTGGTTAGAGCGCCCTGAACGTCTCCTTCTTTGAGGGCAACGCTGCCGATGTTGGTGTGATACAGCGCGCTCGCCGTCACGTCGTCCAATACTCTTCGCTGAATATAGGGTTCGTCGGATGCCACGTAAAAGTCGTACAGGTACAGCTTACCCGC
>JAJDNH010000174.1 GCA_022340775.1 Acidobacteriota bacterium
CCTTCTCGGGGCCGCTCCCGACGGCGCCCATCACGGCGCGTGAAAGCGGTCCCATCGTGCGCTGCAGGAACCGGCGGCGGGACGCCGCCTCCAAATTCTGCCGCCCCTCGAGGTTGCGCGTTGCATGTCCCCAGTGGTGGAGCACCCGAGCCTGCGGAGCGACGGCGAGGCGGCCGCCGCCGCGGCGCATGCGCCACAGCCACTCGGTCTCCTCGTAGTACAGGAAGTAGGACTCGTCCCACGGGGAGAAGTCGCGGCGCCGGAAGATCAGCGCCGGCCCGCGCAGGCTCACCGTCTCGATCGTGCCGACGGCCGTCCACATCCCCCACAGCTCGTCGAGCCAGCCGCCGAGCCACCGCCGCCACAGGGCGGGCCAGCGGCGGCGGGCGGCCCGGCGGATCTCGGCCCGGGGCGACGGATCCTCCGGAATAGGCAGGCTCACCCTCCCCTCGCGGTCCCACACCAGGCGGGGCCCGACGACCGCGAAGCCCTCGTCCAAGGCCGCGAGCAGCGCCGACAGGCTCCCCTCGAGCAACTCGACGTCGGGGTTGGCGACGAGGATGACGTCGCCGGTGGCCGCCGCCACGCCGGCGTTGATCCCCGCCGCGTAGCCCCGGTTGGGGCACACCAGCAGCTGCGCCGGATCGAGCTCGGCCGCGGCATGCGCCTCGTCCTCGTCCTCGGAATGCTCGACCACCACCACCTCGGCCTTGACGCCGGCGGCGGCTGCCTCACGCCTGAACGAGGCGATGCACGCCGGCAGCACCTCCGAGGACCGGTACGCGACCGCGGTGAGGGTCACCCTCACCCCGACGTCCTCCAGCTGCCTTCGGCCACCCACTCGAGCGCCGCCTCGGCGCTCTGCGCCGTCGCCTCCTCGGTGAACTGCTCGGCGACGGCAAGCCCCCGGCGCCGCATCCGGCGCCAGGCGCCCCGGCTGCCCAGAACCTCCCGGGCGGCCGCCGCGAAGGCGGCAGGGCTGTGGGGATCGATCAGGATCGCCGCTCCGGACGCATATCCCCGAAAGGCCGAGATATCCGAGGCCACGACCGGAAGGCCGCACGCCATCGCCTCGAGCACAGGCAGGCCGAAGCCCTCCTGCTCCCAGGAGGGCGCCAGGAGGAGGTCGGCGCCTGCCAGCAGCCTCGCCACCTGCCGCTGGTCGATGTGACAGTGGTACTCGTCCGGCTCCAAGAGCGCACGCTCGGCGTCGCCGAGCGGCCACTGAGAAATGCGAACCAGATGGACGGCCCGGCCACCTTCGCGCAGTCTGCGCACCGCCTCGAGCGCCGTGGGAACACCCTTCCAGTCATTCTCGAACGGGTGCACGACGACCACCCGGGCCGGCCGGTGCGGGCCCAGGCGGCGGCGCGGACACCACCACGGCTCGAGGGCCGGCGGCACGACGCGTGCCGGGCGCTCAAAGCGCGTACGCAGAAGCTCCGCGAGGTGGGGAGACAGGGCCAGGCCGGGAATGGGCGTCCGGTAGGCATCCAGGATCCTCGGATGCTCCTCCCGGTTGTGCGTGTAGCTGGCCTCGAACCCCTGGCAGTAGTGGGCGGCCTGCCCCAGCGGAGCGGCCGCGGCCACTGCGATCGTGGTCCAGAACGTGGCGAGGTTGACGTCGGCGGCCGGGAGAGCCCCCGGCTCGAGCTTCTCGACCTGCACCAGCGCGACGCCCAGATCGAACCAGTCCGGCCGCTCGGCAGGGGTGACGATCCGGACCTCGTGGCCCATCGCCCCGAGGAGGCGGGCCTGATGGAGCGCGATCTTGACCCCTCCGAAGAGCGCCGTGTCCTCGAGGAGGTAGTTGATCCGCACGCCTCAGCTCCCCCGCCGGAAGATCGGCGGCCGTCTCGCGAGCTCGGCGCTCACTCGACCCTCCAGCCGTGCTCGAGCTGCAGCAGCGATGGGGTCCATGCCTCCGAAGCGACCCGAATCGCCCGCGGCGCCACGACCTGGTCGTGAACGTGCAGGCCGCTCTCGTCGAGGAGGTAACCCGAGATGTTGAAGACCCCGTTGGCGACCGGCAGCTGCGGCACCTCGAGGGTCACCGTGTACCGCTCCGCACCCGCCAACGGACGCTCGCCGTCCCACAGCGAGGAGACCGCGAACACGCAGTTGCCGTCGAGCGTCTCGACCACCAGCCCGAGGTGAAACACCTCGGCCGCGCGCAGGCTCTCGACCTCGAGGACGATCGTCAGCGAGTCACCGCCGCGCAGCTCGCTGCCCTCGCTGCCGTTTCCGAATGCCCTGAGAGACGTGATCCTGCCGATCCTCGCGCCGGACGGCGCTTGCTGGTCGCCATCGCCCCCGTCCTCGCCGAGCCGGCGCTTGCCGCGCTCGAGCAGGAACGCCTCGTACGACTCGACGACCTCCTTGGCATCGCCAACCTGCCGGACCTGGCCGGCGCCGAGCCACGCCACGCGGTCGCAGAACATCGTCACGTAGTACATGGAGTGGGAGCAGAAGAGAATCGTCGTGCCCGCTTCCTTGAGCTTGAGCAGCCGGTTGACGCACTTCTTCTGGTAGTAGCCGTCGCCCACCGCGAGCGCCTCGTCGATGATCACGATGCCGGCATCGACATGGGTCGCGACCGCGAACGCCAGGCGCATCGCCATCCCGGTCGAGTAGGTCTTGAGCGGGCTGTCGATCATCTCACCGAGCTCGGCAAAGGCCAGGATTCGCTCCAGACGGGTGTCCATGACGCGGCTGTCAAGCCCCATCAGCGCGCCGTAGAGCACCGCGTTGTCGCGGCCGGTGAACTCCGGGTGGAAGCCGGCGCCCAGCTCGAGAATCGACGCCACCCGCTCAGCAACCTCGACCGTCCCCGAGGTCGGCGAGGTGGTGCCCGAGATGATCTTGAGAAGGGTCGACTTTCCGGCCCCGTTCTCGCCGACGATTCCAACCGTCTCTCCCGGCGCCACGTCGAGGTTGACGGACCTCAGCGCATCGAGCTCCATGAACCGCGCCGAGAGGCCCGTCATCCTGCGCAGACGCTGGTACGGGGTCGCGAAGATCCGGTAGGTCTTCGTCACATCCCGTACTCGAACGGCCGGTGTCGCGGAGGTTTCAGTCACCTGCGACAGGATACCTGATCGGCAGCCCGGGTTATCCGTTCGCAATCCCAGCCACACTGACAAAACCCTTGTCGGGACTGGGCGCCAGAGGCGTCACCACGGCGCCGCGGGCGACCAGTGTCCGTCGTCCAGAGCTTCAGGAAGCCCCGGCAGAGAGCCTGGAAAAGAAGGGGAGGATCTTCGAGCCCGGGTGATCCGGGCGCGATCGTAGCGAGAGCGGCGAGACGCTTGTCAGGACCGGGATCTGAGCGTCAAGCTGCCGGAGGCATACTCCCTGTATGTTGAGGACAGCGAGACGCAAGGAGCACGGCCCTGGCTGGCGTATCGTCGCTCGCAGTAGATCGCGAGCGGATAACCCGGGCCTTGCCTGTCTCCTTCGCTCAGGTTCGTTCCTATGGAGCACCGTATTGAGTGTCGATGGGGCTAGATTGTGAACCGCAAAGCCGCCAAGTGCGCCAAGCTCGCTAAGAAGACAGTCTTTTTCTTATCTTTGCGTTCTTCGC
>JAJDNH010000193.1 GCA_022340775.1 Acidobacteriota bacterium
GCTCGCACGACTTCCGGGCGCCCGGCGGCCGGACGGCCACCGGACCACCCGACTGCACATCATACGCCTCCCACCGCCGGGCAGGAGGAAGAACTGCCAGAGAATCAAGAACACAAAGAAGACACAAGGAACCAGAACCACGCATGTAAGTCTGAGACTTTGCTTCTTAGTTACTTAGCTCAACTGTGGCCTCTAGGTCTTCGGCCCGCACCTTCCTTGTCGGGCCGGTGGCCGAGGGTGGGGCTCAGCCGGGCAGTCGCAGCTTGACCTCGAGCCCCCCGTCGGGATGGTTGCGCGCCGTGACCCTGCCCCCGTGGAGCCCGACCGCGCGGAGGGCGATCGCGAGGCCGAGACCGACGCCACCCGAGCCCCGCTCGCGCGCGCTCTCGACCCGGAAGAACGGCTCGAAGATCCGCTCCAACTGTTCCTCGGGGATTCCCGGTCCGTGGTCGTGAACGACAACGGCGACCGCTCCATCCTCCTCCTCCTGCCGGACCTCGACCTCGACCGTCGTGCCCTCGGCGGTGAACCGCACCGCGTTGCGCACGACGTTCTCCACGGCACTCCGTAGCAGCGGCTCGATTCCTACGGTCACGGCCCGTCCCAGGCCCGTAACGCAAACCTCGACCCGGCGTGGTTTCGCCTCGAACGCGGCATCGGCCGCCACCTCCTCGGCGAGCTCTGCCAGGTCGACCTCGCTCCGCTCACGTCCAGCAGCGCCGCCCTCGAGGCGGGTCAGCTCCAGCAGCTGGCCGATGAGGTCATTGAGGCGATCGGCCTCGAGCTGCATCCTCTCGAGCGCCTCGCTCGCTCGCGTGTCGCACTCCTGACGGGCCAGCTCGAGGGCAACGTTGAGGCGCGCCAGTGGCGAACGCAGCTCGTGCGAGACGTCGCGCAGCAGCCGGCGTTGTGAGCCGACCAGCTCCTCCAGGCGTTCCGCCATACGGTCGAAATCCCGCGCCAAGTCGGCAATCTCGTCGTGTCGGCCGCCCAGGTCCGTCGCAACCCGAACCGACAGGTTGCCGTCGGCGAGCTCGGCGGTCGCCCGCCGTAAGTGGCTCACTGGCGCCGACAGGTAGCGCGCCAGCCAGAAGCAGAGGACAGTGGCGATGGCGAGGATCGCGACCAGACGCAGCGCCAGCGTCCGCGGCTCGACCAGACGCGCGAGCCCGGGGTGGTATGGGAGCCCCAACACCAGCAGCAGCGGCGGCTGGCCCTCAACCAGCAGGGGGCGCGCCACCAGCATCTTGCCGCGCCACGGGACGAAGTGAGGTGACCGGTGCCGCCGTCCCTCCTGCTCTCTCAACCAAAAGTGCTTGACGATCGACGGCAGCTTGCGGTCGGGGTGGAGCAGGTCGTGCCCGTCCGCGTCAACGACGAACACGACCACATTCTCGTCTTTCTCCAGGCGCTCGGCGGTGCGCACGATGCCCGCGAGCCCGTCCCTGCCGGCCGCGTCGACCACCGACCGGACGTAGAGACGGAGTGCGCCCGCAACACGGTGCCGCCACCCCTCCTCGAGCCCCCGCCGTGTGGTCCACAGCGACGACGCCACGAACGCCACACCCACCAGCACGATGCCAACCCAGAACCAGAGGAAGATCTTGACGAAGAGGTTTCGCATTCCTCGGCCCTCAGGACGCGCCGCGCGTCCGCACGGTCAGCACGTACCCCCTGCCGCGCACGGTCTTGATGCGGTCATCGCCGTCCGGCCGAGGACCCAGCTTGCGCCGGAGGTTGCTAACGTGCACGTCGAGGCTGCGGTCAAAAGCGCTCGGCCGCCGCTCCAGGACCTCACGTGACAGCTGCTCGCGGGTCATGACCTGTCCCGCGTTGCGGGCCAGCAGCTCGAGGAGTGAGAACTCGGTTCCGGTCAGGCGAACGGTTTCACTCCCGCAGGTCGCCGTCCGCGCACCCAGGTCGAGCTCGAGGTCGTCCACGCGTAGGATCCTCGGCTCCGACGTGCCGAGCGCGAGCTCCCCCCCGGCCCGTCGCAGGATTGCCCGCAGGCGGGCCGCCAGCTCGCGCGGATTGAAGGGCTTCGGCAGGTAGTCGTCGGCTCCGATCTCCAGCCCGACAATCCGGTCGACCTCATCTCCGCGGGCCGTCAGCATGAGTACCGGCACGTCGCAGGCGGCACGGATCCGGCGCAGGGCCTCGAACCCGTCGACGCCCGGCAGCATGACGTCGAGGACGACGACATCGGCGGCTCCAGCCACCGCCCGGGCCACGCCCGCCTCACCATCGGCGACGCTCTCGACCACGAAGCCCTCTCCTCCGAGGTACCTCTCCAGCAGCTCGCACAGCTCGCGATCGTCGTCGACAACCAGGACGCGGCGGGATTCGATGGTGCTCATCTACCCGAATCCTACACCGCCGGCCACCGGAGCGGAGCGGCCACGGCGTACCACATCATCAGATTTCATCTTTCTTTACCAAGGCTTACGGTTCTTGGCGCGGACCTGTCATCCCTGAAGGGCCGACGGACGTACCTTGCGACGAGAACGAACGGTGCGCGCCAAGGCGGCACCAGAAGGAGACACGCCATGAGAGGAAAGAGCTTGATCATTGCAACCGCCGCAGCCGTGGTCCTGGGAGGCGCCGGTCTGGTCCTTGCCGGAGGGTTCGGCGGCGGCCACGGCCACGGCGCCGGGATGTTCGGCCACCGGGGAACAGGGGGCATGCTGGGCAGGATGGCCAGAGTGCTTCACCGCCTCGACTTGAGCGCCGAGCAGCGCGATAAGGTCCACGCCATTCTCGACGCCGCGAGGCCGCAGTTTCAGGCCCATGTCGAGGCGCTACGCACCTCGCGCCAGCAGCTGAGTGACCTGTCGCCTGCGAAGTTCGACGAGGCTGCGGTACGGACCATCGCGGAGAGCCAGGCCAAGGAGATGGCCGACATGATCGTCCTCTCCCAAAAGGTCCGGGCACAGGTCTACGCGCTGCTAACCCCGGAGCAGCAGTCGAAGCTCGCCGAGATGCGCCAGAAGATGCAGCAGCTTCGCCAGTGCCGGGAGTCCGTGCTCGGTACCGGTGACGCCGAGTGAGCTGTTGACTGTTGGGACCCTCTCCTCCTCCAGCTCCGCCCGGCGGCAGCACCCGCCGGGCGGAGCCTTCTCCCATACCCGCATCGGAGTATGATGGGATGAGCGCGCAGCGCCCGACGCGCGCCGGGAGGTCATCATGATCACCGTGACCGAGAAAGCCCAGGCCAAGGTTCGGGAGTACATGGAGCAGGCGAGCGAGCCCTGCCGCGGCCTGAGGGTGCGGGCTTTCAAGCTCGGCCGCCACACCTTCCGCTACGACCTCACCTTGGTGCTCGAGGGAGAGGCTCGTGACGACGACGTGGTGCAAGAGCTCGATCAGCTCACCGTTTACCTCGACCCAAGCTCCGCGGAGTGGCTCGAGGGCACCACGGTGGACTTTGTCTCGGAGGTCACCGGCACCGGCTTCAAGATCGACAACCCGCAGGCCAAGGTGACATGGGATGACCCGGTTTCACAGAAGGTCCAGGAAGTGCTGGACGCCCGCGTCGGCCCCGCTCTGGCAGCTCACGGCGGCTGGGTGGAGCTCGTCAAGGTCGACGGCGACACCGCATTCGTCCAGCTGGGTGGTGGCTGCCAGGGATGCGGTATGGCCTCGGTCACCCTCAGCGACGGCATCCGCGCTGCCATCGTCGAAGGTGTCCCCGAGATCCGAGAGGTTGTCGACAGTACCGATCATGCGGCCGGGAATGATCCCTTCTACGAGTAGTTCTCGAGGTTCGCCGGCAGGCTGCCGGCGTGCCCCTTCCTCAAACCGAACCGGTCGTACCGAGAAGCTGCGGCCGACGCAAGGAGAAAGAAAGATGCTGCAAACCGGTAAGAAGTGCTCTATATACACGCTCGTCCTCACAACCACACTGGTCATCGCGGTCGCCGCTCTGGCACCCCCGGTGTTGGCCGGCAGCCCCCAGCACGCTAAGTCGGCCAAAGCCCCCGCCCGTGCGTTCGAGCACCTGATGACAACGATGCGTGAGCAGCTCACTCTGACGCCGAAGCAGGAGCAGGACGTGCGGCCGATCCTCCAGAAGTACTTCAACAAGAGAGCAGCCCTACGCGTGCAGTTCCAGGCCCAGGGACCGGAAGCCCGGCATCAGTTTCGGAAACAGATGAGGAACCTGCGGACGGAGGAGGACAGGGAGCTCCAGCGGTTTCTCACGCCAAAGCAGATGGAGAAGCTGACAGCGCTGCGCGCTGAGAGGATCAAGAAGATGCGTCAGCAACGCCAGCAACGGGGCGCGGCGACCACGCAGCAGCAGTAGTCGCCCGTCTCACCCTTGGCCCATGGCCTGGACAGCGGTCTCCTCGTTCTCGTAGACGTCGAGAAGGGGGAGAATCTGTGACAGGTGGAGCGTGTAGCGAACGCGGTCTCCCGGGCGCAGGATCGCAACCGAGCTGCCCCGCTCGCGAGCATGCTTCCAGCCGGAAACCAGCTCGCCGATCCCGGAGCTATCCATGCTGGTCACGCTCCCGAAGTTGACCAGGATGCTGTTCTTCCCCTCGTCGATCAGCTTCTCCAGAGCATCTCTGAGAATGGCATCGCCGTCGCCAGACACGAGACGGCCGTTGAGGTCGAGAATAGTCACCCCATGGTCTTCGCGAATCGAGATGCGCATGACGCATTCTACCCCGGATCGTCGCATCGAGGCAGCTGGGTTTTGCACGCGGGCGGAAGCTCCGTTACTTCCTCACTCCGTCACTCCGCCACCGGTCGGGTGAGAAAGGTGGTCGTTGCGACGATGGTGAGCACGGTGAGATAATCCCGGCCATGCAAGAGATCGAACGTGTTGCCGGGGCGATCACCGATCTCGCCAGTGCTGGCGGCAGCGGAGTGCTGGCCACCCTCGTCGACGCCACTGGTTCGACCCTGCGTCGGCCGGGCGCTCGGCTTCTCATCCGCGAGCACGGTGAGGCCGTCGGGTTCCTCAGCGCGGGCTGCGTCGAGGCCGACCTCGCCGAGCACGCCGCCGCAGTCATGGCCGGCGCGCCTCCCGAGATCGTGGTCTACGACGGCGACGCTTCGGAAGATGTCGCCTTCGGGTTCGGCCTCGGTTGTCGGGGAACGGTGCGGGTCCTGCTGGAGAGGATCCCCGGGACCGCCTCAAGAGCTCTCGAGGAGGTTGCGCGGGCGCGCCGCAAGCGACACACAGTCGCCGTCGTCACACATGTCCGGGCGGCTGCGCAAGCAACCGTCGTGCACCTCACCCTCGACGACAGCGGGTCCAGCTGGACCGACGCGCCCGATCCCGCCCTCGCCGAGGGTCTGCGGGCGGCGGCGGAAACAGCGCTGCAAACCGGGCAAGGCGGCACCTACCCACGGTCCGAGACCGGCACCGACGGCGAGACCTTCACCGAGGTCATCGAGCCGCCCGTCGCACTTCTCATCGCCGGCTCCGGCGCCGACGCGGTTGCGTTGTGCCGGCAGGGCGTGACCATGGGGTGGGAGGTCACGGTGCTCGACCGCCGGCCGGCGAGGCTGACCGACGAGCGGTTCCCGGGCGCCCGCGCGATCATCTCGTGCCAGCCGGCCGACGTCCCGGCTCGCGTCCACACCGATACCGAAACTGCGGTCGTGATCCTCACCCACAACCTGCTCGAGGACCGCGAGCTGCTGCCCGCGCTGCTGCGCTCCCAGGCATTTTATGTGGGCCTTATCGGCTCGCGCGCGCGGACCTCCCGGCTCCTCGAAGAGGTTGTCGACGACGACGGCCCATTCACCTCAGAGCAGATGGCCCGCCTCTACACGCCCGTGGGCCTGGATCTCGGCGCGGAGTCCGCCGAGGAGTTGGCGCTGGCGATTGCGGCCGAGATCCTGGCCGCTCGCAGCCGCCGCTCGGGCGGCTTCCTGCGCGAGGGTCGCGGATCGCTCCATGAGCCGAGCCCAGGGGCCTGACTCTGATCCCGAACCGGTCGCGGTAGCCGTGCTGGCTGCCGGCGGCTCCTCCCGCCTCGGCCGCGCCAAGCAGCTGATCGAGTGGCGCGGCGACACGCTGCTACGGTGGGCCGCCAAGACCGCTTCGAGCGCCGCCTGCGGGCCGGCAGTCGTGGTGCTCGGCGCCCGCGCGCTCCGTCTGCGAAGGGAGCTCGCCGACCTTCCGGTGAAGATCGTCATCAACGACTATTGGCAGGACGGCCTGGCGGGGTCGATCCGTACCGCGCTCGCCGCAGCGCGCTCGCTGGCGCCAGAGTCATCGGGCATTCTGCTGACGCTGACCGACCAGCCGCTGGTGAGCGTCGAGCTCCTGCGCGAGCTCGTCGATCTCCACCGCCGGCACCCCGGATGTCCGATCGCGTGCGCCTACGCGGGCACGGTCGGTGCACCGGCGCTGATCCCACGCGAGCTGTTTGCTGAGCTCGATGAGCTCGAGGGGGACTCCGGTGCGCGTGCCGTCCTGCGACGCCACCGACGCGAGGTTATCGAGCTCCCGTTCCCGGCCGGCGCCCACGACGTTGACACCGAGTCCGATCTCGACGATCTGATCAACCACCGCGACCCTTGATCTACTTGGGATTGCTGAGTCAGGGACACCCGGTCCCAACCCGCAGCGCCTGCCCGCCCGGCTCCACCTGCAGCACCGTGTGACGGATGTGGAAACACTCGTCGACCTGCCGCTCCACCGCCCGGAGCACCGACTCCGCCTCCGACAGCGGCTGGTCAGACAAGACCAGGGTCGCGGTCAGCGACGGCTCAGTCGAGGCCAGCGACCACAGGTGGACGTGCTCGACCGCCTCGACGCCCGGCACAGCGAGCATCGCGGCCGTCACCTCGGCGAGGTTGAGGTGGCGGGGGGTTCCCTCCATCAGGATGTGCAGTCCCTCCCGCATCACGGCCACCGCACCGACCATCGCAGCACCGGCGATGATCAGGCTCAGGATGGGATCGACCCGGTACCAGCCCAAGGACCACACCGCCCAGCCGCCAACGACGACGGCAGCTGAGGATGCGGCGTCGGTCAACAAATGCAGACCGGCGCTCCTGAGGCCGATGTCCTGCGCCGGGTCCCGGTGCAGCAGCCAGACCCCCAACGTGTTGGCCACCAGCCCGAACGAGCCGATCCCGAGCATGAGGCCGCCCGCCACCGGCCTCGGCGTCGCCAGATGCTCGACCGCTCGCGCCAGCACAGCGCCCATCGCCAGGAAGAGAATCCCGGCGTTGATGAAACCCGCCATGACGTCGGCCCGCCGGTACCCGAACGTGTGACCTGCCGAGGGAGGGATCCGCTGCAACCGCCGCGCCACGAGCACGAGCACCAGGGCGGTCAGGTCGGTCAGGTTGTGAAACGAGTCCGCGATCAGAGCCAGGCTGCCCGCCACCAGGCCACCCACCAGCTCGGCGAGGAAGATGGCAAAGTTGAGCCCCATCGTCGCCCACACGTACCTGGAGCCCGGTGCCGGGTGGTGGTGGTGCGACTCGAGACGGGATCCTGCCATCAGCCGTAACCTACACACTTGCTCAATCGTCTGCAAGCTGCTCGCGAATTCCGGCCCGCCGGTGCCAGAGAGCGGCCAGCACACGATGCGATCTGCGGGCCGAAAAGGAATCCTAATTACATAGTATTTTAATCACTTAATCACTAGCCACATGGGATCGACTGTGATACCCGCGCGACCCGTCTATACTCCCACCGTGACACGTGGCTGGCTCATCACCTTCGAGGGCGGCGAGGGAAGCGGCAAGAGTACCCAGATCTCGCGCCTGGCGCAGCACCTGACCGGTCGCGGCTTCACGGTGCTGACCACCCGTGAGCCGGGTGGCACGCCACTGGCGGAAGGCGTCCGGGAGCTGCTCCTGGACTGCCGCTTCGATCCCGAGCCGCTGGTCGAGCTGATGCTCCTCGAGGCCTCCCGCAGCGATCACGTGCGACGCGTGCTCAGGCCGGCGCTCGAGCGCGGCGAGATCGTCCTCTGCGACCGCTACGCTGACTCCTCGACCGTGTACCAAGGTGTCGTGGGCGGCGTTCCGAGGGAGGCAGTGCGCCACCTCAACGACCTCGCGACAGGCGGTCTCGAGCCGGACCTGACCGTGGTTCTCGACCTCGATCCCAGAGAGGGGCTGAGCCGCGCCCGTGCCCGGAACGCCGTCGGAGGCGGCGCCAGCCGCATCGACGACCGCCCACTCGAGTACCACGAGCGGGTCCGGGATGGCTTTCTGGAGCTGGTCCTCTCCGACCCGGAACGGGTCCGGCTGGTGCCCGCCGACGGCACCGCCGACGAGGTGTTCGCTCTCATCCTCGAAGCGCTACCAGAGGTCCTCAAGTGACAGAGCCGGAGGCGGTGCCCTGGTGGGATCCATCACTCCTCGACCGTGACCGGTGGGGCGAGATCACAGGTCCGCTTCTTGAACGGATTCTCGGGGCCCGCGACGGGGAGAGGATGCCGCACTCCCTCCTTCTCGTCGGGCCGGCGGGAATGGGACGGGAACTGGCGGCGGTCGAGACCGCTGCCCTTCTAAGCTGCCCGGACCGCGGTCCCCTCTGGTGCCCGTGCTCAAGCTGCGCCAGGGCACGGTCCGGCGTTCACCCGGACGTTTCGGCGGTCAGGCCGCAGGGCGCCAAGAACCAGATCGGCATCGACCAGGTCCGGGCTGTCGTCGAGGCAGCTTCCGGCCGGCCCTACGAGGCGGCCGCCCGAGTGTGGATCCTGGACGGGGTTGAGGCGGGAAGGTTCGGCGCTGAAGCGGCGAACGCGTTTCTCAAGACCCTCGAAGAACCAGCCTCTCACGCCTGCTTCATCCTCCTCGCGGCCAACCCGGAAGCGGTGGTCCCGACCATCCGGTCGAGGTGCCAGCAGCTACACCTGCCGGGAGTGGTTGCCCTGGCGTCCCTCCTCGGCAGCTCGCAGGCACCGGTAGAGCTGGCCGCCTCGACACCGGAGGGACCTTCGGTACGCGAACTTGTTGCCGCCGTGCGCGCCGGCCTCGAGAGTGCCGAGGAGAACCGCCTCATCCGCCTCATCCGTGCCGCCCAGCTGGTGGCAGACAGCCAGGACGGCTTCCAGATCACGGCCGCAGCGGCCATGGAGGCCGCAACCGCAGCCGACGAAGGCAGTTCGGCCGGAGATGACCTGGCCCGCTTGGCCGCCGATCTGCTGGCCGCCGAACGCCGTTCCCGGGCGCTCAACCTCGATCGCGGGCGCCAGATCCTCTCTTGCCTCATGCGCTGGCACCTGGAGAAGGCGGAGTAGCCCGGCATTCTCTGTGGCTCCGGCGCCCGGAGATCTGCTCCGCAGACACCCGTCGTCACCTGCCTCGGAACGGGCAAAGCGCAGAGGATACTGCGAGACTCCGGCGGCCGTGCGGCCCAAAGCGACCGCCCGCCTCGAGTCTCCGGCGGTCGCAAGGCAGCGAGCAGGGATGAATGACCCCGTGGCGACCGCCGGAAGCCACTCGGGCCGCCTCCCGCGTTACTGTGGCATCTTCTCCCAGCGCCAAGGGCCGCGGTTACCCCCCTTGACGTTTCTCGCGAGCGCGAACGGCTCGTAGACGCCCCTCAGAGAAACATCAAGGACGGTACGCCCGTTTGAACGTCACATTCTCTGAAGCGCGCTACAGGCGAGTTCTCCGGGTGGACGGGGGAGCGTTTCCCGTTTCCCGTCTTCCCGGGGGGGGGGCCTACGGCAATGTCCCGAAGTACCCCTTGCGGGTGGTGGCACGGTAGCCGTCGACCTCCACGTCGATCCTCCTCCACTTCCGGACACCGACCCCGGAAGTCGTGAACGACAGGATGAACCGGGAGGCCAGCTCGTGCAGAAGCCCGTCGACGACGGCGGGCATGTTCTCGGTCGACGGCACCCGCTGGTACCTCCCTCCGCTCAGCTCAGCGATCAGCTCCAGCACTTCCTCGTAGGTGGCGCCGCCCTTGACGATCTGTTGCGGCGGCGGTTCAACTCCGATGACATAGATCGGTGTGTTGAGGCGCTGTGCGAGAAGGGTGGCGTCGTTGGCGGTGAGCTTGGACGCGTTGTCGACCCCGTCGGTCAGCAGGATCGCGGCACGCCTCGGATGACCCGCACCGGACATGACCTCCGGCACGCGCTGGATCATGTCATAGAGCGCGGTCGTGCTCCAAGGCTTGATCGACTCCAGAACGCGCGGCAGCAAGTACCAACCGGTGCCGAACGGGCAGCGTTCCAGCACCCGGTTGTCGCCGAACGTCCACAGCGCGTACTCGTCGTGGTCGCGCCGGCTTCGCAGGAACGCCATGATGAGGTCCCGGCACGCCGCCAACTTGTGCCCCGCCATCGACCCCGAGGTGTCGAGGATGAACGCCATGCTGAGCGGCAAGTCGCTTTCCGGCGCCAGGTCGTCGATGCCGATCTCGAGACCGTCGACCCGCAGGTGGAACCGGCTCCGTGCGACCTTGTCCACGACCCTGCCGGATCCGTCGCGCACCGTCACCGGCACCACCACCGCCTCCACCTGGACCTTACCGCGGTACTGAGCGAGAGCCGGCTGCGCCACCAGGCACGCGAGCCCGACGAGCAGCGGTGCCGCCCGCCTCATGGCTCCGTCCAGCACATGGAGATCAGCGTGCCCCGGTTGATCTGCCCGCTGGTGAGATCCAGGTACGGCGACTCGATCAGTACCATCGGCAGGTCTTGTCGCTGGCCGATCCTAACGCTCCGCACGTCACCGGCCGAGGCAGGTCCGCGCGGCACCTCGTGCCCAAGCCTCGCTGCCTCCCGCCGCACCTTGGAGAAGACCTCCCCGGCCGGCGAGATCGTGATGCCCGCGGCCCGTGCCGAAAAGCCGTAGGCCGTGGCGTAGAACCGCAGTACATCCTCGAACCTACCGGAGCTATAGCAGGCCCACTGCGAGTGGTTATCGCGCAGGGCCTCGTCCTTGCTGCGCAGGCGCTGGTACACGGGCCGCCAAGCGGCCTCCGGTGGGATCGGAAAGCGCGCCTTGACGGTCCCGGAAGACCACAGCACCAGGGGCTTTGCCGGCGTCTGCACTTCTCCCCGGCCGCAGGCGGTCAGCGCCGCCGCCGCAATCACGAGGAGCGGGACGGTCCGGGCTCTCACTCCTGCTCCAGCAAGCGGTCGTGAGCGTCGGCGCCGCAGGCGGCCTTCAGCCGCTCGCCGATCCCCGGCGCCCCACCACTCGCCTCGTCCAGGGAGACCTGCTCGATCCGGTGTGCCGGAATCAGGACCGTGGAGGGTCCGACGAGCCGCTCTGTGCCAGCGATCTCCTGGCGCAGCCAGTCCTCCACCGAGTTGATGTCGAGCCCGCGCATCATGATGCCGACTGCATCGAGACGCAGCAGCACGCCCCACAACCGCTGTCGTGGGTTGCGGCAGTGCACGACCACGAGCTCCTCGGCCTCGATACGACGCACGGTGCTAGCCCTCGTCCGTCGGCTGGGAGAGCTCCAGCAGGACCCCTCCCGTCGACGCCGGGTGCACAAAACACACCAGGCAGCCGTGCGCTCCAGCCTGCGGCTCGTCCGAAAGCAGCCGCATCCCTGCCTCTCGCAGCCTCGACATTGAAGCACGGATGTCGTCCACCCGCAGACAGATGTGGTGCAGGCCGGGGCCGCGGCGCTCGAGGTGACGGCCGATCGGAGAGTCCTCCCCCATCGGCTCCAAGAGCTCCAACCGCGTCTCGCCCAGTGGCAGAAAACCCACCCGGACTCCCTGACCCGGCACCTCCTCGGTACCGGCCAGCTCGAGGCCGAGCACACGGTACGGCTCGAGTCCTTCCTTCAGGGACCTGACGGCGATTCCAATGTGATCGACCTTCATCAACTCTCCTCGCCCGATCGGCCACTCATCCCGCCACGATGGTACCGGCTCCGGCTCCGGAATGCACCGAACCTGCCGGCTCCCCGCCTGAAGGCCTCGCGCTCTCCGATCTTGACAGGACACCGCTCGCTGAGCACACTCACTCGACTGGGAACACGAGGTGACAGAACCGAAGCCTGTCTGGAAACGCTGGCACGACGAAGCAGACCCGATCCGGGTCGGAATCTCCTCCTGCCTGCTCGGCAACCAGGTCCGCCACGACGGTGGCCACAAGCACGACCGCTATCTGACCGACGTACTCGGGCCGTGGTTCGAGTGGGTCCCAGTGTGCCCGGAAGTGGAGATCGGGCTCGGCACCCCGCGTCCCACGATCCGGCTGGAGACCGCCGACCCGCGGCCGAGGTTGGTCATGCCCTCGACCGGCGACGACCTCACGCAGAGGATGGAGGACTGGTCCGCGGCCAGGCTGTCCGAGCTGAGGCGTCACGAGCTCGACGGCTTCGTGCTCAAGAAGGGATCACCGTCGTGCGGCATGGAACGAGTGCGCGCCTACAGCTCCGGCGGGCAGCCGGCCCGCAACGGCGTTGGCGTCTTTGCACGGTCACTGATGGCCCAGTGGCCCACTCTCCCGGTCGAGGAGGAGGGCCGGCTGAACGACCCGGCGCTGCGCGAGGGGTTCATCGAGAGAGTCTTCTGTCGCCACCGCTGGCGTGGCCTCCTGCGGCGCGGCGGCCGGCGCGGGGAACTGGTGGCCTTCCACACCGCCCACAAGATGATTATCCGCGCTCACAACGAGGCCGGCTACCGCCGGCTCGGGCGGCTGGTCGCGGCGGCGGGAACGATGAGCGACGATCGACTCCTCGAGGCCTACGAGAGGGAGCTGTTCGGCTCGCTCTCCCACCGTGCGACGCCGAAGAGGCACGCCAACGTGCTGTACCACGCGCTCGGCTACCTCAAGCGCGAGATTGACGCAGTCGACAAGCGAGAGGCGGTCGAGGTCATCGAGGACTACCGCAACGGCCTGGTACCCCTGGTCGTTCCCGTCACGCTGCTGCGCCACCATGTGCGGCGCCACCCGGTCCCGTACCTCGCGGGCCAGCTGTACCTCGAGCCCCACCCCAAGGAGTTGATGCTGCGCAACCGGGTCTAGCTCCAGACCCCTGCTTCGCGCTATCCTGGATCGGTGAGCTCCGGCGCAATCGGCAACGACGCGGGCACGCCATGAAGATCCGCTATCTCGACGGACCGCGGCTGTTCCGCGCTTTCGCTGCAGGCGCCGAGGCACTGATCGGCGAGCGTGAGGAGATCGATCGCATCAACGTCTTCCCGGTTGCCGACGCCGACACCGGCACCAACATGGTGGCGACCGTCCGAGCCGTGCTCCACCGCGCTGAGGTCCACCCTGAGCTCTGTCTCACCGCCAGCTCGATGGCGGCTGCCGCCGTGGCCGGCGCCCGCGGCAACTCCGGCCTCATCCTGGCTCAGTACCTGTACGGCGTCTCGCACGAGATCGGCCAGCGGGCGACCATTGCCGGCGATGCGCTGGGCGACCTGCTGGTGCGCGCTGTGCGGTGGGCCCGCGAGGCGATCGGCCAGCCGGTGGAGGGGACCATCCTGACGGTCATCCGCGACTGGGCACACGCGGTCCAGCGCCATCAGCACCGGTTTCCGGATCTCGCCGACCTGCTCCCCGCGGCCCTGCCGGCCGCACGTGACTCACTGCTGGCGACGCCGACTCGCCTTGCGGTGCTTGCCAAGGCGGGCGTCGTCGACGCCGGCGCCAAGGGCTTCGTGACGCTCCTCGAGGGTATGGTGACCCTGGTACGGGCGCGCAGCCGCCGAGCCGTGTCGATCCCGAGGCCGGCGCCGGCTCCTGCGGTTACCGCCCATGCACCGACCAGTGCAGAAGGCCCCCGCTACTGCACCGAGGTGCTGGTGACCGGAGGCTCGGCAGGACTGGCCGAGCTCAGACACGTGGCGGAGGCGGCGGGCGAGTCGGTGGTAATCGCCGGCGGCCCGGGCGCCCTCCACCTCCACGTCCACACCGACGAGCCGGCCCGCTTGTTCGCCCGGCTCGAGGAGCACGGAAGGATCGAGAGCCCCAAGGTCGACGACATGCGGCGCCAGTACGAGGCCGCACACGCGCGCATGTCGCGGATCGCGGTCGTCACCGACTCGACCTGCGATCTACCACGAGAGGTGCTCGACGCCCACCAGATTCACGTGGTCCCGGTAACGATTCAGATCGGCGGCTCGAACCACCTCGACCGCCTGACGATCACCCCGCGCTCGCTGTACGAGCGACTCGCGGCCACAGACTGCAGTGCCACCACCTCGCAGGCCGCGGCGGCCGACTTCGAGAGCGTCTTCGCGGCCGCGGTGCAGCACTATGAGGCCGTCTTGGCACTGCCCCTCGCGGGCCGGCTGAGCGGAACCTGTAACGCTGCCCGCCTGGCGGCTGAGCACTGCGGCGGCACGATCGTGGTCGTCGACAGCCGCCGCGTGTCGGCCGCCCTGGGACTTCTCGTCCTGCGTGCTGCCGAGGCCGCCGCCGATGGCATGGACCTCGGCCAGTTGGTGCCTGCGGTCGAGAGCTGGATCGACAAGACCAACATCTTCGTCGCCCCGCAGAATCTGGACGCCATCCGCCGCAGCGGCCGCCTGCACGGGGTCAAGGGTCTCGCCGCCAGCCTGCTCGGCGTCGTCCCAGTCCTGAGCCTCGCCGACGACGGCGCCATTCACTCCGCCAGCGTCGCTCGCCTTCAGACCGGCGCCCGCGCCGCCATCGAGGCCCGGCTTCGTAGCCTCGTCGAGACCTGCCGCGTTCGGTCCTGGGCGGTCGTCCACGCCAACGCCAGTGAGGCTGCGGAGGCCTGGGGCCGCGAGCTGACGTCGATCATGGGCTCGGAGCCGCTGTTCGTCACCGATGCCGCGCCGGCTCTCGGCATCCACGCCGGCCCCGGCACGCTGGGTGTCGCCGTCATGCGGGAATAGAGCCCCCGGAGGATGGTCTGACCAAACGGGCGTGCCGGGCGCGGCATTCCCCCAGCAGTGCGAAGACGAGCTGCCGGCGATGGGAGGGGAATGCCGACGCCGGGCAACCTCGGCCCTTGGCACGGAGAGTACGGCCCCACAATTGAATGAGATCCTATGCAGGGCGGGGGAGCGGTTCTGCGGGGTTGGGAGTTGAAGGCAAGAGGCTGCTGATGTCAAGCTTCTCGAAAACACCGTTACGAAAGGAGAAGCAGATGACGACATCAGCAGCCGGGAGCAAGG
>JAJDNH010000194.1 GCA_022340775.1 Acidobacteriota bacterium
GATTAGGTTTCCCCCGCCCGCCCGGCAGAGGGAAGCCGGAACCCGCTCCGGAGCATGGTGTGCTCGGTCGCACGTGCCGTGCTCCGACAGCTCGCTGCGCTCGGATCTGCCTCGTTCGATTGCCGAAGACTGGGGGTAGGCGCGTCCTTCAGGGCGCGCCCCCAGGTTTCTACAGCGGGACCAGGTGTCACCGGGCTCGCCCGACAATGTGGGGGCGGGCGCTGAAGCACCCGCCTACAGAACGCTGGCTGAGAGGTGCGTCTCGACCCGGTATCGCCCTTGCGAGTGCCGTCGGCCCTTGGTGTCATCCTGATGAGGGAGCGCAGCGACCGAAGAAGGATCTGGGCGGGGGCGGGACCGCGTGGGAGAGTCACCTGGAAACCCGTCTCTGCACGACCTGGAGAGCATTCTCTGTAACTTCGGCGGCCGTCTGGGTGCCGGGGCACCCAGCCGTCTCGCGATCTCCGGCGGTCGCACGGCCACGAGAACGGGTTGGCGGCCTCGTGGCGACCGCCGGAGTCTGCTCGAGCCGCCTCCCTCAATCTTGGGGCCGTACTCCCAACGCCAAGGGCCGAGGGAGCCCGGCAGCAGCTTTCCCCTCCTGTCGCGCCGGGCGGCCTTTCGCGCTCTAGGAAAAAGCTGTGCCCGGCACGCCCGTTTGAGCGCACCATTCTCTGCAGCGCGCTACGTCCGGGTTCTCCGGGTGGGTGGGGGAGCGTTCCCCGTCTCCCGCTTCCCGTTTCCCTTCCCGGGCGGGTGGGCGGGACTTCCTCACTTCCTCACTTCCTCACCTCCCAGCTGGGCGGGGGCCTCCATCACTCCGTCACTCCGTCACTCCGTCACTCGAAAAAAACCGGCGGCCTCGCGGCCGCCGGTCGGGTTCAACGAAGCGAGCTTCCCGCAGCTACTTCGTGACCTGCATCTCGTCGAGCAGGTACTGGGTGTCGTAGAGCTTCGTCATCGCCTCCACGATGGCGGCACTGTCGACCGCGACCGCGCGGCTCTTGACGTCGTCGTAGGCGAAGCGGCTGACCAGGCTCTCGATGTTGCCATCGAAGATCAGGCCGACCAGCTCGCCGTCGCGGTTGATGACCGGCGAGCCGGAGTTGCCGCCGATGATGTCGCAGGTGGACACGAAGTCGAGCGGGGTCTTGAGGTCGAGGTCCTTGATCTTGTCGAAGTCGCGCTGCGGGGGCAGGAACGGAGGCTTGAGGCCGAAGCTGTAGGCGCGGTCGAAGAGGCCGTAGAAGGTCGTCATCGGCGGCGCCTTGGTGCCGTTCATCGGGTAGCCACGGACCGAGCCGTAGGACAGGCGCAGCGTGAACGTCGCGTCCGGGTACATGCTCTTGCCGTAGACCGCGAACCTGGCCTCGCCGATCTTCTCGCCGGCGGCCGTGAACACGCTCTCGACGTTGTCCTCGAACCAGTCGTGCATCTTCCGCAGCTGCGGCTCGAGCTTGACCGCCCACGCCACCAGCGGGTCCTTGGAGGCCTCGACCGCGGCCGCTCCGCCCTTCACGAGCTCACGCCGGAAGGCCGGGTCGGCGAGCTTGGTTCCGGAGATCAGGTACTTGGCCTCCTGGGCCGGGCTCCTGCCGTCGAGCGCCGCCTTGACGAACGGGTCATCGGGGCCGAGCTTGTTGAGCGCCAGGTCGAGCTGGTCCGCCAGCAGCGCTTCCTCGAGACCGGGGTAGATCGGTGCCGGCGAGAACATCCTGAAGCGCAGCGAGTCGAGCTGGGCGTCGTGGTAGCCGTCGAGCCGCTTGCCGTCGGGCTTTGGCACCTCGGTCACGTAGCGGTAGATGGTCTCCGCCAGCCGCGGCAGCCGGAACCCGGGCATGCGGCGGTAGGCGTACTGGTTGAGGCGGGTCATGAGCAGCTGCTGGGCCTTCTCGATCTGGGTCCAGGCGTCGCCGTACTTCTTCTGCCACTCCGGGTTGGCGGCTACCCGCTTGCGGAACTCCTGCTCCTGCTGCTGTCTCATCTTCCAGATCTGCGGATCCTTGAGGCCCTTGTACTCGCCTTCGAACGCCTTGATGGCGTTCTCGAGGCCGAAGATCATCATGTCCGCCTGGCGCGCCTGCTCGGGGCCGCCGGCCGCATACCTGCGGAAGACGTTGAGCATGCGGTGGACGAGCTCGAGACGCAGCTTGTAGGTGACGTCGCGCGCAGCCTTGAGCCGCGCCATCGTGTAGAGGCGGTCGGTGGAGCCCGGGTTCCCGGAAACGAACACCAGGTCGTTCGGCGCCGGTCCCTTGGCGCTGACCTTCAGGAAGTCGGGGCTTTTGATCGGCTTGCCGTCCTCGTAGACGCGGAAGATCGCCATGTCGAGGTCGTAGCGGGGGTAGGTGAAGTTGTCGGGGTCGCCGCCGAAGAACGCCGCGGCCACCTCGGGCGCGAACACCAGGCGGATGTCGGTGTACTTCTTGTAGCGGTAGAGCCAGTACTCGCCGCCGGAGTAGAGCGTGACCACGTCCGAACGCAGGCCGGTGGAGTCCAGGCTCTCCTTCTCGATCTTGGCAATCTCCGCCTTGCGCGCCTCGAGCGCGTCCTTGTCGCTCATGCCGGGCTTGACCGCACCCCGCACCCTGTCGGTGACGTCCTTCATCGACATCAGCACGTTCAGCTCGAGGTCGGGGCACTTGAGCTCCTCGGCAGGGGTCTTGGCGAGGAAACCGTCCTTGACGTAGTTGTGCTCGGGGGTCGAGACCTTCTGCAGCTGCCCCCGCGCCACGTGGTGGTTGGTCAGCACCAACCCCCCCGGGCTGATGAACGAGCCGGAGCCGCCGTCGTTGAAGCGCACCGACGACAGCCGCACGTGGTCGAGCCACTGCTGGGTGGGGTTGAAGCCGTAGCGCTCCTTGAGCTGCTTCACCGGTGGGTTGTCGAAGGTCCACATCCCCTCGTCGGCGCTCGCCGGCAGGGTCAGCAGCCCCGCGACCGCGATCAGCACGGCCACCGTCATCAGGATACGAGCTCTCTTCCGATGCATCATGCCTCCTTCTGCCGCGGCTTGCGGCACCCTTCTCGTTGACACAGCTGGTTCATGCGCGCCGGGCACCGCCCGCGCACGCCGGCTATCCTACCTCTGTCGGGGGGCGACAGCAGGACCACGTCATCTTCTACGCAAAACAGCGGCGGAGGTTATCAGCCGGCCAGCCGGGGGAGCGCAAGACGCTAGAAGCTAGACGCGAGACGTACCCCCACCCACCCGGAGAGTGGGGTAGTTGGGCGCTCTGGAGAATGGTGCGCTCAAACGGGCGTGCCGTCCTTGATGTTTCTCTGAAGGGCGCTCACGAGGCGCAATCGCTGGCGAGAAACGTCAAGGGGGGCTTCCACGGCCCTTGGCGTTGGAAGTATCTGCCCCACGATTGAATGAGATCCTATGCAGGGCGGGGGAGCGGTTCTGCGGGGTTGGGAGTTGAAGGCAAGAGGCTGCTGATGTCAAGCTTCTCGAAAACACCGTTACGAAAGGAGAAGCAGATGACGACATCAGCAGCCGGGAGCAAGG
>JAJDNH010000202.1 GCA_022340775.1 Acidobacteriota bacterium
GGCGGTTGGCGCCTGAGGGAGCGCTGTGCGCCGTGGCGAGGGCAAGCTCAATGAGCTCCCGCGGGACTGGATCCGGAGAGAACTCGCGCACCGAGCGGCGGGTGCGCATGTCGGAGAAGAAGTCGGCTCCGCGCCTGAGCATCACATCCTCCGGGAGGCGACGGAACTCGAGCGGTACCGCTTGATGGCCTGGTTTGCTCATGGGTCGAGTGTATAGAATCTGTGGGCCGTCGCAGGCGTTAACCAGAACTGGAGAGTGTGATGAGCCAAGATCCAGTCATCGTCGATCTGCACTTCATGGACCAGGCGGAGGTGATCGCGACCTTCCTGATGCCGGCTCCGGACGGAGGCTTCGTTCTCATCGAGAGCGGGCCGGGAAGTACGCTGCCCGCACTTCAAGCCGGCGTCGAAGCGGCCGGCTTCGCGCTGGCCGATTTGCGGGCAGTGCTCCTGACCCACATCCACCTCGACCACGCCGGCGCGGCTGGTGAGCTCGCTCGCAGGACCGGAGCCACCGTGTACGCACACCCCGAGGGGATCCGCCATCTGGCTGATCCGACGAGGTTACTGGCCAGTGCGGCGCGCCTGTACCGGGAGGCCATGGACTTCCTCTGGGGGCGGATGGAGCCGGTTCCTCAGGCCCAGCTGCGCGCGGTCGGTGACGGTGAGACGGTCACTGTCGGGGGGCTTGAGGCGACCGCCTGGCACACGCCCGGGCACGCCAGGCACCACATTGCTTGGCAGGTTGGTGAGTGCGTCGCGACCGGAGACGTCGGGGGAATCCGCATGCCGGGATCGAGCCACGTCGTACCGCCGACCCCTCCCCCCGATCTCGACCTGGAGGCCTGGAGGGGGAGTCTGCGCCGACTCGCCGGGCTTGCCCCGCGCCGCCTGCTGGTAACCCACTTCGGGATCCACGACAACATCGAAAGTCACCTTCGCGATCTCGAAGCACGGCTCACTCGCTGGTGGGGCCTGGCCGAGGAGGTGCTGGGCAGTGCCGGTGATGTCGGGTCTCTGGAGGCGGCACTGACCGAGCTCGACGACCACGACCTCGCCGCAGCGAATGCACCGTCGTCGGTGCGGGAGCAACTGCGCGCCGCCTGTCCGATGATGCTCAACGCGGCCGGTCTCGTTCACGCCTGGAGTCGAAGTTAGGCCAGTCTCTTCCGAAGCACCTTCACAGCGATGACGCCGGACGCGATGGCGAACAGGACCATGTAGGCCAGGTAGCCGGACAGTGTCGACGGTGGGTCTCCCCACACAGTCAGCCGGACCAGGGCATGCATTGTCTGCCCCGTGGGGAGTGCGAGCGCGAGCGTCTTCATGCCCGCTGGGAGGATTTCCATCGGCCACCAGCACCCGCCGAGGGCGGCCAGGACCAGGGTCCCGAAGATGCCGACGGCGCCGGCCTGTTTGGCCGTCTTCAGGGTTGCGCCGAGCACGATCCCGACGCCGGCCGCCGCTGCGACCATCAGAATCAAGACGCCGATCACAGCGACCGGATGCTCTCCGATCGACTGCCCGAAGACGACCCTGCCAAGGAGCAGGAAGTAGAGCGCCTCGCAGATACCGAGCAGTGCGAGAGAGATGAACTGGGAGAGGACAATGCTGCGCTCGGAGATCGGCGAGGCGAGCATCCGTTGCAGGTGCCCCGCTTCGCGGTCGCCGAGGAGGCGGATAGCGCCGGTAACCAGGACCGACATCAGCACGAACATCACCATGTTGCCGGGAATGGCCTGCTTGAAGCCCGACGGCACCTCACGCTTCTTTCCCCAGTCGGCTGCTTCGACCGTGATCGGCACGACCTTCAATGGCTCCGCGAGCGATGCCGCCGTGACTGCCTCGCCGCGCACCACGTGCGCTAGAAGCTCAGCGCGCAGGCTCAGCACGGCCTGCTCCACGTTGACCTTGAGCTTGGTGGCGTCCAGGTCCCCGGAGCGGCTCCAGACGTCGATCCGGGCTGATGTCCCGTCAAGCAGAACGGTTCCCAGCGCCGGTGGCAGGTCGACCCTGAACCCTCGCTTCGGTAGGGGCTTCTGTGAGCTCCACGTGCTCATCCGGGTGACCTCGTAGTTGGCCTTTGAGAGGGTCGCGACGAGGCGGCGGGAGGCATCGTCCGGCTGCGGTGCCACCACCACGACCTTCGGCTTCTCCTTGGGCGAGGAGTGGAACGCGACGCCGAAGAAGTAGGTGTACGGCAGCGGCATGATGATCAGCCAGAGGATGGTGTCCCTGCGCCTGAGCATGCGCTTGATGTCGGTGAACGCGATGGCGAAGATCTGGCGCCAGCTCATACCGCTTCCGCCTTCCTCCGCATCAGGCGGGCGGCGAGAAGGAAGCTGGCGACGGCGGTGGCGAGCAGGGCTGCGATCCGCCAGCCGAGGCCGCCTCCCGATCCGGCCCAGGTGGCGCCCTCGAGGATCAGGAACCCCTTGACGGCCCACCCGGTCGGAACGACGTCTGCAACAGTCTGAACGAATGAGGGCAGGAAGATGACCGGGACGAAACAGCCGCCGAGAAAGCCGAGACCGACCATGACCCCGGAGGCGGCCGCGCCGCCAGCCTCGGGGTTGCGGGTCAGCGAGCGCAGCAGCAGGGCGAGGCCCGAAAAAGCCGCGGCGGTGGCGAAGATCTGTGCGGCGACCAGACCCGGGTTGCCGGGCCGCCACCCCAGAGCCGCAGCCAACGCTCCGACCAGCAGGATGGTGCTGAAGGAAGCGGACAGGACGAGTGCGGTGCACTTGGCGGCCACGGGCACCGCTGGAGGAGTGGCGGAGGTCCAGGCCCGCACCAGACGGCCACTGGTTAGGTCCTCCTGGATCTCCTGGCTCTGACCGTTGGTCAGGAACAGCAGCGCCAGGGCCACGATGCCGGGCGCGAACCAGCCGACGACGTCGGAGCGAGTGACCTTCTTCTGGTCTGGGTGGCGCTCCTTGACCTCGAGGCGGTCAAACGCGGTCAGGTTGCGCACGGTGGGGTTGTCGAACAGTTTGTAGATGCGGGACGACAGGTCCGTGACCTGGGAGAGTGTGGGGCGTTTGTCGGAGCCGAGGTCGACGACGCCGGCGGTCAAAGGCTGCAGCACGGATCGCAGCAGGCCGCCGGAGTCGGCGAGAAAGGTCACGACCTCCTCGCCGATCTGGGGCAGGATGGACTCCTGCGGGTTGCGAAACACCTGGATGGTCAGTGGTGCGTTGTCGAAGAAACCCCTGGTGAACCCGGCCGGGATGATGACCAGCAGCGATGCCTTGCCGCGGTCCATCTCGTGTCGTGCGGTCTGCTCGTCGACCTTCCGCACGTCGAAGTACTCGGCGAGCTGGGGGCTGTCGAGAGCCGAGGTCAGAGCCTGCGACAGGAATCCGTCGTCATGGTCCACGAGCAGGACCTTCATCTGCGGCAGCCCGGTCGAGCCGCTCGGGCCGAACACCAGCACCATGACCGTGACCATGAAGAAGGGAATGGCGAGCCAAGTGACCAGCGAGACCGGGTCCCGCAGTCTGCGCTTGAGCTCGAGAACCAGGATGTCAAGAAAGCGTGCCATCAGTCGCGAAGCTCCCGGCCGGTGAGCTTCAGGAACAGCGTCTCGAGGGTTGGCCGCTCAAGGGTCACCCGGGTCACGCTGCGGCCCCCAGACTCAGCCGCGGCGAGAACCCGGGGAAGCGCCTCAGAGCCACTGTCGACGCTCACTAGGAGCTCGCCCGGGTGGGCCGACAGGACCTCGGCTCCGAGCTCCGGAGGTAGCGCCGGCGCCGGACCGTTGTCGAACTCTCCCTCGAGACGGAGCAGGTCGCGTTCGCCCAGGGAAGCCTGCAGCTCGGCCACCGTGCCTTCGGCGAGGAGCTTGCCGTTGTCGATAATGCCGACCCGCCCGCAGAGCCGTTGCGCATCATCCATGTCGTGGGTGGTCAGCAGCACGGCACGACCATCTCTGGCGAGGCTCTCTATCGCATCGATGAGGTGGGCGCGAGCCTGCGGATCGACGCCGACCAGCGGCTCATCGAGGAGGAGCAGCCGGGGCCGGTGGACGAGCGCGACCGCCAGGTGGAGTCGGCGCTTCATGCCGCCCGAGAACGATGACACCCGTTCCCGCGCCCGGTCGGCGAGGCCGATCGCTTCCAGGAGCTCGGCCACCCGTGAGCGCACCTCGGAGCGAGGGACTCGCGTCAAGGCACAGGCCAGGTTGAGGTTCTCGGCCGCCGTCAGGTCCTCGTACAGGGAGGTCTCCTGCCCCACCCAGCCCAGCTCGGCCTTGGCCTTCAGCGGCTCGCCGAACGGGTCGTAGCCGGCGACCTTGACGCCACCCGCGGTCGGCGGAAGGATCCCCGTCAGAACCTTGATGGTGGTGGTCTTCCCAGCGCCGTTGGGCCCCAGCAGACCGTAGATTTCGCCCTCGTCGACGGCAAATGACAGGTCGTCCACGGCCCGCCTCTCGGCGTAGGTCTTCACCAGATGGGAGACCTCGAGCAACCTCTCCATGTCTCCTCCTTGCACTTGCTGATCGGGAACTGTAGCACCGCCTGCAGTCGGCTCCCGAAAGCAGTACGGAGAGAGGAGGGAAAGGGTTCCCAGGCGTTCCTACGAAACGGCAGGCCGGGCGTTCAGCGGTTCTGTCCCTGCAGATGGAACCACACGGTCACGCGGTAGATGACGCTCACCGGCCGGCCGTTCAGAGTGGAAGGCTCGAACCGCCATTGGCGCACGGCGTTCAGAGCGCTGTCGCCCAGGCCGAGGCCCGGATCATCGACGAGGTCGGCCTTTGCCACGTTCCCCTGCTCATCGATCAGGAGCTCGACGATCGCCTTCCCCTGGAAGCCAACCGCGATGGCAACCCTGGTGTAGATGGGTTGTACCCTGTGCGTGACCTTTGGCGGTGCGATGTCGGTGTAGGCTTCGACCACCCTGTGCTCGGGCGGCGGCGGTGGCGGAATCTTGACTTCTCCGAGCACCACGTCGCCCAGCTTGGGGACCTCGGTTGCAGGTGACTCGGGTTGACGGAGGACCTCAGGGCCATGCGGCTCCTGGTCCGGGATCTGCACCACGCGGCGTGGCGGCTTTGGCAGTTCGGTCGTGAGAGGCGGCTTCTCGAACATGACGTTCCGAACGACCAAGAGCACCGCATGAGCGTTCTCCTGTGCCGCTGTGCCCGGGCCCGAGAGCGCCGGCCAGTTCACGGCGAACGCCACCACGTGGAGCATGACGGCCACAGCCAGTGCGGCCTGCAGTAGCCGTCCATGCTCGCGGTCATTCTCGAGGTACGCGGCAACCGTGCCCGCCGCAGGCGAGGTGTTGGCCGAAGTCGAGTTGGCTCGCATCGTGCACCTCCTGCTGGGTGAGACATCGGAGCACGCGAAAAGTTCCAGGCTGGATCCGTAAAGGGACCTGACGGCAGACGCGTGGGCGGCGCCAGTTTGTTATCGCGATCGATTCCCGATATCATGGCCAGCGTGAGAGTTGGCCCTTGTGAAATGATTGACAAGGGATGACGAGCCGTTACAATGACGGCGCCTTGCGGCAGGGAGGGGGCCAATGCAGCAGTACATCCCCATCGTGGTGTTCACTCTCGTTGCGATTTTGTTTCCCATCATTGCGCTGCTGTTGGCAAAAGTCATCAGAGCCGGATCGCCCGATCCGGTCAAGGCCGAGCCCTACGAGTGCGGCGTGAAGGCCCCCACGACCGCCTTCGACACCCGTTTTTCGATCCGCTTCTACCTCATCGCCGTCCTGTTTGTGGTCTTCGATGTGGAGACCATCTTCCTGTTCCCATGGGCGGTGATGTTCGAGAAGCTGGCGGTGTTCGGGTTCATTGAGATGGTGGTCTTCCTGGCGATCCTGGTCGTCGGCTACGTCTATGCGTGGAAGAGGGGAGCGCTGGAATGGGCCTGATCGAGGACCGCTTCGAGAGCAACATCATCACCACCACGTACGACAAGGTCTTCAACTGGGCGCGGCGCAGCTCGATCTGGCCGATGCAGTTCGGCCTGGCATGCTGCGCGATCGAGATGATGGCGGTGCTGGACCCGCGCTACGACATGGCGCGCTTCGGCGCCGAGGTCTTCCGCAGCACGCCGCGTCAGTCGGACCTGATGATCGTGGCGGGCACCGTGACCGAGAAGATGGCGCCGATCATCAAGCGGCTGTACGACCAGATGGCGGAGCCGAAGTGGGTGATGGCGATGGGCTCGTGTGCGACCTGCGGAGGACCGTACCGTACCTACGCGGTGACCCAGGGCGTCGACCGCCTGGTCCCGGTTGACGTGTACGTCCCGGGCTGCCCGCCGCGTCCCGAGGCGCTGCTCTACGGCCTGATGCAGCTCCAGCGCAAGATCGACCGCATGACCATCGCTCGGCGAAAGGCATCGTGAGGGAGACATGACCGAAGACAACGGCACACGCACTCCAGGGGACGGACCCGACAAGCCGGACCAGCCGGTCGAGGCCGGGGCACCCGAGGAGAAGAAGGAACCGGCCCAGCCGGGGACGGCAGGCGGGGACGAGGACGACGCCAAGGCGAAGGCGACCGCAGCCGCCAAGGCGAAGGCCGCCGCCGCGGCCAAGGCAAAGGCGGCCGAGGAGGCCGAGCCGAAGCCACCGTGGGAGGAGAAGCCGGTGGCCCCCGAGCACCAGGACGCCACCGACGACCCGGACGTGGCAGCGCTGAACGAGGCGCTCGACGGCGTTGTGACGTCTTCGGACCGTTTCGCCGGGGACCCGACGGCCGTCGTGCCGGCCGACCGGATCGTAGAGGCTTGCCGCTACCTCAAGGAGCTGCGCGGCTTCGCTTTCCTGGTTGATCTCACCGCCGTCGACTGGCCGGAGCGTGAGGAGGGCCGTTTCGACATCGTGTACTGGATGCACCGCTTCGACGACTCGAAGCGGCTCAGGCTCCGGATCGTAGCTGCCGAGGATGCCACCGTGCCGACGGTATCCGGGGTCTGGAAGACGGCCAACTGGATGGAGCGCGAGGTCTACGACATGTTCGGCGTCATCTTCGAGGGCCACCCGAGCCTCGAGCGCATCCTGACCTGGGAGGGCTTCAACGGTCACCCGCTGCGCAAGGACTTCCCGGTGGAGGGGATCGACACCGGCGCCGCCATTTACCCTGACGTCTACCCGCCCGGCGGCGGTCCGATCCTCGAGGGCGAGGGAGGGGAGGAGGCCGCGGAATGAGCGAGCCGTTCGAGACCCTGTTCGAAGGCGAGGAGATGGAGCTGAGCTTCGGGCCTCAGCATCCATCGACGCACGGTGTGCTGCGTGTCATGCTCAAGCTCGACGGCGAGAAGATCCTCGATGCCAAGCCCATCATCGGCTACCTCCACCGCGGTACCGAGAAGCTCTTCGAGAAAGAGCCGTTCCCGCAGTGCATTCCACACACCGACCGCCTGGACTACGTCGCGGCTGCGACCAACAATCAGGGTTTCGTGGTGGCGATGGAGAAGCTGCTGGGGATCACCATCCCGCCGCGCGCTGCATACATCCGCATGATCCTGGCGGAGCTGCAGCGAATCTCGTCCCACCTGCTGTGGCTCGCCACGCATGCCATCGATCTCGGCGCGATCACACCGTTCTTCTACACCTTCCGTGAGCGGGAGGAGATCCTCGACATGTTCGAGGCCTACTGCGGTGCGCGCCTGACCCTCAACACGATGAAGATCGGGGGCGTGCCGTTCGACCTTCCCGACGGTTGGGTCGAAACCTGCTCCGATTACATCAACCGCCTTCCCGCGCACATCGCCGAGTACGAGACGCTGCTGACCGGCAACCGGATCTGGAAGAAACGGACGATCGGCGTTGGCGTGATCTCGGCCGAAGAGGCGATCGAGTGGGGTCTGACCGGTCCGCCGCTGCGCGGCTCAGGCGTCAAGTGGGACATTCGCAAGGTGTTTCCCTACGACCGTTACGACGAGATCGAGTTCGAGATCCCGATCGGCAAGAACGGCGACACCTACGACCGCTACCTGGTGCGCATGGAAGAGATGCGGCAGTCGGCCAGGATCGTCCGCCAGTGTCTCGATCGGCTCCCTGATGGGCCGGTGATGGCCAGGGTTCCCAAGGTCATTCGCGCCACGGAGGGGATGGTGTACGCCTCGGTCGAGGCGCCGAAGGGCGAGCTCGGCTACTTCATCGTCACCACCGAGAAGGCGACCGAGCCGTACCGCTGCCACGTCAGGCCGCCCTCTTTCATCAACCTGCAGGCGCTGCCCGACATGGTCAGGGGACGATTGGTTCCCGACCAGGAGGCGGTCATCGGGACGCTCGACATCGTGCTCGGCGAGATCGACCGGTAGGGGAGACGAGATGGACCAACCCCTGTACCAGTTCATCGTCATTCCGCTCGTCAAGATCGTGGTCATCCTCGGCGTCCTGTCGCTGATCGTCGCCTACCTGACCTTCTTCGAGCGCAAGGTCCTGGCCTACATACAGGTGCGCCTGGGACCGAACCGGGTCGGGCCGCGCGGCTGGCTGCAGCCGGTCGCGGACGCCCTCAAGCTGCTGGTGAAGGAGGACCTGGTGCCGGGCGGCGCTCAGAAGTTCGTGTTCATGCTGGCACCGGCGCTGATTATCGTGCCGGCGTTCCTGGTCTTCGCGGTGATTCCATTCGGTCCGGCGACCAGACTGTTCGGGCTGCTGCCGGAGGCGATCCCGCCGTACCTGACCGACGTCAACATCGCGCTGCTCTTCGTCCTCGGCATCAGCTCGATTGGCGTCTACGGCATCATCCTCGGCGGCTGGGCCTCGAACAACAAGTTCTCATTGATGGGAGCGCTGCGGTCGGGTGCGCAGATGATCTCGTACGAGGTGCCGATGGGCTTCGCGATCATCTCGGTTCTCCTGATGGCCGGCTCACTGTCGCTGGTCAAGATCGTCGAGGCCCAGCAGAGCTCTCACCTGTGGTTCATTTTCCCCGGTCTGCTCGGGTTCGGTATCTACTTCATCTGCGGCGTCGCTGAGACCAACCGCAACCCGTTCGACCTGCCGGAGGCTGAGTCGGAGCTGGTGGCCGGCTTCCACACCGAGTACTCGGGCATGAAGTTCGCGTTCTTCTTCCTCGCCGAGTACACCAACATGCTGGTGGTGTCCTCGCTGGCTACCGTGCTGTTTCTCGGCGGCTGGCTGCGCCCGTTCCCGAACGTGGCGTGGCTCGGTTTTCTGGGCATCGTGCCGCCCTTCGTCTGGTTCGCCCTCAAGGTCGCCGGCTTCATCTTCGTCTACCTCTGGTTCCGCGGCACCTTCCCGCGCTACCGCTTCGACCAGCTGATGCACGTGGGCTGGAAGTGGCTGCTTCCGCTGTCGCTCGCCAACGTGTTGCTGGTCGGGCTGATCGTCCTGCTCGTGAAAGGATGACGTTGTGATGCTGGGAGATTTTCTCGCCAAGCTGATACCGCTCGACCTGTTCGCAGGCCTGGGTGTGACCGGCGGGTACCTGTTCCGCCGCAAGGAGACGGTGCAGTACCCGGAGCATCGCCTGGAGCCGACTGACCGGTTCCGCGGCATGTTCGGGTACGACCTGGAGCGGTGCATCGACTGCTACCTGTGCGCCCGTGCCTGCCCCATCGACATCATCTATATCCGCGACCACACCGAGGTCGAGGAGGTCGACGGTAAGAAGAAGAAGAAGAAGGTGATCGACCGCTACGACATCGACGTCAAGCGGTGCATGTTCTGCGGACTGTGCGAGGAGGCGTGTCCGACCGAGCCGAAATCGATCTGGCTGACCACCAAGAGCTACGAGGGTGCTGCCTACGAGCGCAACGAGCAGCTGTACTTCGACAAGGAGAGGCTGATGAGCTGGGACGGTTTCCTCGCGTTCCCGGGCGTCGTGACGCCGGCCGAGGGACAGGCGCCCGGCGACCTCAAGGGAGAGAAGCGCTCTGAGAGCGTGGACGAGGCGGAGGCTTCATGATGGAGTTCCTGACTGCACACTTCGCCACAATCCTGTTCTACATCCTGGCCGGCTTGACGGTGGCCGGCGGCATCGGCGTGATCTCGTTCAAGAACCCGGTCCACTCGGCCCTATCCCTGCTGGGGACGTTCCTGATGGTGGCGGCTCTGTTCGTTCTCCAGCACGCGGAGTTCCTGGCCGCCGTGCAGGTACTGGTGTACGCCGGCGGCATCCTGGTGCTATTCCTGTTCGTGATCATGCTGGTCAACATCAAGCGCATGCAGCCGGAGCAGGTGTTCCTGTCTCGCGTCGCGCCGCTCGCGGTTGCGGTCGGCATCACCCTGGGTGCCATCATTGCCGGGCTGTTGCTGGCCGGTTCGTTGGGCCACCCCGCTGCCGCCCCGGCCGCGCTGCAGTCGGTACAGGGACAGCACGTCGGCAACACCGAGGCCGTCGGCTGGGTGCTATACACCAAGTACCTGGTTCCGTTCGAGATCGTGTCGGTGGTCCTGCTGGTGGCGATGGTCGGAGCCATCATCTTCGGCCGCAAGGACCCGACCCTCGAAGGACGAGGGGGGAGGATGGAGCCATGATCGGGGCCGGCCACTACGTCGCGCTGTCGGTCATTCTGCTGGCTCTCGGGGTCATTGGTGTGATGGTCCGGCGCAACCTGATTACGGTCCTGATGGCGCTCGAGCTGGTCTTCAACGCCGCCAACCTGAACCTGATCGCCTTCTCGGACCGGCTCGGGGACCTCTCCGGCCAGGTGCTGGCGATCTTCGTGATCACGATTGCCGCAGCGGAGGCCGCCATCGGCCTCGGGCTCATCATCGCCCTGATGCGGCTGAAGGACACGGTCACGCTCGATGATGCCGACGAGATGCGAGGCTGAGGGATGAAGCTCTACGACCTGATCTGGCTGATCCCCCTGATCCCCCTGGCCGGCGCGATCATCAACGGCCTGGTGTCGAACCGGCTCGGCCTCAAGAAGCCGTTCACCAACGTGGTGGGCCTCCTGGGCTCCGGGCTCGCGTGGCTGCTGGGCTGGGGAGCGATCGTCCAATGGATGGCGGATCTCGGTATCCACCACATCCACGTGGTCCGACTGTACGACTGGATTCTGGGCGGCAAGCTCGAGACCCTGTCCGGGCGCCTCGCCGATATGACCATCGGCGCCTCCTTCCAGCTCGACCCGTTGTCGGCGGTGATGGTGGCGTTCGTGACGTTTGTGGGTTTCTTGATTCACGTGTACTCGGTCGGTTACATGCACGGGGAGTCGGACCGGGCGTACTCGCGCTACTTCGCGTACCTGAACTTGTTCATGTTCTCGATGCTGGTGCTGGTGCTGGGCTCGAACCTGCCGGTGCTGTTCGTGGGCTGGGAGGGCGTGGGTCTGTGCTCGTACCTGCTGATCGGCTTCTACTTCGAGAAGGACTGGTGCGCGTCGGCCGGCAAGAAGGCGTTCATCGTCAACCGGATCGGTGACTTCGGGTTCATCCTGGCGATCTTCGCGACGTTCGCGGTGTTCGGGTCGACGGAGTTCACGGACATCTTCCCGGCGGCGGCGGCGCACCCGCAGCAGTACGCGGGGATGGCGACGGTGATCGGCCTGCTGCTGTTCGTGGGGGCGATCGGGAAGTCGGCGCAGATTCCGCTGTACGTGTGGCTGCCGGACGCGATGGCGGGTCCGACGCCGGTATCGGCGCTGATTCACGCGGCGACGATGGTGACCGCGGGCGTGTACATGGTGGTTCGCTGCAACGTGTTCTACCGGATCAGCCCGACGGCGATGCTGGTGGTGGCGATCATCGGCGGTCTGACGGCGGTGTTCGCGGCGACCATCGGTCTGATGCAGAACGACATCAAGAAGGTGCTGGCGTACTCGACGGTGTCACAGCTGGGGTACATGTTCCTGGGCGCGGGAGTGGGCGCGTTCGTGGCCGCGATCTTCCACGTGGTGATGCACGCGTTCTTCAAGGCGTGCCTGTTCCTCGGTTCGGGCTCGGTGATCCACGCCTGCGGCGGCGAGCAGGACATGCGGCACATGGGCGGTCTCAGAAAGTACATGCCGACGACGTACTGGACGTTCCTGGCGGCGACGCTGGCGATCTCCGGGATCGTGCCGTTCGCCGGGTTCTTCTCCAAGGACGAGATTCTGGCGAAGGCGTTCGAGGCTGGGGCCGGGGGGTTGAACGGTCACGGGCCGACGTACTACGTGCTGTGGTTTTTGGGGCTGGCGGGCGCCGCGCTGACGGCGTTTTACATGTTCCGGCTGGTGTACATGACGTTCCACGGCAGCTTCCGTGGCGGCGAGGAGGCGGAGCACCACCTGCACGAGTCGCCGTGGACGATGACGCTACCGCTCATCGTGCTGGGTCTGCTGTCGCTGGTGGGTGGTTTTTTCGGGATCCCGAAGCTGTTCACGGGGCACGAGGGATGGAACCTGATCGACCGGTTCTTGGAGCCGATCCTGCTGCCGATCGGTGGCGGAGAGCATGCGGCGGCGGAGGCGGCGGCGAGCGTCAGCCACCACGTGGTGGGGAGCGGGGTCGAGTGGGGCCTGGTGTTCCTGTCGCTGGCAGTGGCGGTGAGCGGGATCGTGGTGGCGCGCGCGTTCTACATCGGCGATCGCGCCTACGAGCGGCCGCGCCGCCTCGCCGAGCGCTTCCCCCTCGCCTACAAGCTGATCGCCAACAAGTACTTCATCGACGAGCTGTA
>JAJDNH010000204.1 GCA_022340775.1 Acidobacteriota bacterium
CCGGGGGTCCCAGCGAGCGCCAATGTCGTGGTTCGGAGGGCTGGCGTCACGCACTTCGCACGAAGGGGGGCGCTGCGAATGTTGACTGGATCGAGACGCCGGGCACAAAGCCGAGAACGGCGCCCGGCATAGCCTGTAGGAGCTCGGTCTCGGTCGAAGCGTTGAGCAGATTGGTTCCGGCGGGGGTTTCGGTCAGCACACGGAGGTAGTTCGGAGTCAGCCCACTCCAGCGAAGGCCGAGCCCGTACGGTTCGGCGTCCTCCCACAGCACCCGTGCCCGGCGCCCCAGGAAGCGCCTCTTGTACTCCTCTTCGAGGCGCGCTCCCAGCTCGTGCATCCGCCGGCTCCGGCTCGTTGCCACAGCCGAGTCGACTCGCCCGGGCATCCTGGCAGCAGGGGTACCGACACGAACGGAGTAGCGGAAGACGTGCAGCCGTGCAAAGGACGCACGCTCAATGAAGCTGAACGATTCCTCGAACTCCTCCTCGGTTTCGCCCGGGAAGGCGACCATGACGTCGGTCGTGACGGCCATCCAGGAATGTGCGGCGCGTGCCGCGGCGATCAATGCCGACACCTGGCTCGCGGTCGTCCGTCGTGCCATCCGGCGCAGGGTGGTGTCACAGCCGCTCTGAAGCGGCAGGTGGAGGTGAGGCAAAACCCGCGGGTCGGAGAACAGCTCGAAGAAGCCGTCGTCGAGGTCCCACGGTTCGACCGATGACAGCCGCAGCCTTGGCAGCTCGGTCTCGGCGAGGATCCGCCGGACCAGGCGCGAAAGGCCGTCACGCTGTCCCAGGTCGTGGCCGTAGGAGCCGAGATGTACCCCGGAGAGCACCGCCTCGCGGTACCCCTCTGCGGTCAGCTCTCGGATCTGGCGCACAATGTCCTCGGCCGGCCGGCTCCTGCTGGCTCCTCGCGCCACGGTCACGATGCAGAACGCACATCGGTTGTCACATCCGTCCTGGACCTTGACGAACGCGCGAGTTCTCCAGCCTGCAGCCACCGGGGTCGGCGAGGCATCCACGTCGGGCACTGGGTCGGCGTCGGTCAGCAAACCTCGCTCCTCCAGGATCTGGACCAGTCTGTCCTTGTCTGCGTTCCCGACGACGAGATCGGCGCCGGCCAGCCGCACTCGGTCCGGCTGGAGCTCGGCGTAGCAGCCGGTCAGAACCAGCGCAGCGTTAGGGTTCGCGCGCCTGAGCTGGTGCAGCAGATGGCGCGACTTGCGTGCTGCGCTAGCGGTCACGGTGCAAGAGTTGAGCACGCACAGGTCGGCGGTCTCGCCCGGCGGGACCAAACGGTGGCCGGCGCAGGCCAGCTGCCGAGCCATGGCCTCGACCTCGCCGATGTTCAGCCGGCATCCCAGAGTTTCCAGTCGGACCCTCACCGTTTCCGCCACCCCCCTGGCCCTGCGGCCATGCAGCCTCACGGTACGAGCGGGCGGTCACGGTGTCAATGGATCCCCGGACACCGACCCGGTGACGGCGCGACGAAGTTGCGGAGTAGGGGAGACCGGCCGGCGAGATAACGGCAGGCTGTTGTCTGCGGCCGAGTGAGAAAAAGGGGGCGGCCGTACGGCCGCCCCCAAACAGCTGAGCCCGGATCACCTCAGAGATGGAGGATCACACCGGCAAACATCTCCCGCCGGGGTCCCGGCTGGTAGGAGTTGCCGTCGGGGTCAGGCTCTGTGAAGGCGATGTACTTGGTACTCGTGAGGTTCCGCCCGGAGAGCATCAGCTCACTGTTGATGCCGCCGATCGTGACCCGGTAGAGCAGCCTCGCATGGATGAGGGTGTAGCCGTCAATCCAGGTCGCGTTGCTGCCATCGATGTAGGCGCGGCTGAGCATCTGAGCGCTGGCGCCGAGCGAAAGCCTTGGGGTCGGCTTGTACTCGAGGTCGAGGAACGCCTGGTGGCGGGGGGAGTTGGGGAGCCAGGTGTCGTGAAACACCTGGTCGCCGAGGTCGACCCGGTCGTACTTGAAGTCGGAGTAGGTGTAAGCCAGGCGCACCGTGGCCTCATCGATCGGGAACCACGAGAGCAACGTCTCGACGCCGTATCTGCGGCTGAACCCGGCGTTCCTGTAGAAGGTCTCGAGCGGTCGCGTCGTAACCCGGTAGCGGCCGAAGTCGTCACTGGTCAGGAGGCGGAAGAGGGCCACGTCGAACGCGAAGCTGTCGCCCACGTTCCCGCGCGCCCCGATCTCCTCGCTGCGCGAGGTGGCCGGCCGAAGGTGCTGGTTGAAACCTCCCAGGCTGTCGGGGTTGTTGGCCAGCTCCTCGGTAGCAGGCGGCAGGAATCCCTGACCCCAGCTGGCGTAGAACCCCAGATTGGGTTTGTAGTTCCAGGCGATTCCGGCGCGTGCCGTGGTCTTGGAGAAGTCGGCGTTTCCGGACAGGTTGACGCCGCCGACGGCAAGGTGATCGTCCAGGCGGTTGCGGATGCTGTCGTGGCGGGCGCCGAAGACCAGGGTCCAGTCGTGGCCAAGGTCGAGCTCGTCGAACGCGAACACCCCGGTGCCACGCTGGTAGATCGTTTCATCCGAGAGGATCTCGGCCCCTTCCCGGGCCGCGCCCAGGTTGGGTCTGTCGTAGTCGTCGATGTTCTGCCAGTCGAGGTCGGTGCCGAGGTTGAAGTGGCTCGTGAAGGAGCCGATCTCGGACGTCAAGGTGTACTGCAGGGAGCCACCGTAGCCGTCGTAGGCACGGTGCTGGACCGACGACGGGACCGACTCCCGGTACTCCGTGTGGCGACCGTAAACGGTGAAGGAGAGTCTCTGGTTGTCGGCGAGGTCGATCCCGCCCACGAAGCCAGCCGTGCCGCGCCGCGTACGTTGAAACTCGTTGAAGGTCAGCGCGTCGGGGTTCGGCTGTTTCGGATCCTCGTGAACCTGGTCGATGTTCAGCCCCTCGGCGTTCTGGTTGAAGAAGGTCGTACCGGCGACGATCGCGGTCACGTGAAGACGGCCGACGTCGCGAAGGCGGACTTTGCCGTAGAGGTTGGTGGCTTGAAACGCCGTATGGACCCGGTAGCCGGCGCCCTGGGTCCGCGAGGCCGAGAAGCGGTAGTTGACCCCGTCCTGGCTCCCGCCGGCCTCGGCCAGCGCCTTGATGAAGCCATTCGAGCCCATGGTCAGCCGAGCCGTTCCCTCGAGGGGAGCTGGACCACCGTCATCGGTGACAATGTTCAGAATGCCGCCCGATCCGCCGCCCCCGTAGAGTGCGGAGGCGGGGCCGCGCAGCACCTCGATGCGCTTGACCGTTGCCCAGTCGACGTCAAACAGGTCGGGGGCGAATCCGGTCGGATCATTCAGCGGCAGGCCGTCGAGCAGGACCTTGATACCGCGAATACCGTGCTCTGTGAGGATGCCCTGGCCGCGGATCGACAGGTGAACGCGCTCACCGTCGGCCTGGTTGTCGACCTTGACGCCGGGCACCAGCTCCAGTGCCTCGTCGGCCGCCACGGTTCGCGGCATGGCCGACAGCTCGGGCTTCTCGACAACGGTCGTCGCCGCCGGGTTCTCGTTCAACGGGATGTCGGTCCTTGGTGCTGTGACCACGATCTCCCCGCCAATGACGCGGGGCCGCGTGGCCGACTGCTGCTTTTTCTCCTTCTCGGTGTTCTTTGTCTTGGCTGCCTGCTGGTCCTGCCCGTGGGCTGCCGGGGGCCCGCTGGCCCATCCCGGAGCCGCCAGCAGCATGGCGCCCAGGATGACGCCTGCGAGCCTGAGGATCGACCGACGTTTCGCCGACGTCTGAAGTACGCTCGAGTCCATACCTACCTCCCTTGGGACGTGCACTCATCACCCTTCGCTCGCGAAACCCGACGCACTTGCGCCCTGCGGACGCGGCAGGGTCGATGGACCGTGCTCCGGTCTCGCACTCTCTGTTGGTGGGGTGGTGGAGTCCTACTCCCGCTGAGGCATGAAGGCGGAAACGTGGCCGAGCGGCCGCTCGTCATCGATTCGGCGCCGCCGGAAGTGTCTGACGCCTGTGAGCGGAGCACTGTCGAACGTCATCAGGGCGAGGTGATCTCGCTCGCCCTGCGAGGCCATCGGCTCCAGCGGCCACCGCATACCGTGTCCGGTTGCGAGCTTCTGATGTGGGCGCGACATGGGGCCGACGGCGGCTCCCCCCAGGGTCACGACCCACCACTCGCCGTCGCGAAGAGCGAGCGAGGCGAGCGCAGTGGTACCGGAGGCCACAATCTGGAACCCCCCGCTCGTGCTGCCGAGCTCTTCCCCCTCGCCTCGGTTGAAGCGAATCTGAATGCGGGCGGAAACGGTGGGGAGGCTGGGGACGCGCCACCGGTAGGAGCTCCGTGACGGATCAAGCTGAACGGTGAGGCGAACCGGCCGGTTGCCGGCGCCATCCAACATCAGGAGGAGCTCGAACTCGTCCACGTCCGAGGTCAGTGGAGTCCAGCGGATTGTCACGAGGTCGCCGGAGTGCACGCAGGATCCAGGGGCGGGAGAGAGGATTCTCCCGGCGTTCTCGGGAGCGGCGGCCGCCCGGCCCGCTACCAGAGTGAGGAGCAGCGCTACGATCACGCAGCACAGCGACCGCCCCCCCAAACTTACCGTCTCCAAGCTGCGACGAATCAGCGTTCTCCAGGGCCCAAACACGGGGCACGGAGACATGCCAGGAAGCTAGCAGAGGCCCGACGAGAAGTCAAAGGCCGGTCGAGACAGGGTTGGTGCCGATCTGGTCAGCCACCGAGCTCCGAGTGGCGATAGCAGCTCACGATGTGATCGTTGACCATCCCTGTTGCCTGCATGTGAGCGTAGACGGTGGTCGGCCCGAGGAACGCGAAGCCGACCCGCTTCAGCTCCTTGGCGAGGCGAGTGGAGAGGGGGGTCGAGGCGGGCAGCTGGTCGAGCGATCGCCAGTGGTTCTGAAGCGGCTTTCCGTCCACGAAGCTCCAGATCCACTCGTCGAACGAGCCGTGACGGTCCTGGATCTTGAGGAAGGCGCGTGCGTTGACGATCGTGGCCTCGATCTTCTTGCGGTTGCGGACGATCGACGCGTCCGCGAGCAGGCTCTCGACCTTTCTCGATCCGAACCGAGCGACGGTAGCGGGGTCGAAGCCGGCAAAGGCACGGCGGTACCCCTCCCTTTTGTTCAGGATCGTCCGCCAGGAAAGGCCGGCCTGCGCCGACTCGAGGACCAGAAACTCGAAGAGTCTGCGGTCGTCGTGAAGCGGCACGCCCCACTCGGTGTCGTGGTACGAGCACATGAGCGGGTCGCTCTCAAGGCTCCAGGAGCACCGCTGCAGCATCTGGGGTTCCTCCATAGCGTCCAAGGTACGGTCACTTCGAGAAGTCGAGAACGTAGGCCCCGTCCCGCATCAGCCGGACCGTGGAGCCATCCTCCATTTGGAGGTCGGCGAGCGTGACGACGACTCCCGGCTGCAGGTGGCGGATGTAGACGCGGTCCTGGTGGACGACCGCCTCGGGACGCGAGAAGTCATCCGCGCCGACCTGGCCGCCGAAGTGGTCGCTGCGCCCGAACGCGACATGAAGCCCGAGCTTCTCGTCCAAGAGCACCTCGCCGGTCGGCTCGATCCCGAACTCCGAGAGCACGCCGAGGCCGAGCTCGGCCAGGTTGCCGTACGCGGGTTCGGTGGCGAGGTGCTCCGCTTCGCGCCGCGAGACCGGGCCCTCGGTCACGATAGCTACCGCTCGGTTCTGTTCGATGCGGTACAGCACCACCTCACCTTCGAGCTCGACCGGAAGGATGCCGGCGGTCGTGGTGCGATCTCCCTCGATCTCACCTTCGTAGGGGACGATGTAGGCTTCGCCGGACGGCAGGTTGCCGGCCGTGCCTGGCTCGGGCAGGAGGCCGCCCGAGGCGTGGGCGGACCTGTGGCGAAGGTCAAGTGTGAGCTCGTACGTTTCGCCGCCGGCGGCAAACACGAGCCGTGCCCCACGAGCCTCGTCCAGCAGCTCCTTCAAGAGCCGGACCCGCCTGTCGATCTCCGTGTAGTCCAGACGCAACGCCGGGACCATGGCGGGGGAGAAGCCAGGCATCGTGGCTGCGCGAAAGCCGTAGGTCTTGGCCGCGAGCTTGAGGGGAGCGGTGGCCGAGAGCTCGGTGACCGCGATCAGGATCGGGAAGGCGCTGAAAACGTCGGACAGCCTCAAGCCCATCTCGGTGTCGAGGTCTTCGGCCGACTCCGGCAGCTGGGTCCGAGTGGCGGCCCAAGCTCGCTCCGGGAGGTCGGCGTTGTTACGGCGGACGTTCCGGTACCCGAAAAGCTCGACCTCGAGTCCCAGGGCCTCGCGCTCGCGGCGGAGCTCCGCGGTCCACGCCGCAGCCAGCTCGCGCCGCGCCCGCCACTGCGGACGGTCGGGAACCTCGGCGTCCGGGAGATCTGTCAGGATGGCCATAGCCGACTCTCCCTCCCGGGGTTGGAACACCCTTTGGACGAGCTGGACAAGCTCCACGCCGGACAGAGACTCCGACATCATGACCTCCGCTCCGATTGTCCCTGTCGGTCCCGCCAGATGCAACCACGTGACCGGGGTCACCACCCAAACCTCTCGACATCGGGGCGTGAGACACAGTACCATCTGTGACCATGAAGAAGATTCTTGCAATGCTGCTCCTGCTTCCCCTCGGCGGGTGCGCCGTCGCCGTCGTTGGTGCCGCGGCCGGCGCCGCCTACGTGTGGGTCAACGGCGAGCTCAAGGGCAATCTGCCCGCCGAGCTGCCGAAGGTCGACAAGGCAACCCGTGCGGCCCTGAACGACCTCGAGCTGGTCGGAGTCGAAGGACGGGTCGACCGCCTCAAGGGCAAGATCACCGCCCGCATGGCCGACGGGACCAAGGTCGAGATCAGGCTCAAGGCGATCGACTTCAAAGCGACTTCGATCCGCATCCGTGTCGGGACCCTGGGAGACAAGGCGATCTCCGAGCAGATTCTCCGACACATCGAGAAGGAGCTCGGTCTCAAGGGAGGAGCCTGACCCGGCGCTCTGTCACCTCAGCTTCAGGGTTACAGCCACCTGGGCGAGTGACAGCGCGAGAGCCGTGGCCAGGATCGCCACGGAGACGGGTGATCGGAACTCCGGATGGCCGGTGGCGATGAACCACATGTGGATCGAGAAGGCGAAGATGCCGCACGCCGCCAGGAAGTACGAAAGCAGGCGTGCTCCTGCCCGCCAGAGGACCAACTGGCGCAAGCCGACGAGCGCGACGACGAAGAGGGCGAGGTTGAGCACCAGGAACAGCTGACTGCCACCGGGCAGGCCGAACAGCTTCCACTCCCGCCAGTATCCCGAGTCGACCTCGTGCGTCGCCAGCACAGCGAGGTTCGCGATGTAGATCCAAACGGCCGTGTTGCGCCTCATGGCAGCTGGTCCAGACGATCCTCGACCTGGCGGAAGAGCTCTTGTGCGAACTGGTCGCGCTGGGCGCCGGTGCAATCGGCGTAGGCCTTGGGCCTGGAGAACCTCGGCCGGTCGAGGCGGAAGAGCTGCTTGCTCCGGAGGCCCTTGAGGTCGTGGCGCTCGAGGTCCACCGGCTGCAGCATGACCGGGACGACCGGCTTGCCGCCGGCGCCCACGAAACGGGGCAGCTCGTGCTCGGCGATGTACTGCGAGCCCAGGAAGGCGGGGCTCACGAGCAGGAGGCCGAGCCGGCAATCATCCAGCGCACGCTGGATCGCCTGGTGCCATTCCTCTCCAACCAGGATGTGGCCATCGCGCCAGAACATGTACCGGTAACGCTTCGATGCACCCACCTGCTGCCGAAACCGAGTCAGGAGGTTGGCGGCCAGCATCTTGTTGGCACGGGCGTAGGAGACGAACAGCTTGACGTCCTTTTTCGTCACGGAACCTCCGTCTGCTCGGGTGTCACTATCGTATCTCACGTCACTTCCGGAACGAACGGTGCAACGCGTTGACACGGGCGCGCCCAGCGTCGCCTCAGAACGGTAGCGCAGTAACGATGCGGGGCAGGCTGGTGGCGAGCTGAGAGACGGCGATGCCGGCAAGGGCGATCGCGGAGATCAGGAGCAGGGCGCGCTGAAAGCGCGACCCGAGGAAGCGCGCACTGCCGAAGACGAAGATGAGGGCGGCCAGTGTGATCACCATCGTGACGTAGAACGCGGCAATAAAGGTGGCAGCGAGCCCGGGACCCTGGCGCCAGGCCATGACCGCAGTCGGGCCGAGGATGAGGGTCCAGCCGAGGTAAGGGTTGGGGTTGAGGAGATTGACGAACGTCGCCTCGAGCAGGGTCCTGGGCACCGCTGTCCGGTCAAGGGCGGACGCCTGGGCCGGCCTCTTCCACTGGCGGTAGGCGGTCCAGGCCAGGAACAGGAGAAGGAGACCTCCGGCTGCCCGCAGACTCTGCTGCATCAGGCCCGACAGACGCCCGAGCACCAGCAAGGCAAGCGCGGCGATCGGGCCGTCGCTGAGGAGGGGAGCGAACGAGGCCGGGAGCGTGTGCTTCCAGCCTCTGGCTGCAACCTGGGCCAGGAGATACGCCTGCAGCGGGCCCGGCTGGACCGCTGCAGCGAAGGCGAGCCCGCTGCCGAGAAGCAGGTACCTGAACATGCTCCGGACGGGCTCTCAACCCCGGAGCGGCGGTTCCGTGATCCGGGCGTCAGTGGTCGTGCTCGGGCCGGTGTCGGTCATGCTGCCTCCCGCGGACTACCTCACCCCATGGTCGCGAACCGAACGAAGTTGTCGATGAGCCTCGATGCCAGAGCGGTGAGCTGGGGCCCGCTGTCACGCACCTCCGTCACCAGCTGTCCACGGCTCATGCCATGCTGATCCAGCTCAGCCTTGTAGGCTTCGGCCCAACGTTCTGCCTCATCCGCTGTGACCTCGAGGTGGAACTGGACTCCGAAAGCGGCGCCGTGATGAAAAGCCTGGCTGCGGCAGACCTCCCCGGCCGCCAGGAGCTCGCCCCCGGGAGGAACGCCAAACGTGTCGCCGTGCCACTGAAACACCGGGAACCGCCTGGGGAAGCCGGCGAGGAGCTGGCCGTTAAACCCGGCCGGCGTGACCTCGATCTCCATGATGCCGATCTCCTTGTCCTCGGCCTTCCGTACACCGCCACCGAGGATCGCGGCCAGCAGCTGCGCGCCGAAACAGATTCCGAGACACGGTGTGTGGGACCCCAAGGCCCGCTCCAGGTAGTGAGCCTCAGCGGCCAGGAACGGGTAGCGCTTGAGCTCGTAGGCAGCCGCCGGCGTGCCGCCGATGAGGATCGCGTCGTAGCCGGTCGCGTCAGGGAGCGGATCTCCCTGGAATGCCGGCAGCACGTCGAGCTCGACGCCGAGCTCTGCAAGCCGGCTCTGGTACAGGCCAAACCCCTCGACCTCGCAGTTCTGGAGCCCCAGAAACCTCATGTTGCATCACCTATGTTCAGCTGGGAGGGCCCGGACCTTTTCCGCACTGCGATCTCCCTTCTCCTCCGGCTTCTTCTTCTCGACAACCGGCGGTGACTCGACATAGGTGCACCTCGCCATCTCGCGCAGCGCCCTGACCTTCGGGATGTGCTGCAGCCGCGAGTGGAGACCGGTCTGGTCGAACAACCACGTCTCCCGGATGAAGTACTCGTGCCCCGGCTCGAGGATGACGGTGACGAAGGAGGCGTCGGTGTCGGAGCCCTCGAACCTGGTGTGGCCCGGTTTGACCATGGCGTAGGTGTACTGGCCGGGGCCGAGTCCGCCCGTGACAGCGTTGTTCATCCTCACGTTGCACCGCTCGGCGCCGGCGATCAGGGACGCCGGCCGGTACACGTAGACCAACGCCCGACGAGCCGGGAGCTCTCCGGGATGGGCCGGTTCGACAGGGGGGCCGGTCGGTGCGGCGCAGGATGCTGCGGCGATCAGCAGCCCGGTGGCGAGGCGTGCGACCCGCATCCTCATGAGGCGCGGCCGAGGGCGTCGAGCTTGCACACAGTCGCCCAGTTTCGGGCCGTAACGGCGTCTCCTAGGACGCGGCTCACCGCCCGGTGAAGAGGGCTTGCCAGCACCCCATCCGGGCACCACAGGTAGGCAACGCGGGAGCCGACGGCGAGCGCTTCTGGCGCCCATTCCCGCTCCGCCAGCGGACCGAGCCGTGGCAGCTCGGACGGGTTTGCGAGAAAGGCGACGAGAAGACGGGAGGGGTTGCCTGCCACCCCGAGTAGAGGGTTGTCGGTGACGACCGTCGCGAGCTCGGTCGCTGTGAGGACCGTGACCCGGGCCGAGACCCCGGTACGCGCGGCGAGCTCCTCCTCGATCCGGGAACCGTTCTCGGCCGGGATCGTGCCCGCGGCCGTGAATACCAGGTTGCCGCTGTTGAGCAGGGTGCGCACGGCTGCGAAGCCGAGATCCTCGACGAGCTTCCGGAGGTCGGACATGGCCACACGCTTGGCCTTTCCGACGTTGATTCCCCGGATCAGTGCGACACGCCTGCCGTCGTCCACGCCACTCCTTCCCGGACTCCCCGGGTCGGGGGTGTCTCGGTTCCGCCGTGACCCCACCATACCGCTGCCGCGATGGGGTGGGGCGCCCGGGGAACGGTGCCGCCTCAGGTCCCGCTTGGAGAGTCCCTAACGCCGAGGAACGAGAAAACAGACTCGCGGAAGCCCTCGGGCTCCTCGAGTGGCGCGAAGTGGCCGCTGCTGTTGAAGACCTGGAACGTCGCGGTCGTCAGGCCGTCGGCCAGCTCCCGCACCTTCTCGGGCGGCATCATGTCGTGGGCGCCCGCGATCACCAGACAGCGGGCGGTGATCTTGGAAAGCTCGTCTCGGGCATCGAACACCGGCGCCTCCTGCTGCGCGTACTGGGCATGCCGCCAGCTGAAGCTGGCGTCGTGGAAGGCATCTTGGATCAGCGGTGTAGCCGTTGCCGAATCCGCCGTCGCGGTCGGGAAGTAGTCGTCCAACCACATGGCCTTCATCTGCGCGGTGCGCTCGTTGTCCGTGAGCCCCGGATCCTCGAGCTGCTTGTTGAGCGCTTCCCACTTCTCGAGCAGCTCGGGGTACCGCTCGGCCCACGCTTTGTTGTCCTCCTCGGTGAAGCTGGCTGCGCCGTGAAGGAAGATCGCCGAGCGGATCGTGGTCGGGCGCTCGGCGGCAAGGAGGATCAGGTTCATGGCGCCGTTCGACCAGCCGATCGCGTCGACCGTGGCCAGTCCCAGGTGGCGGCGCAAGGCATCGAAGTCCGTGCGCACCGCGGCCATCCCCATGTCGGCGTCCTCGCGGACCGGCCCGGAGCCGCCCATGCCGCGGGGGTCGAAGTAGACCATCGTCAGCCGCTCCTCGAGGGGCCGGTACATGGCTCGCAGACCTTCCAGGCTCAGACCCCAGGAGTTTGGCAACGTCATCAGCACAGGTCCATGACCGTGCACCTCGTAGTGGATCGTCATGCCGTCGAGCACGGCTGTGTACGAGCCTTCAGCCAACGTTGGCGGAGTGGCAGCAGAGCTCGGACCCGACGGACCGCGGCCACAACCGGCGGCGGCGATGAGGATGAGTACTCCGAGACACCGTACAGCGTCCATGGCGACCTCCCTGTCGGTCAAGTTGTCCGCAAGCGATCTCATCAAAGATAGCGCGCCCGGGCTTACGGCGCCACAGTGTGTGCGTTGAGGTGAGCCGGCGCCGGCAAGGGAGGCAAGAAGGCGTTTGACCTATGTGCGGGACGTCGCCAGCTGGAGGCGCTCGAGGTACTCCCGCGCGTTCGGGGTCGAGAACCTGCACCGGGCGGATCCCGACCACCCCTCGTGGAAACGTGCGACGTCGAAGGCGACGACAAGGACGTTCTCCGCTGGCACCGACACATCGAGGTCCTGCAACCGCTCGTCGGTCAGGCCCACGTTGATGATCGGGCGGGAGAACGTGAAAGCGGCGAACCGCACCTCGGTTATCACCAGGGAGCCCGAGAAACGCGATGTCATCTTGGTCGTGTACCTGCCGGGGGCGCGGAAGTTCTCGAGGGTGACCGTTCCGGGCACCCCTTCGTCGAGCAGCACGATACCTTCACCCTCGAGGCTCGGTGCCACCTTCCTCGGCAGCTTGCCGAGGCCGAAGAGCGAGTAGAGAAGGCTCTTGCGCATGGAGCTGGAACTGGGTTCCAACCTACCACGTCGTACCGTGGACGTGGGCCGTCAGGACGCCAGGTCGAGAGCGTGCGTCTTGAGCTGATCGAGGGAGACGACCATGAGAGCGGACTCCTCGGTGGAGGCGAGCACCACCGGTGGTGCCACGCCGGCCTCCAGCGCCTGGCGCCAGCGCGCGGCACACAGGCACCAGCGGTCCCCGGGCCGGAGGCCGGGGAAGCCGGCTCCCGGGTTCG
>JAJDNH010000225.1 GCA_022340775.1 Acidobacteriota bacterium
CTCACCACAACCAACCCCGGGATCGTCTTCTGCTCGTTGTCGTCCTATGGATGGCAGAACCCATGGGCCGATCAGGTTGGCCACGACCTCAACTTCGTCGCTGCCAGCGGTCTGCTGTCCTTGCTTCCCGGCAACGGCGTACCGGCGGTTCAGCTGGCTGACGTGACGGTTGCGCTGGTCGCGACCTCGGCCATCCTCGCCGCCCTCCTGTCCCGGCAGCGGAGCGGCCGCGGCGCGGTCCTCGAGCAACCGTTGGCGAGCGCTCCCCTACCCTTCCTGGCCTGGGCCTGGGCCGACGCCGCTGCTGGCGGCGCCGGGGTGCTCGACGTCTTGCTGGCCGGCAACGCCCCCTGCTACAGGCGCTACCATTGCGCCGACGGGCTCGAGCTCGCGGTAGCCGCGATCGAACCCAAGTTCTGGGCAGGCTTCCTCGAGATGCTGGAGCTTCCCCATCTCGCGGACGCCGGTTTCGACCCCGGTGAGGAGGGGCGTCGCGCCGCCGCCGAGATCGGCCAGGCCCTGGCGAAACGGCCGCGCTCGCACTGGCTCGAACAGGCAACCAACCGCAGGATTCCGGTCTCCGCCGTCAACGACCTGTCCACGGCCCGTCAGGAGGGACCGTACTCCCTTCCCCAAGTCGAAGAGAAGATCATGACCCCCGACGGCGCGTCCTTACGCGGAGTGGCGCCATGGATCGCCGGCGGCCGCACCCCGGCGGGGGCCGCGCCGGCGCTCGGCGAGCACACCGAAGCCGTTCTCGAGGAGCTCGGCATCTCGTTCTGAGCAAGGAGCTGCCAGATACCCTCGTGCTGCCCCAATGGGGGCTCAGCTCTCGTAGGGGATCTGTCAACCGGCGACCTTTACTGGCGTCCAACCGGACATCAGTCGGCGCGTCGTGGCGGGCACGACCTTCGAGGGAGGTTCTCGAGATGAAGCGCTTTGTCCTCAGTCTGTTGGTGGTCGCCATGGCGGTGCCGGTCTTCGCCGATGACCCATGCATTGTGGGCCGTTCGCACGAGGCCATCGTCAATTTCCTGCAGCTGACACCCGACCAAGTAGGCCAGTGGGATGCTCTCATCGCCGATCGTGAAGCGACGGTAACGCCGCTCCGCGAGCAGATGGAAGCGGTCAAGGAGCAGCTGGGCGAGCTCCTCGGCAACCCTGACCCGGACCCCAGCGAGGTCGGCAGCCTCACGATCCAGGCTCACGATCTGGGCCAGCAGATCCGGGCCGCCAACCAAGCTTACGTTGACGGCTTCGAGGAGATGCTCGACGGGGACCAGACCGGGAAGCTCGGCTTGATCCGGGGCGCCGACCGCGTGCGCCCGTTGCTGCCGGCCTTCCGCATCTTCTGGCTGATCCGCAATCAGCCCTGACCGAGCAGCCGACCGGGGGGATCGTGAACACGATCCCCCCTTCTTCACCCTCCGGCGGGGATATACTCCCCGCCGATGACGGTTGCACCTTCAAGAACCGGTAGAGCTCGCGGCCGCGGCTGGAAGCGAGGGCTCCCGTGGCTCGTCGCCGCCGCCTCAGCAGTCTTCCTCGCCCTCGCCCTGCCCGGGCCGGGCCTGTGGCCGCTGGTCCTCCTCTTCCCGGCCTGCTTCCTTGAGGCCGTACATCGGACCTCGGGCTGGAAGGAGGCCGCCGGGATTGGGCTTTTCGCCGGCACGGTACACTGGGCAATTGCCACCCACTGGGTGGTACCCGTGATGCATCACTACGGGGGCCTGCCGCTAGCCGCTGCGGTGCTCTGCCTGGTCGCGATGGCCGCATTCCTGGGCATCACCTGGAGCGTTTGCGCAGCGGCGACGCGCCTCGCCGGACCTCGATTTCGTCCATGGGTATTCGCCTTCGCTTGGGCCGCTGTGGAAGCTTCCCGCCAGACCCTGGTTTACCGGTTTCCGTGGAACCCGACCGCGGCTGCGCTCGCCTTCCAGCCCCACCTTCTTGGCTCCATCTCGGTATGGGGAGCGACAGGGTTGGGGTGGGCTCTTGCGGCCGTTGGCGCCGCCGCTTGGGCAGTCCTCCGGCCCCCGTTACGGCACTCGGGAATCGGGCTCGGCGTCTGCGCCGCGGTGTGCACCGCCGCCTTCACCATCGCCGCACCGGCGGCACGGCCGGCGGGGCCAACCGTTGCGGTCGCCGCCCTGCAGCCTGGCACGACTCTGGAGGAGACGTGGGACCCTGCCGACAGCGCCAGGATCGCTGATCGGGTGTGGCAGCTGACTCACGAGGCGGCGGCCGCTGGCGCGCAGGTCGTGCTCTGGCCCGAAAGCGCCGTTCCTTACATCCTCGAGCGTGACACCTCGTACCGCGACCTGGTAACGACGTTGGCCCGACAGCTGAAGATCAACATCGTTCTGAACTCGATCGGCTTCACGTCCGACGGCGGGTACACCAACGCGGCGTACGTCGTGACGCCGGCCGGCGTCGAAAAGCGGCGCTACGACAAGATCCGACTGGTACCGTTCGGCGAGTATGTGCCGTTCGTCGGTCGTCTCGCGTTCGCCCGAGCCCTGGTGCGACAGGTCGGCCATTTCACGCCCGGCCACGATAAGCGGCCGCTTGCCGCGGGGCCGCTGCGGGTGGGAATGGCGATCTGCTATGAGATTGTCTTCCCCGACCTGGTGGCGGCCGAGGTACGGCGCGGCGCCCAGGTGCTCACGACCCTGACAAACGACGGATGGTACGGGTACTCGTGGGCCCCGACACAGCACTTCGCACAGGCCGTGCTGCGCGCCGTTGAGACCCGACGTTGGGTCGTCCGCGCAGCTCTCACAGGCATATCTGGTTTCATCGACCCACAGGGCCGGGTTGTCGACCAGTTGCCGGTCGGGGCCGCCGGCCTGCTGGTCCACCGGATTCGGCCGATGCGCGGGCTCACCCCACGCGCGCGCTTCGGCGACTGGTGGGCGGTGGTCTGTCTGCTGGGCCTGATCGGCGCCGCGGCGTGGTCCCGGCGGGGTTGACGACCGGCGTGTCCGGCCGTTTGCCTCGCCGTCAAAGTCTTGTGTGAGTCGGCGGGAAGAGGACTCCCGGTGGGAGTGTTCTTGTGTTAGGATGACAATTGAGAATCGTCCTCAATTGGCTGATGGGCCGAGATGGCGTCTCGGACGTTCGGCCAGCCCTAAGGGGGCTACGTGAGTCTGCTCAGCAAGTTCAACGTCGCATTGATCCTCGTATTCTCCCTGGCGCTCATCCCCGCCGGGTGGGTGTCTCACGCACTGCTTCAGCGGAGCGCCCGTACACAGGTTATCCAGAATGCCCGTATCATGATGGAGACTGCGATGGCCATGCGGGGATATACGATCAAGCAGATCAAGCCCCTCCTGGACTCGAGGCTCAAGGAGCAGTTCCTGCCCCAGACCGTCCCCGCTTACTCTGCCACGGAGGTCTTCAACTACCTGCGCCAGAGCAACCCCGAGTACACCTACAAGGAAGCAACTCTGAATCCGTCAAACCCACGAGACCGGGCCGTGGACTGGGAGGCCGACGTCATCACTCAGTTCAAAAAAGAGCCCGGCCTGACCGAGATCATCGGTCAGCGGCAGACGGTCGAGGGACCTTCCCTGTTCCTGAGTCACCCGATCCGGATCACGGATCCGAGGTGCCTGTCGTGCCACCGCACGCCCGAGGAGGCACCCGCCTCCCTGGTCAAGTTCTACGGACCCAGCAACGGCTTCGGCTGGAAGCTGAACGAGGTTGTCGGGGCCCAGATCGTCTCTGTGCCGACATCGATCCCGGTCTCGATGGCGAATCAGGCGTTCCGGACACTGCTCGGCTCGCTGGCCGGCGTCTTCCTCTTCACACTGCTGGTCCTGAACCTGCTGCTTCGGTACTCCGTCACCCGTCCACTGACGCGGCTTGCGGCTCTCGCCGATCAGGTGAGCCATGGAGAGATGGACGCACCCGATCTTGAGGTCAAGGGGAGCGACGAGGTGGCACGACTGGGAGGTGCGTTCAACCGTATGCGGATCAGCCTCAAGAAGGCGCTGGCGATGCTCGATGAGTCTTGAAACGTGTCAGACGCCTCATGTGGGGTGAGTAGCTTTGCAGCAGGAGCTCAGTAACGGTTCACGCTTCGGTGACTACCAGATCCGCGAGGAGCTCGGACGCGGCGGGATGGGACATGTGTACCGCGCCCGTCACCTGACGCTCGACCGCGACGTCGCCCTCAAGCTGCTCGCCTCCCGTTACTCGGCCGACGAAGCGTACCTCCAGCGGTTCCTCAAAGAAGCCCGGTCGGCTGCTCGACTCAACCACCGCAACATCGTCCAGATCTATGACTTCGGACGCGTGGACTCGGCATACTACCTGGCCATGGAGTTCGTGCCCGGCCGATCGTTCGGCTGGTTCCTTAGGACCTCCGGTCCGGTCTCTGAGGCCGACGCCATCGCCGTAACCCGACAGGCGTGCACGGCCCTCGGCGTGGCTCATGCAGGCGGCGTCATCCACAGAGACGTGAAACCGGACAACTTCATCCTCAGGCAGGACGGCATCGTCAAGCTGGTGGATCTCGGGCTCGCCAAGAGCTTGGCCGACGACCAGAACCTGACCCAGACCGGGGTCGTCGCGGGCACTCCCAACTACATCTCGCCCGAGCAGATTGCCGGGTTGAAGGACCTCGACGGTCGGACCGACATCTACTCGTTGGGGGCGACGCTCTTTCATCTGGTCACCGGCCGCCCGCCCTATGAGGGCTCCTCGCCGATGGTAATCATCGCCAAGCACCTTCACGACGAGCTCCCGGACCCGCGCTCGGTCGCCCCCAACCTCAGCGAGGGAATCTGCGCGGTGATCCGGAAGATGATGGCTCGCGAGCGCGAAATGAGGTACTCGGACACCCGCGAGGTGGACGCGGCGCTTGCCGTACTGCAGAGCGGGAGCGCGACCCCACCGCGTGCGGCCTCTTCCCATGCCGTGTCGAGGACAGCTGCAATGCCATCGATGCCGACAGCTGCCAGTGCACCCTCCCTGAGCTGGGATGCCAACCTGCTGGCCCGCGTCGAGACCCCGCTGGCCGCCGCGATCGGGCCCCTGGCCAAGGTGCTGGTCAAGAAGGCGGCGCAGAGCTCTTCGGATCTCCACGACCTGTGTGCCAAGCTGTCCCAGCAGATCCCATCGGAGACGCAGCGCAACGCCTTCATGAGCGAGGTTCTGGACGGCCTCCCCAGGCAGGCCACAGCCCCGACCCCGTCGCCGAGCGTGCAGGGCAGCCAACGAATCAACCACCAGGCCGCCGGAGCCGAGCCGCCGTCCGAACCGGAGTGGAGCCAGGAGTCTCTTCACGCTGTCGAGCGGAGGCTGGCAACCGAGATCGGCCCTCTGGCACGCGTGCTGGTGAAGCGCGCAGCCAAGAAGGCCTCGAGCTGGGAAGAGCTGGTCAACGAGCTCGGCACACACGTTGCAAGCCCCGCAGCCCAATCCGCCTTCCGCGATGACGCCAGGAAGCTGGTTCCTTGAGGCAGCTTCCGGGGCCACCGCTTCTGGCCTCCTCGCGTACCCTCGATTCGGGCCGCGTTGTAGCATCGGCCCTCGCATAAGCCGTCTGGTTCTGTTAACATCTGCTGCGCCCGCCTCGGCGGGCGGCTTGCTTTGGAGGAAGCCATGCTCGACGAGCTCATCCAGCGTAGTGAGACGGAGATCGAAAGGATCGACCACCTGCGGGGGTACCTTTGACGAGGAGAAGCTGCGCCGCGAGCTCGAGGAGGTGGACGCCCAGGCACAGGACCCCCAGATCTGGTCCGATCAGGACCGGGCACGGGAGGTGATGCGCCACCGGAGCGAGCTGCAGCGCACCGCCGAGACCGCCGCCCGCCTTCGTGAGGTGGGCGAAGAGCTCGAGGTCCTGCTCGAGATGGCACGTGAGGGCGAGGCGGGGGTCGAGAGCGAGCTCGAACTGGCCCTGAGGCGTGTCGGCCCGCTGCTCGACCGCATCGAGCTCACGACCAAGATGACCGGAGAGCACGACGGCGCCAACGCTTTCATCGAGATCCACCCAGGCGCCGGGGGAACCGAGTCTCAGGACTGGGCACAGATGCTGGAACGTCTGTACCTCCGCTGGTGCGAGCGGCGGGGGTATGAGGCGGAGCTGCTCGACGAGCAACCGGGCGAGGAGGCCGGCATCAAGAGTGCCACCCTTCTCGTCAAAGGCCCGTACGCCTACGGCTACCTCAAGTCCGAGAACGGGATCCATCGTCTGGTCCGCATCTCGCCGTTCGACGCACAAGCACGCCGTCACACGTCTTTCGCTTCCGCTCACGTCTATCCCGAGGTCGACGAGGAAGTTGATCTGGAGATTCCGGAGAAGGACATCCGGGTCGACCGCTACTGCTCGTCGGGACCCGGCGGGCAGGGGGTGAACACCACCTACTCGGCGGTCAGGCTGGTGCACGTCCCGAGCGGCATCATCGTCACCTGTCAGAACGAGCGGTCACAGATCAAGAACCTCGCTTCGGCCATGAAGGTCCTCAAGGCACGCCTCTACGAGCTCGAGCTCGAGAAACGCGAGGAGGAGCTCGAGAAGCTGAAGGGGCCGAAGAAGGACATCTCGTGGGGCAACCAGATCCGCTCGTACGTGCTGCAGCCCTACCGGATGGTCAAGGACCTCCGTACCGGGCATGAGATCGGCGACGCGGATCGCGTTCTCGACGGCGACATAGACGGCTTCATCGAGGCGTTCCTGCACTGGCAGGTGCAGAAGGGGCAGCAGGAAGCTCCCAGCTGATCACCAGACCCGAGACGCCGGTGACCCTGCACGGTGCCGGCCCGACAACTCTCGGTTGAATGAGAGCACTAGAGTGTGTAGGGTGCGGGCGGCGCTGCGGACGCTCGAAGCACGCGCACAAGATCTTCCGGAGGACTCCCATGGCCGAAGCTTCCAGCCTGATCGATCTCGAGGACCGATTCGGTGCACACAACTACCACCCCCTTGACGTCGTCATCACTAGGGCCGAAGGGGTGTGGGTGTGGGACGTCGAAGGCAAGCGGTACATGGACTGTCTTGCCGCCTACTCGGCTGTCAACCAGGGCCACTGCCACCCTCGCCTGGTCAAGACACTGGTCGAGCAAGCCTGTAAGGTCGCCTTGACCTCACGGGCTTTTCGCAACGACCAGCTGGGGCCATTCTGTCAGGAGCTCGCGGAGCTGTCCGGTTTCAGTCGCGTGCTACCGATGAACACCGGCGCCGAGGCCGTGGAAACCGCGCTCAAGGCGGCACGCAAGTGGGGCTACACTCGGCGCGGAATCGCCGAAGGCCAGGCCGAAATCCTGACCTTCGAGGGCAACTTCCACGGTCGGACGACGACGATCGTGGGCTTCTCGACCGAGGAAGCCTACCGCTCGGGCTTTGGGCCGTTCACGCCAGGGTTCCGCACGCTCCCCTACGGTGATGCACAAGCCGTTGCCGACGCCATGAACCCCCACGTCGTGGCGGTACTGGTCGAGCCGATCCAGGGGGAGAGCGGTATCATCATTCCGCCGGACGGCTACCTTCGTCGCCTTCGCGAAATCACATCGAAGCACAACGCACTTCTCGTCCTCGACGAGATCCAGTCGGGGCTTGGGCGCACCGGGAAGCTGTTCGCCTACCAGCACGAGGAGATCCGCCCGGACATCGTCATCGTCGGAAAGGCGCTGTCCGGCGGCATGTACCCGGTCTCCGCCATCCTCGCCGACGAGGACGTGATGGGGGTTTTTGCACCTGGTGAGCACGGTTCCACGTACGGAGGCAACCCGCTCGGCGCTGCGGTGGCACGGACAGCCCTGCGTGTGCTGATCGACGAAGGAATGGTCGAGAGATCCGCCAACCTCGGCGAGGATCTCAAGCAGCGTCTGCGCGCGATCCCGTCCGATCACATCGCCGAGGTTCGCGGACGAGGGCTATGGATCGGAATCGAGCTCAAGTCGACCGCGGGCGGGGCTCGGCGCTTCTGCGAAGCACTGCAGCAGGAAGGGCTGCTGTGTAAGGATACCCACGAGAACGTCATCCGGATCGCACCGCCGCTGGTGATCACTGAGGAGGAGATCGAGTGGGCTGTCGAGCGGATCGCTCAGGTACTGACGACTCCTTAGGGAGGCCCAGCTCCTGGAGTGTCAGAACCCGAGTGAACGATCCGGGCCTAGGGCAGAGCCCGAGCCTCCAGGAAGCTCTCCCACTCCTGGCGACTGGCACCTTCAAACGCCAGAAACCGGGCCGCGAAGCCCTCCAGGCCCTCTCGATCGGGATCAGCGAGCCGCGCTACCTCGGCGCTACCCTGGATCATGTCGTCACGTCCGGGGAGCTGGATTTGGAACCCGATCCGCGTTCCCGGAGTCGAGATGCTCCTTCGACGCAGCAGCATCCCGGATGAAGAGATGTTCTCGGTCTGGCACAGTACCTCGACCTGTCCGTTATCCTGCTGGACCGTGATCCGCACCGGGATTCTCACCGGCAGCCTTGGGGGCGCATCGAGCAGCGAAGTTACGACGCGCCCGACCTGGTGCAGCGACGCCGTCACCGACAAGACCTTGTTTACCCCGCGTCCAACAAGCTGGCTCGCCTCATCGAGCCGCTCCGGCGAGGTGACGGCGACGAAGCCGGCCCGGCGGCAAGCGGACGACCTGGCACGCACTGCACTGAGCAAGAGGCCGAAGCCGGCTCCCGCCAGCGGGTAGCCAGCCAACACAGCACCGAACGATACGCGCTCAACGAGATCGAGGACGGCATCTTCCCAGGGAGCGACATGGACCCGAACGCCGTACTTTTCAAGACGCGGCGCTACCTTGTGCATCCACTCCTGGGTAACGCCGGTCAGCAGCACGACTTTGTGTGGCGGGTCCATTGCAGCCAATATATGGGTTGCCGGCCCCGATCGGAACCCCCTGCGCCATCGATAATGTCAAAGTCTCGCAAATGCTCGGCTGTGGGAGCCCGCCAGCAGGCGCTATCGTCGTTGCTATAATCCCATCAACGCTCAATTGAGATGACGTGGGAAGGCGGGGGGCGTGCATCAACGACTGACCGATCTCGAAGCTCAGGTCGCAGAGCTCGTCCGTACCGTTAGCGGCCTCGAGCGCCGTCTCTCCGTCCTCGAAGGATCTCGCGATGCCGTCCGTACGGCGGTCCCAGCAGGCAAACCTGCGACAGCCGAGCCCGCGCCGGAGGAAGGTGTCGTGAACCACCTGCGAGGCGTCCCGGCCCTGCTGGGGAGGACGCTCCTCGTGCTCGCCGGCGCCTTCCTGTTGCGCGCAATTACGGACGCCGGAACCGTACCCCGGAACGCCGGCGTCACCATGGGGCTCGTCTACGCCGGGATATGGGTATTCCTTGCCAACCGTGACGGGGCCGGCAACAGACGACTGAGCGCAGCCTTCCACGGGGTCTCGACCTCGATCATCGGGTATCCGCTGCTCTACGAGGCGACCATTCGTCTTGGCGTCCTCTCGCCACCGGCCGCCGGAGCTCTTCTGCTGGCTCTCACGGCGGTCGCTCTCGGTGTCGCCTGGTACAGGAGCCTTCACCTGCTCGGCTGGATCGTGTCGATCGGGGCGACGCTCACCGGCCTGGCACTGCTCGTCAGCACGCACGCGGCCGAGATCTTCACCGCCGCGCTTCTGCTGGTCGGTCTGGCGACCGCGTGGCTGGCGTACTCGCGCCACTGGCACGGCATCCGTTGGCCGGTGGCCGGCCTCGTCGACGTCGCTTTCCTTCAAGTCGTCTTCCTGGCTGCCAGCAAAGAGGGCCCCACATCACCCTACGGGCACATTAAGCCAACGGTGATCCTGGTCCTGGCTCTGCTGTTGTTCGTGGCATACGCTGCAACCTTCACCATACGCACCCTGGTACGCGCCCGTAACATCAACCCGTTCGAGGTCATCCAGACCGCTGCCGTCCTGCTGGTGGGCTACGGCGGCTCGATTCATGTGGCCCGAGCGACTGGGATCGGTGTCGGCACCCTCGGAACGATCGGGCTCCTGCTCGGACTCGTCAGCTACGCCGTCGCCTTCACGGCGGTTGACCGGCGGCAGGGCCGCGGTCCCAACTTCTTCTTCTACACTTCACTCGGTCTCGTGCTGTTGCTGTCCGGCAGCAGGCTGGTAGCTGCGGATACCGTCTTCGCAACGGAGCTGGGCCTTCTCGGCCTCGCAACCGCCGTCCTCGGTGGACGCTTCAATCGCATCTCTCTGCGCTCTCACGGCGTCGTCTATACCTTCGCCGCTGCAGCTGTCAGCGGTCTATGGGCCGCCACGGCTCATGCCTTCATCGCGCCGCCCGCAACCGTCGGCGGGCGGCTCACTGCGCCGGCCCTGGTGGTACTGGCACTCTCGATTCTCAGCTACGCCGCACTCGTCATCACCCAGCGCGGCAGGGACTCAGGATGGCCGTCGCGAATCCCCAGGTTCCTGGTCGCGATCGTAGGGCTCGGCGGCATCGGCGCGCTTGTCATCAGTCTCGTGGCCCCCCCCGTCATGGACATCGCTGGGGGCTCTCCACCCGCCACGCTGGCGACGGTGCGGACGTTCGTCCTGTGCGCGGTGTGCCTCGTCACCGCAGCGGCCGCCCACTGGGAGGCGCTGGTTGAGCTGACCTGGCTCGTATACCCGTTGCTCGTTCTGTGCGGAGTCAAGATCCTGCTCGAGGACCTTCCTCACGGACAGCCGGCGACGCTGTTCCTCGCATTCGCAGCATGTGGCACCGCGCTGCTGCTGGCACCACACCTCCTCAAGCAGGCGCGCGCCGCCCGCAGCCGAGGTCCCACGAAGCCCTGACGACGGCGTTCGCTCAACCCCTGATTTTGATCACCAGCAAGATGATTGCGAACACGATGAAGACGAAGGCGATCGAGAGGCCCGTGCGCCTAACATGGATCTCGTGCCGGGCCGCCGCCGCCAGCTCCAGCGCCTTCTTGGCAGCAGTCACTGACTTCGACGTGTGCTCGTTGACCGTCGCAAGAGCAGCAAGGTGCACCTGCAGCCGAGCCTTGACAATCTCCTCGTGAGCGGTCTGTAGCTCGATGTCGGCATCCTCCATCAGCATGCCCTTGCGCTGTGCCTCAGCCACTTCCTGAGTGGCTCGACTGTCGGTATCGGTCGCGAGCTCCAGCGCTGTTCTGATCGCGATCGCAGCCTCGCCTCCGGGATCCCCAGAGTCGTGACACTGGAGGCAGGCAGCCCCTTTCTGGAGCCCCACCAGGTCGTCAGTCGGCTTGGCAATGTCGTGGTGCCCGTGGCACGCCTCACAGGCTCCCATCCCCAGATCCGCGAACGCCTTGCCATGGGGTGACTTCTGGAACAGATCCATGTTCTGCGGATGGCATGTCCCGCAGACGTTGGAGATCGACGACACCCCCGGTGGGGTCGCACCGTGGGAGCCGTGGCAGTCGTTGCAGGTCGGCGCCGAAAGGTCGTTCTGGTCGGTCAACGCCTTGAAGTGCACCGACTTCTTGTACTCCGCGACCTGGTCGGTCGGGATGCCGTACGGCGCCATCAGCTTGGCATCGGCGTGACACTTGGCACAGGTGTCCACGACCCGCGTCGGGTAGACCGAGGAACGCGGATCGTTCGCGGCATAGATGCCGTGTACACCATGGCACGAGATGCACGTCGCGACCTTGGTGTCGCCTTTACTGTTCAGCTTGCCGTGGACGCTCGTAAGGTACTGTGAAAGCTGATCTGTCGGCAGGTTCGGCGCAAACTTCCTGATCAGCACTTCGTTGGCGTGGCAGCTCCCGCAGAGCCGCGGGATCTCACCCGGGTTCGGCGCACCTTTGAACCCGTGCTTCGCGCTCATGGCGTCCTCGGGATCGTCCGCCGTTGGGTCGCCGCCGTGACAGGCAACGCATCCCAGGCCCGGCCGGTCGTGGACGTCATGCTGGAAACCGACCGCTGGGTTCTTGAGGGCCGGCTCGTCGAGCTGGAGGTGACAGGTCAGGCAGGTCCCCCCGGGCGTCGTAGCCGCCTGCGCTGGGCCCTTCTGCGGGGATGCCAGTGCTGGTGCCGCGACAGCAACGCATGCGGTCAGTAGGGCGATGGGCAGGTGAAAACGGCCTTGCTGCGTCACGAGAACACCCCCAAGAACGACAGGAGAGTCATCCCTGCTATGAAAGCGAGCGCCACCGCTCCAATGGCCGTGAATAGCGGCGAGCGCTCACCCCTGGTAGAACGACGATCGAGCAGCGGGATCAGGAACCAGAACATCCCGAGCACGGCGAAGGCCCCGAGGCCGAGCAACTCGCCCTCGAAGCCGAGGACATGACCCGGAATCAGCTTCAACGACTCGAACATGAACAGGAAGTACCACTCCGGCTTGATACCTGCCGGCGCGGAGGCGAACGGATCGGCCTTCACACCGAGGTTCCATGGGAAGTAGGCGGCGAGGAACGCCAGCAGCGCAAGCCCGATCAGCCACACCACCGCCTCGCGGAGCGCGAAGTCGGGGAAGAACTTCATCCCCGGCCGCGCCTTGCTTTCCTCGGTGGCACCCCTCGGAACATGAATGCCCTGACGCTGGATGAACAGAAGGTGGAGCACGATGAGCCCGGTCATCAACATCGGCAACACTGCCACGTGGATGCCGAAGAAACGGGTGAGCGTTGCGCCCGTCACGTCATCCCCGCCCCGCAGAACGTGCATCAGCCAGTCGCCGATGAACGGCACCTTGCTCGTCATATCGGTACCGACGCGGGTTGCGAAGAAGGCCAGCTTGTTCCACGGCAGGAGGTAGCCCGAGAAGCCGAAGCCTAGGGCGAGCGCCAGCATCAGGCATCCGGTCCACCAGGTCATCTCCCTCGGCTTGGCGTAGGACTTCATGAACAGGACCGAGAACATGTGCAGAAATGCGGACAGGATCATCAGGTTGGCGGACCAGGAGTGGATGGACCGAACGAGCCACCCGAAAGGAACGTGGGTCATGATGAACTGGACGCTCTCGAAGGCCGCCTCTGCCGTCGGCCGGTAGTACAGCAGCAGCAGGATCCCCGAGCAGACCTGAACGATGAAGAAGAACAGCGTCAGGCCGCCGAAGTAGTACGCCCAGTCGAAGCGGTGTCTCGGGACTTCCTTGTGGCTGGCGAACTCCACCAGGGGCTGCAGCTCCAGACGTTCATCGAGGTAACGGTAAGCACGGTCGAGGATTCCCATGGCTCAACCTTCCCTTGACACCCAGATGTCGTCGCCCTTGATGGCAACCTTGTACTTCGTGAGCGGACGCGGCGGGGGCCCGGAGACGTTGATTCCGTTCAGGTTGTAGTGGCCGTTGTGACAGGCGCACCAGATCTGCTCCAGGTCGCTGCGGTACTGCACCGTGCACTGCAGGTGGGTACACACAGCGCTGAACGCCCTGACGTCGCCGGTCGGCGTCCGGATGACGATGCCCGGCTTGGAGCCAAACCGGAAGATGTGACCGCTGTTGGGCGGAAGCTGAGAGAGCTTGCCGGCCATGACGCTGTTCGTCTGGGCCTCGGCCACTTTCGGCGGCAGCACGTAACGCAGCACCGGGTACACGATGGACGCGATCACACCCCCAACCGCCGTACCCAGCAGCCAGTCAATGATGCGCCGTCGTGTCGGCCTCACCCCTCCGCTCTCGTGGTTCATCTTGGCCCCCCATACCGATGGCGTAGCTGAACAGACGAGCAATCTTAGCATGCCGCAGAAGGCTCGAGTCTTGAGACGAGTTCTTTGGAAAGGAAGCTCCGGAGGACCTTGACCCGACCGCCGGCGTCCTGGCTCCGCCTCGCCCTCGGTGGTACCATGAGCCCGCCGACCATGCTCAACGATCTGGTTCGTCGCAGCCGCAGCTACCGACGCTTCCGTCAGGACGTCCCCGTGGGTCGGGAGACGCTGGTCGAGTTGGTCGAGCTGGCCCGGCTCTCACCCTGTTCGGGAAACCTGCAACCGCTCAAGTACTTCCTGTCCTTCACACCTGAGCGCAACGCCAAGATCTTCCCCCTGCTGACCTGGGCGGGCTACCTCGAGGACTGGCCTGGCCCAGCCGAAGGAGAACGGCCGGCAGCGTACATCGTCATCCTCGGCGACAAGGAGATTACGCGTCTGTTTGCCGTCGATCACGGCATCGCGGCCCAGACGATCATGCTCGGTGCGGCAGAGCGCGGGCTCGGCGGCTGCATCATGGGCCGGTTCGAGCGAGGCGCGGCCCGCGTGGCTCTGGGAATCTCCGAACACTACGAGCCGCTGCTGGTCCTGGCCCTGGGAGTCCCGAACGAGATCGTGATCGTCGACCAGATCCGGTCCAACCGGGACATCGCCTACTGGCGCGACGCCGAGGGCCGACACCACGTCCCGAAACGCCCGCTGGACTCGATCATCCTGGAATAATCCGGGACCTGCGTATCCCTTTAACTCAGGTCGTCCCCGTGCACACCTAGCCCTGGTGGAGCAGCGATTGAACCGCCAAGGCGCGAAGAACGCAAAGATAAGAAAAAGACTGTCTTCTTAGCGAGCTTGGCGCACTTGGCGGCTTTGC
>JAJDNH010000242.1 GCA_022340775.1 Acidobacteriota bacterium
CGGAATCGATTTCGCCCTCGATCGCATGGGCAGTATCTCGGGACATTTGACCGACGCACTGACCGGAAACGGGATCTACGCGACGCTGACCGCCTACGACTCTCAGGGAGTTCAGGTCGCAACTACACCATACTTCTACGGTACCTACTCCGTCGACGGCTTGGAACCCGGCATCTATTATCTCAAGGCCTCGGCTTTCCTAACTTACGTCGACGAGCTCTACGACAACATCCCCTGCAACGACGGCTGCGACGTGACCACCGGCACCCCGGTCATCGTCACCGACGGCGCCGACACCCCAAATATCGACTTCGTACTTGAACCGGTTCAGATCTTCGACGACGTTCCGCTCGGGTACTGGGCACGTTACTGGATCCAGGAGCTCTACTGGGCCGGCATCACCTCCGGCTGCGCCACCGATCCCCTCCGCTACTGCCCGCAGACCCCCGAACTGCGCAACCAGATGGCCGTGTTCCTGCTCAGGTCAAAGGAGCGAAGCTCCTACACGCCACCACCCGCCGTCGGCGCCTTCGATGATGTTCCAATCGACGATCCGTTCGCGCCCTGGATCGAGGAGCTGGCCGCACGCGGCATCACCGCCGGCTGCAGCGCCGATCCGCCGCTGTACTGTCCCAACGCTCCGGTAACCCGCAGACAGATGGCGAAGTTCCTGCTGAGCACGCTGGAAGGGCCCCTGTACCAGCCACCCGCCGCCGTAGGCGTGTTCGACGATGTGCCGGTGGGTGATCCCTTCGCGCCCTGGATCGAGGATCTGGCTGCGCGGGGAATCACCGCCGGCTGCAGCGCCAACCCGCCGCTGTTCTGCCCGAACAACCCGGTCAGCCGGGCGGAGATGGCGGTGTTCCTGGTCAAGACCTTCAACCTGCAGTAAGGAGGAGAGTCGATGATGTTCCGAAGCCACTCGCCCGCTCGTCTGCTTTCCGTACTGGCTTTGGCAGCAGCAGGGCTGCTCGCAGTTGGCACGTCCGCAGCAGGAGAAACGCCCGCCCCCGCCTCTCCCCAGACCAAGGCGGCTGCGGTCACGACGGCGCTTGACGGCATCAACGGCCGTCTCGATCGCCTCGAGGCCGACATCCCGCGCGCCGAGCACATCGTGGCGTCCCCGCCCGAGATTCTGTTGCACGAGCTGAAGGTGCTGCGCTGGCGGGTGCAGGACCAGACGCGCCGGCTCGTGGGGCTTCACTGGACAGTTGCGGACCCGGTTCTCAGAGAGGCGGACCGCCTCGACAGCCGCATCAAAGACCTCGAAGGGCGCCTCGAAAACTGGCAGCCGAGCCAACCACCGGACCCGAACCGGCCGCTGAAGACCTCCGCCTCGAACGGCACCGGGGCGATCACGGGCAGCCTCACAGACGAGGTAACCGGCAATCCGATCCCGTACACACGGGTGGAGGTCTACTGCCCCAGCCAGGGGTTCGACGCAGAGACATTCACCGGTGCTGACGGCTCCTACACGATGGGCGGTCTGGGCACCGGCGACTGCTGGGTGAGGACCTGGAACGAGCTTGACTACATCGACGAGATCTACGACGACTTCATTTGCGACGGTTTCTTCTGCGACTTCACAGACGGGACGCCCGTCCCGGTCGTGGACAGCGAAACCACGACCGGCATCGACTTCGCTCTCGGGCGGGAGGGGGCGATCAGCGGTATCTTGACAGACGCCCGGGACGACTCCCCGCTTGCCTCGGCTCAGGTCCGGGTCTACAACGCCGGCGGCGGCACCGCCGGATCAGCAACAACCGATGACCAGGGGATCTACAGCGTACCCAACCTGCGGCCGGGCACCTACTACGTCAAGGGCTGGTCCTACCCAGATTTCGTCGGCGAGCTGTACGACGACATACCCTGCCCGGACTACTGCGATCCCACCACTGGAACTCCGGTGGCTGTGACCAGCGGCCAGATCACGACGGGGATCGACTTCGCGCTCACCCCGACGGGCTCAATCACGGGAACGGTCACCATCTCTTCATCGGCAGCGCCCCTTTCTCAGCTCCAAGTCGCGGCCTACGACCTGACCGGTGCACTGGTCGCCGAGGGGACTATCGACAGCGGCAACAACACCTACGAGATCATCGGGCTGCCGGCCGGCACCTACTTCGTCACCGCCACCGGAGGGCCGTACGTGGGAGAGCTCTACGACAACATCCCGTGCCTCGATGCTTGCGACCCGACCACGGGGACTCCCATCCAGGTCAACGCCGGCGCCGCCACCCCCAACATCGACTTTATCCTCGACCCACTGCCGACGATCTCCGGCAACGTCCTCGACTCTGTGTCAGGCGCTCCCCTTGAATCCGCGTCCGTGTACTTCTGCGACTCGCAAGGGTACTACTGGGGCATCGCCCACACGGACTCAAACGGCGCGTTCACATTCGGTGTGTCGGAGGCCGGCACCTTCTTCGCCGGCGTCGTCTCAGAAGGCCACATCCCCGAGGTCTACCAAGAGATCCAGTGTCCCTACTCTTGTCAACTGACCGATGGCACACCAATCACGGTGAACCTCGGAACCGACGTAACGGGGATCGACTTCACACCCGACCCGGAGTCGATGATTTCGGGCACCGTCACGTCGCAATCGGGGGATCCCATTACCCAGATCGAAGTTTCCGCCTACGACGCCACAGGGACCCGCCGCGGTCACGCCGTCTCGGACTCGCTGGGGCAGTTCCAGATTGGTGGCCTGCCGGCCGACTCCTTCTACGCCATGGCTGAAGACACCTTCTCGCCCTACGACTGGGTAAAGCAGATCTACAATGGGATCGACTGCCTCGAGAGCTGCGACCCGACCACCGGCACTCCGATCACGACAACGGTTGGCGGGGTATCGGGGATCTCTTTCTCGCTGACCCATCTCGGCTGGATCACCGGCCATGTCACCGAGACCGGCTCGGGGGCGTCCGTCCAGAACGCCGGCCTGAATCTGTTCGACTCGGGTGGAAACCTCTTCGGCTACGTGCTCACCGGCGCCGATGGGATGTACCGGTTCGACGCCCTGCCAACCGGTACGTACTACCTCCTCACCACCCACGCCGTCCTGTACGACGAGCTCTACGACAACATCCCCTGCGAGGGTGGCTGCGACGTCAGCCAGGGCACTCCGATCGAGGTCGCGCTCGGCAGCGAGATCACGATCGACGTGTCTCTCAACCGCGCGGGCAGCGTCTCCGGAAAGGTGACGGATGCCCTCTTCGGGCCTCCGGTCCAGACGCAGATCACGGTCTATGACGCCCAAGGCGCCCAGGTCTCTACAACCACGACCGATGCCTCCACCGGGGAGTACTCTGTCACCGGCCTGCCCGACGGCACCTACTTCGTGGCAACAACAGGCGCTCCGGGCCACATCGATGAGCTCTACGACGACATCCCGTGCGACGGAGGCTGCGACGTGACCGGGGGAACACCCCTCGTCGTCGCGTTTGGATCTCCCATTCCCGGCATCGACTTCGCGCTGGAGCCCGACCCGACCTTCCTCGACGTACCTGTCGGCTACTGGGCCCGCTACTGGATCGAGCGGCTCTACGCCGCAGGGATAACGGCCGGGTGCGGCGCCGGGCCCACGTACTGCCCGGAGGCCGCAGTCGCGCGCAGCCAGATGGCGGTGTTCCTGCTCAAATCGAAGGAAGGACGCTACTACACGCCACCGCCCGCCGTCGGGATCTTCGACGACGTGCCGGCCGGGAACGGTTTCGCCCCCTGGGTAGAGGAGCTGGCCGCACGCGGCATCACCTCCGGCTGCAACGCCGACCCGCCACTGTTCTGCCCCAATGCTTCACTCACTCGCAACCAGATGGCCAAGTTCCTGCTCAGGACGCTGGAGGGTCCGCTGTACTCGCCCCCGGCCGCAACTGGCGTATTTGACGACGTACCGGTCGATGATCCATTCGCGCCGTGGATCGAGGATCTCGCTGCCCGCGGGATCACCTCCGGTTGCAGCGCCGACCCGCCGCTGTTCTGTCCCGACAACCCGGTCAGCCGGGCACAGATGGCAGTCTTCCTGGTCAAGACGTTTGGTCTGTAGGGGTAGGGAGGAGCACGAGATGTCCCGGTGTCAACCGTCCGTTCGCACACTCCCCGGGCTGGCGATGGCTCTTGCGGTATTGCTGGCGGCCGGCGCCGCCATGGCCGGAGATTCAGCCGCTGTACACCCTCCACAAGCTACAGCAACCGCCGTTCAGACGGCGCTCCGCGGCATCGAGGGCCGCCTGGATCGCCTCCAGGCCGACATCACCCGCGCCGAGCACGCTGCCGCGTCACCGCCCGGGGCCTTCTCCCGAGAGCTCGAGCAGCTTCGTTGGCAGGTCCAAGACCAGACCCGCCGGCTCGTGGGACTGCACTGGACAGTTGCAGGCCCGGTCCTCAGCGAGGCGAACCGGCTCAGCGGCCGCGCCGACGGCCTCGCCAGACGTCTGGAGAACTGGCAGCCGAGCCTGCCGCCAGACCCGAGCAGGCCGCTCAAGACCTCGGCGGCGACCGGCACCGGTACGATCACCGGCACGCTGACGGATCAGAGCACCGGCAATCCCATCTCCTACACCCGGGTCGAAGTCTACTGCCCAGGCTCCGGCTTCGACGCCGAGACCATGAGCGGGGCGGACGGCGTGTACACGATGGGCGGCCTGGACAGCGGTGACTGCTACGTCAGGACCTGGAACCAGCAGTCATACATCGACGAGCTGTATGACGACATCTCCTGTGCAGCCGGCTGTCAGCTGCTCGACGGAACGCCGGTGCCGGTAGTCGACGGCGAGGTCACGAGCGGCATCGATTTCATCCTCGAAACGGCTGGCGCGATTCGCGGCACGCTGACCGACGCCGAAAGCGGCTTGCCGGTGACCTCGGCGGCCGTCGACCTGTACGACGTCTCTGGATCGTGGGTCGAGGGAGCCACGACCGATGCCTATGGGGTTTACCGACTCTGGGAGCTGCCGGCGGGTACCTACTTCGTCCGCAGCGACGCACCGGGCGACGAGTACGTGAACGAGCTGTACGACGACATCGCGTGCTCGTCCTCGTGCGACCCCACCACGGGAACCCCGGTCACCGTCACACCGGGCCAGATCACGACCGGGATTGACTTCGCCCTCGAGCCCACGGGCGCGATCAGCGGGCTGGTGACCGAGTCTGGCTCCGGAGATCCGATCTGCTCCTCACAGCTGACCGCGTTCGACTCCACTGGAACCGAGATCGCGATGGCGACCTCGAGCTGTGACGGATCATACGAGATCGAGGGCCTCCCGGGCGGCTCGTACTTCGTGACCGCCACCGAGGCCTCGCACCGCGGACAGCTGTACGACGGTCTGCCGTGCTACGACAGCTGTGACCCGACCGCCGGTACACCCATCCAGGTCGGTGCCGGCGCCACCACCGGCGACATTGACTTCGCTCTCGATCCATGGCCGACGCCGGCAGTCTCCGGCACCGTCACTGACTCGGTTTCGGGGTTGCCCATCGGGTCTGGGAGCGTGGTTCTTTACGACGATCAAGGGGACTATGCAGGTTCGCGCCAACCCGACACTGACGGCCAGTACGTCTTCGGCCCGCTGGTACCCGGCACCTACTTCGCAACGGCGACGGAGTCGACGCACCTCAAGGAGCTCTACCAGGAGATCGACTGCACGTACTACTGCGACCCGACCGACGGAACTCCCATCACCGTGGGCATCGGAGCCGACGCCGGCGGGATCGATTTCACACTCGAACCCGAGTCGATCATCGGCGGCACCGTGGCTTCAGTCGAAGGGAACCCCCTGACCAACGTCCAAGTGCTCGTGTACGACGACTCCGGGTT
>JAJDNH010000250.1 GCA_022340775.1 Acidobacteriota bacterium
CAGGCGGCGAGTGCTATCCTGCGCCCATGGACGCCATTGCGTCATTGACGCCGCGTGTGGCGCACGACCCCTTGGTGGCCATCGGCAAGCCTCCGGCCGGGGTGTCAATGGTGGAGATCCGCCTCGATCTGCTGCCCGGCATGGACGTCTCCGCCGCCATTTCCAGCTCACCCCTACCTGTGCTGGCGACGCTGCGTTCGACAGCCGAAGGTGGAAGGGGTCCGGACGATCCCTCACTGCGACGCCAGGTCCTCGCCCGTGCCCGCAACGCCGGAGCAGCGCTGATCGACCTCGAAGCCGACCGCGATCTGGGACTGCTGAACTCCCTCGGCCTGGAGCCGGAGCGCGTGGTGCTGTCGTGGCACGATCCCTCCTCGACGCCTGCAGACCTCGAGACGGTTGCCGAGCGGCTCATGTCGACGCCCGCGCGTTGGATCAAGGTGGTGCCGACAGCCGGGTCGCTGCGCGACCTGGCCTCCGTTCTGTCGCTGCACCTCACACACAACCGGCAAAAGCCGGAGAAGAGGCGGCTCCTGACCTTTGCCATGGGCTCGGTTGGTCTGGCCAGCCGGTACCTGTCCCCCCTGCTTGGACCGCCGTTGACCTACGTCGCCTGGCCCGGCGCGTCGGCCGCCGCGCCGGGACAGCTCACCCTGCGCCAGCTGGAGCGCGTGGTCGGCCACCTCCACGGAGCTCCGCAACGCCTCTTCGGGGTCATTGGAGCCGATGTCAGCGGCAGTTTGAGCCCCAACCTGCACGCCACCGGATACGCTCACTTCGGTCTGCCTTTCGCGTTTCTTCCGGTGTCGATCCCCGATCCGGACGAGCTGCAGCTCGTCTTTCAGCCCCTCGGAGAGACGTTCCTGGACAAGCTGGGGCTTGCCGTTCACGGTTGGGCGGTGACGGTGCCATACAAGGGACCGGCCGCGGAAGCCGCAACCGTCTCTGCGCCCCGCGTGAGAACAGCCTGGGCTGCCAACACCCTGCTCCTACGCAAGGGTCAGATCCTGGCCGAGAACACGGACGCCGACGGCGTCGTCGGCGCGCTGCGTGCCGCCGGCCTGCAGCCGGAGGGACGGTCGGCTCTTGTCCAGGGCACCGGCGGCGCCGCTCGGGGAGCCGCCGTTGGTCTGCATCTGGCAGGCGCGCAGGTCGCTCTTCGCGGTCGCAGCCATGAGCGGACTCGTTCGACCGCAAGCGCTCTCGGCGTCGACTGGCTCGCTCCCGACCAGCCTGTGTCGCAAGGCTCCATCCTGGTCAATGCGACGCCCCTGGGAACGGGCGCTGACGACACGCTCCCGTTCTCGGTAGACGAAGTTAGCCGTGCGGACGCCGTGCTCGATCTTGTCTACGGTGATGCCATCCCGAGGATGTGCGACCTCGCCTCGCGTGCGGGCGTTCCCTACATCGATGGACGGGAGGTGCTGCTCCACCAGGGGATCGCCCAATTCGCGGCCATGACGGGCCGCGTTGTTCCGCGGGAGATTCTGCGGAAGGGGCTCACCTCAGCCCGGTCAGGCGCCGCAGCTGGTCCATGAGCGGCGTGACAACCTCCCGCGTCCGCTCCGCCCCGGCCGCCAGTATGCGATCCACCTCGCCGGGGTCCTGCTTCAGATCCTCGTACCTCCGGCGGGCGTCCCCGAACGTGTCGAGGAAGTAGCCGAACAGCCGTTTCTTCATCTCACCGTAGCCGACTCCGCCCTCCGCGAACGCCCTCCTCACCCAGTCCTTCTCGCTGCCCGGCGCGAACACCTGTAGCAGAGCGTGAAGCGCGCTGTCTTCGGTCGGCTTCGGCGCCTCGACCGGGGTCGAGTCGGTAACGATCGACATGATTCGCTTTCGCGCCTCTTTCTCGGGCCCGAAGATGTCGATCGTGTTTCCGTACGACTTGCTCATCTTCCGGCCGTCGACTCCCGGCACGACAGCGACATCATCCATGATCAGCGGGTTCGGCAACGTGAAGACCTCGGTGTGGAACGTCGCGTGAAACGAGCTCGCGATGTCCCTCGTCACCTCGAGGTGCTGCTTCTGGTCCCTTCCAACCGGCACCAGGTCTGATCTCACGATCAAGATGTCGGCCGCCATCAATACCGGATAGGCGAACAGGCCATGGCTGGGTACCAGGCCCTGAGCCACCTTGTCCTTGTAGGAGGTGCAGCGCTGGAGAAGGCCCATCGAGGTCACCGACGACAGCATCCAGCTGAGCTCCAGCACCTCCGGGATGTCGGACTGACGGTACAGGATGCTGCGGTCCGGATCGAGGCCCAGGGCCAGGAAGGCGGTCGCTAGGTCCCGGATAAGGGATCGCAGCCGCTGCCCGTCGCTGACCGTCGTGAGCGCATGCAGGTCGGCCAGGAAGTAGAAGCACTCGTGCTCGCGCTGCAGCTCGACGAACTGTCGAATCGCGCCAAAGTAGTTCCCGATGTGCAGCGTACCCGAGGGCTGAACCCCTGAAAGAACTCGCATTGAACCTCCCCGGCCGCGGATGATATCACCGGAAGACAACGAAGACCGGCGCGGGCCGGTCTCCGTGAGTTGTCGCGTTTGACGATCAGCGGCTCAGTCGCCGTCGTCGCCGATGGCCTCGACCGGGCAGCCTTCCATCGCCTCCTGGCACAGCGCTTCTTCGTCGTCGTTCTCGGGCTGCTTGAACACGTACGAGTACCCCTCATCCTCATTGGCCATGAAGTTGTCCGGGGCCGTCGTGCGGCAGACGTCGCAGTCGATGCAGCTCGAGTCCACGTAGTACTTGCCGGAAACGTTATCTGCCACCTTGTCGCTGGGATCCGCCATTGGCTGTTCTCCTTTCACCCGAGGGTCGACCCCCGGAGAGTGGTCCGGCGCATGCTAGCACACGCTCCGATGATGTCAACGGCAAGACGCCTGTAAACCTCAGAGCGGCGGCATCTTGACGGGACGTCGTCTCAGTCTCGGGGACTCCGTCTCCGTGTGAGCCACGTTCAGGGCGGTTGCCCCCGTAGTAGAGCCCCAAACGCAGTTGATGTCGTACGGGAAGCCGAACGACGGCAGGATCGTGGTTGCATCGTTGGTGCCGTTGTCGACCAGTGTTCCGTACGCAGTGAACATCGGCACGGGATCCGGGCTGGTTGAGGTCCAGCTCAGGAACGAGACCTTGATCAGAACGTCACTCACGTCGGACAAGCCGAAGTTCGCTGACAGAATGCTGTTGAACTGAATGTGCGCCAGCGGACCCAAGGTCGCGACTTTCGCCAAGGCGGCCCCGGTGTCGTCGGTGTAGGCGCTGCCGTCGGCCTTGAAGACCTCGACCTTCACCTGGATGGTGGTTTGATCATCGGAGGCGTTGAGAATCCCCAGGTTGTACCGGAAGGCGGTATCCTCCCGGGCACCGGGCAGGAGGACATAGCTGAGATCATGCTGGTCGTTGACGGCGGAAGCATCCGCCATGTTGTACCACGGGATGCCGGGCATCAGCTGGCCGTAGGTTCCATCCGTGGACGCCGAGTAGGTCCGCGACATCACCACCACGTTACGCGGCGTCGGCCCTCCGTCCGCGTCAAGCGTACCCGCCTCGTAGGCGAAGACCACGATCGCGCCGACGCCGGCCAGCGAGCCGTAGTCGTCGAGCCAGGTTTTGCCGTTGGAGTCCTCGTGGGCGATGATGTCGTCAAGCGACACCGTGGCACCGGGCTGCACGTCGGCCAGCGAACTATCGACATGCCCCCAGCCCTCGTCGTCTCGGCCGCCGAAACCGTACTGCCGGTCCACGAAGTACCCCAAGTTGCTGGTCGTGCCCGTGGGCAGGAAGAAGAACGCCAGGTCCACAGCAACCGTGTCGACGTTGGTGACGAAGACGTCCGTCCGCCAATGGCTGTCGTTCGCGCCGTCGTTGTGGGCGGCCGCCGGAATGTAGACCAGATCGCTGGCCATGAACTGGGCTGAGGCCACGCCCGCACCCAGGAAGAAGACCAGTCCAAGAGCGAACAGGCAAGAAAGGGGCTTCCTCATCGTTTCCTCCCGCGACCGCCTCCCGCTGTGCGAGTCGGCCGCCCGCTCATCTTGCCATCGCCGGCAGGCATCGGCAAGACGAGCCGGGCCTCGAAACCGACCGGCGCCCGGTTGGCGAGCTCGAGCCGGCCTCCATGACCCTGTGCCACCCGTTCGGCGATGGCCAGCCCGAGGCCGGTGCCACCGGGCCTGTTGGTGACGAATGCTCGTCGCACCCTCGCCAGCTCCTCGTCCGGCACCCCGGTTCCGCGGTCGCGTACGACGACCGAAACCTCGTCCTCGCCCCCCTCCACGCCGACCTCGACGACCCGGCGGTCCGGGGACAGACCGCACACCGCCTGCACGGCATTCAGGAGCAAGTTCATCAGCACCTGGCGGAGCTGACCCTCGTCGCCGAGGATCCTGATGTCCCTGTCCGGGCTCAGAAGCCGCAGATGGACGCCCTCGCCCCTGGCTTCTGCACGAAGGAACTCCACCACCTCGGCTGCGAGGGCTCCCAGCGGGACCGGCTGCAGGGCCGTTTCGGCCGGCCGAGCGTAGGTCAGGAAGTCGCTCACCAGACGGCCCAGCCGGCCGACCTCGCGACGGGTCGAGAACAGCGATGACCGAGCATCATCGCGAGCGGAGTCGAGGTCCTCCTCGAGCATCTCGAGGTTGAGGTTGATCGAGTTGAGCGGGTTCCGGATTTCGTGTGCCAAGTTCGCCGCCAGAGTTCCGAGGGCCGCCAGCTCCTCGGCTTCGCGCCGCTGCTGCTCCAGCCGCCGCGTTCTCTGCACCAGATGCCAGGTAAACCCAAAGCCACCGATCAGCGTCAGCAGCGTCACCACGGCGACCGTGATCGTCTGCTTCAGCAGCTCGTGCCGCAGCCGCACCACCCGCTCGGCGAGCCGGCCCTTGCTGACGGAAAGAATCACCTCTCCGACTTTTCCGATCGGCGCTGGGATCTGGTAGCTGTCCTGAGTTTCACGAACGCTTCGGTCGGGGAGTGTGGAGCCCACGTCCAGATGCTGGCCCACGACCTCCTGGGGCAGGGTTTCGCGGCTATTCTGGTCGACCGTGTAGACAACGTTGCCCTCGCGGTCGGTCACCGTGATCTTGGTGAACACCAGCCGGTGGGAGAGACCGGTCAGGCTGCGGTCGAGAACCTCCCGACGCTTCTCGATCACATCGTAGATGTCCGTCCCGCCGCCCTCGCTCATGTTCTTGGCAAGCCTCTGTGCCTCCTCCTTGCCCGCAATGAGCACGTCCTCGAGGTATCTCTTGGACAATGAGCGCGAGATCAGATGCCCGAACAGAAAGATGATCCCGATCACCAGGATCGCGAACACCGCAGTCGCCAGCGCGTACTGCCACTGCAAAGCAGAGGCGTCGCGCAGGGCATCCACCCCGGCTGCAGCCGAGCCGCGTTTGGCGCGCCGTGACTTCGGGCTCCTACGCCACACCGCTGCTCAACCCCTCCGTGGGCCTACACCCCGCAAGCAGCTCGCAGCTCCGCCGCAGGCTCGGTGCTCTCCCACGTGAAGTCCGGGTCCTTGCGCCCGAAGTGTCCGTATGCGGCGGTCTTCGTGTAGATCGGCCGCCGGAGCTTGAGACCCTCGATGATCGCCAGCGGGGTCAAGGGGAACACCTCTCGGACCGCCTCTCTGATCTTGCTCTCCGGGATGATCCCGGTACCGAAGCTGTCGATCATGATCGACACCGGGTCCGTCACCCCGATGGCGTAGGCGAGCTGAACCTCCACCCTTGTCGCCAAGCCGGCCGCGACGATGTTCTTGGCGACGTGGCGCGCCATGTAGGATGCCGAGCGATCCACCTTCGTCGGGTCCTTGCCAGAGAAGGCGCCGCCCCCGTGGGAGCCGACCCCGCCGTAGGTGTCGACGATGATCTTCCTGCCGGTCAGCCCGCAGTCACCCTGCGGTCCACCAATCACGAAGCGTCCTGTGGGATTGATGTAGAACTTGGTGTTGTCGTCAACCATGGAGCTCGGCAAAACCCGATTGATGATGATCTCGTGAATGTCCTCGCGCAGCTCCCTGATCGGTATCGTTTCCGAGTGCTGGCAGGACACGACGACCGCCTCGACCCGCGTCGGCGTCGTGCCGTCGTACTCGATAGTGACCTGGCTCTTGCCATCCGGCCGCAGCCATTCCAGCTCGCCGGTACGTCGGGCCTCCGAGAGGCGCATGGTAAGCCGATGGGCCAGCATGATCGGTAGCGGCATCAGCTCCGGCGTCTCGTCGCAGGCATACCCGAACATCAGACCCTGATCGCCCGCGCCCCCATGGTCGACCCCCATCGCGATGTCCGGCGACTGCGGATCGATGGCCGAGACCACGGCACAGGTCGCGTAGTCGAAGCCGTACTTGGCGCGCGTATAGCCGATGTTCTTGATCGTCTCCCTGACCACGCTGGGAAAGTCAACGTAGATGTCGGTCGTGATCTCGCCGGCGATAAAGGCCAGTCCGGTCGTCACCATGGTCTCGCACGCAACCCGACCGTCCTCGTCGCCCGCGATCACTGCATCCAGGATCGCGTCCGAGATCTGGTCCGCGATCTTATCCGGGTGCCCCTCGGTAACCGACTCAGAAGTAAAGAGATGAAGGCCATTCGGTGCCATCCGTTCCTCCCCTGTCGGGCCACGGTAGCACCGTGCCGCGGCATGGGTCAACACGGTCCACAACCCTCATCGCTCCCGAATCAATGGTGTTGACCTGACGCCAAGTAGGCATTCCACCTGTAAGATGGAGCGAGGTGGACTTCGTTGACATCGCTCGCATCATCGACCTGACCGCAGAAGCGGCGGCTTCGCCCCGGCAGCGGGCGAACCTCAACCTCCACCCGACGCTCGCCGATCCGTACCAGCGGTTCTTCAACGCTCTTCACCAGGGAACCTACATTCGACCTCATCGCCACGAGTCCGGACGGTGGGAGACCTTCGTGATCCTCGGCGGCCGCGCGGTGATGTTGACGTTTGACGACAACGGCACCGTTTTGCAGCGGGCAGAGCTGTCACCGGCCGGACCCCAGGTCGCGGTGGAGATCCCCGGCGGCGAGTGGCACACGGTGGCCGCCATGGGAACCGGCACGGTTCTGCTCGAGCTCAAGCCCGGGCCCTACCGCCCTGTGTCTGACAAGGACTTCGCTTCCTGGGCACCTCACGATCGCGATCCGATGTCGGCTCTGATCGAGCTCTGGTACCACACCGCGCGGCCTGGGGACAGGCCTCCGGGATAGCCGCCCCCGTCTTTCGCGAGCTGGTTTCGAGGGTGAGTCAGCTGAAGATCTCGTCCAGGCTCTCGACGACCTCCGGCGGCAGCTCCAACTCCGCGGCTGCGAGGTTCTCCTCCAGCTGCTGCAGCGTGGTGGCACCCATGATCGCGCTGGCAATCTGGCGGCGGCTGAGCACCCAGGCAAGCGCAAGCTGCGCTCGGCTGGAGTCCATATCTTGCGCGACGGCCTCCATCCGCCGGGTCTTATCCAGGTTGTCCTCGGTCAGCAACCAGCGGGTGAACTGGGGCAGCTGGTCGAACCGCGAGCCTTTCGCCACCCCCCCGTCGTACTTCCCGGTCAACAGACCCTGTCCGAGTGGACTCCACACCACAAGGCCCAACTCTGTGTCGTCCAGGATCGGGAACAGCTCTCGCTCGATGCGCCGGTACAGCAGCGAGTACTGCGGCTGCTCGACGATCGGGGCGTGAAGCCCTTCCCGCCGTGCCATCTCGACCGCGCCCGTGAGCGACTCCGGGGGCCACTCCGAGGTTCCCCAATAGAGGACCTTGCCACGGTCGACCAGGTCCGAAAACGCGCGCACGATCTCCTCCAGCCGAACCGCCGGGTCGAGACGGTGCGCGAAGTAAAGGTCGAGGTAGTCCGTGCCCAGGCGCTTCAGCGTCGCATCGATTGACTCGTGAATGTGCTTTCGCGACAGCCCACGGTCGTTGGGGTCGTCCGACATCGGGAAGAAGACCTTCGAAGACAGCACCAGCCTGTGCCGCGGCAGCTCCCCCAGCACCTGCCCCATCCGGCGTTCGGCCTCACCACGGCCGTACACGTCCGCCATGTCAAAGTAGTTCACACCCACCTCAAAGGCGCGCCGCACGATTGCCGTGATCAGGCCCTGGTCGCGCACGCTCTCGCCATACGTCGTCCAGCCACCCAGGCTCAGGCATGAAACCTTCAGCCCCGATCTGCCCACGCCTCGATACCGCATTCCGTTGCCTCCCTCCGGCCATCTTACCCCTCACGTGAAACCTTTCGCCGGTTGCGGCACAGTTGATGGCCGTGAGATAATGCGATCGAGGCTCAGGATCAATGAGAAACCGGGCTCGTGCCCACCACGGGGAGAAAGGGAGACGGACATGAACAGGAAAGTCAAGAAGCTTCTCGTCAACGCCGCCATGGCCGGGATGGTCGCTGGAGTCGGCGCCATGGTGCCGAGCACCTCGACTGCGGCCGCAGCTCCGATCATGCACAACGGCTGCGGCGGCAAGGGTGGCTGTGGCGGCAAAGACGGGTGCAGTGGCAAGACCAAGCCGGCGTCCAACAAGGAAGCGGAACGCCACGCCTGCAAAGGGATGAACTCCTGCAAGGGCAAGGGCAGCTGCAAGTCGGGTGACAACGGCTGCGCCGGCAAGAACTCCTGCAAGGGCAAGGGCGGTTGCGCCTCGGCAAGCGCGCGTCACGCCTGCAAGGGTCAGAACGACTGCAAGAGCCTCGGCGGCTGCAAGTCGGGCGACAACGGCTGCGCCGGCAAGAACTCCTGCAAGGGTAAGGGCGGCTGCGCGGTCCCGGTGAACCCGGAGCACATGAAGGCGGCCTGACCTCTGCGTGCGTCCCTCGGCTGACGGGGGCCGTGGGCCGACCCACGGCCCCCAAACCGCCGAGGGAATCCGCCGCAACCGATCACGACGGGCCGCGATGCAGCTCTCGAGAGGGTCATGGAGGATCTCAGATGAAAGACAACCGTTGGAGCTTTCCGGACCTCGGCCTCGGCGTCGGCCTGCGAACCACGCACTTCTCACACATTCTCAGCAACCGGCCTGACATCGGGTTCTTCGAGATCCTGACCGAGAACTACCTGGACACCGGCGGTCGGCCTCTCCATGTCGTGGATCAGATCGCGGAGCAGTACCCGGTTGTGATGCACGGTGTATCGATGTCGATCGGCAGCACCGACCCGATCGACCTCGAGTACGTCACGAGGGTCAAGGCTCTCGCCGAGCGCACCGGAGCCCTGTGGGTTTCGGATCACATCTGCTGGACCGGTGTGCTCGGGCGCAACACCCACGACCTGCTGCCCCTGCCGTACACCGAAGAGGTTCTGCGGCGCACGGTGACCAAAATCCGAAAGGTGCAGGACATTCTCGAGCGGCCGCTGGTGCTGGAAAACCCATCAACGTACCTGGAGTTCGGCGCCTCGGAAATGCCGGAGTGGGAGTTTGTCGCTCGCCTCGCGGAGGAGTCCGATTGCGGTCTCCTGTTCGACGTCAACAACGTCTACGTCAGCGCCTTCAACCACGGCTACGACCCGCACGTCTACATTGACGCCATCCCGGCCGACCGCGTCTGCCAGTACCACCTCGCCGGTCACACCAACAAGGGCACGCACATCATCGACACCCACTCCGATCACGTCATCGATCCGGTGTGGGACCTCTTCGGCTCCACCCTGCGTCACGTCGGCCTGCGCGCGACTCTGCTCGAGTGGGACGCGGACATCCCACCGTTCGACGTGGTCCACGCCGAAGTACTGAAGGCCGCAGTGTGGCGCGACCAGGAGGTGGCCAATGCGGCGTGAGCAGAAACAGACAGGTCCCGGCATCGAGCGACTTCAGCGCTGGATGCAGGCCGTCATCGTGAGCCCCGGTGACATCGACGACGCGATCCGCTCGCCCGAAGCGACCTCGGAGATCCCGGCCGAGCGTCTCGAAGAGGTTGTCAAGCCATCCCACTCGATGACCTCGGCCGAGCGGGTGGAGGTCTACCACGGGATGTACCTGTTGCGCATGGTCGAGGCTCTGGAGTACGACTACCCCACCGTCAAGCACTACCTCGGCGAGGACAGCTTCGAGCA
>JAJDNH010000003.1 GCA_022340775.1 Acidobacteriota bacterium
AGTCGCTGGTTGGCCTTTCCGGGATGCCGATTCTTGTCGACTCAACCGACACCTCCGAGATCGTACGAGTCGTGCAGGCCATCGCGCCGACTTTCGCAGCCATCCAGCTCGAGGACATCTCCGCCCCACGGTGCTTTGAGATCGAGGAGGAGCTGGTTCAGCGGCTCGACCGCCCCGTCATGCACGATGATCAGCACGGCACCGGCGTAGTGGTCACCGCAGCCCTCCTGAACGCACTCAAGGCTGTGGGCAAGTCTCTCGAGCACGTACAGATCGGGCAGGTAGGCCTGGGTGCCGCGGGGCTCGCCATCTCCCGCATGCTCATGCATCAGAGCCATCGGCCGGTGCTCGGCGCCGACCTGGACGGCGCCGCGGTAGAACGGCTGGAACGATCCGGAGGAATGGCCTCCAGCCTCGAGGAGATCATGTCCAAGTGCGACGTCGTCATCGCAACAACCGGCGCCGCCGGTCTGATCCGGCCCGAATCGGTGCGGAGTGGCCAGATCATCCTGGCGCTTTCGAACCCTGTGCCCGAGATCGAGCCCGAGCGTGCGCTGGAAGCGGGCGCGGCCTTCGCTGCGGACGGTAAGGTCGTCAACAACGTACTCGGCTTCCCGGGCATACTTCGCGGCGCTGTCGACGCCAACGTCACCCGTCTCACGACCGAGATGTACCTTGCCGCCGCGCTGGCAATCGCCGACTCGACCCCGGACGGGCAAATCGTACCCAGCCCGCTGGACCGTGGGGTTCACCGCGCTGTTGCCCGGGCGGTGGCTCGGGCTGCGATCGCAGCCGGCGCGGCACGGGCCGACCTCACCGGGTACTTCGCTGACCTCGAGTAGACAGGCACCACCCCGCGTCCGCCGTTGTCAGGGGTGAGGTTCGGCGTTACGATACCGGCATGGAGCCAGAGCCAACATCTCTTGCCGGACAGCTGCTGATCGCCATGCCAACGCTGGCCGATCCCAACTTCTGGCACAGTGTCGTGCTCCTGGGGGTGCACTCCCGCGAGGAGGGAGCCTTCGGCCTCATCATCAACCGCCCAACCGACCTCGACATGGCCGATGTCCTTCAGGAGCTCGGTCAGGACGCCGAGCCCGGCTCCTACCCCGAGGTCCTCAGCGGAGGTCCAGTCGAGCCATCCCACGGCTTCGTGGTCTTCTGCCCCGCCACCAGGGAACCGGACGAGAGCCTCCTGCTCATCGACTCGACTCTGGCTGTCTCCGGCGATACGGAGACCCTGACCAGGCTCAGCCAACGGCAGATCGAAGGCCCCTACCACCTGATTCTCGGCTACTCCGGTTGGGCTCCGGGCCAGCTCGAAAAGGAGATCGAGGAGAACTCTTGGCTGGTTGCACCGATCGACCGTTCACTGGTCTTCCAGGTGCCCTTCCCCGAGAGGTGGAATCAGGCGCTACGCTCGATCGGTGTCGATCCTGGAACGCTCGTCGACCTCGGCTCCGGCTCGCCAAGCTAGCCTGTATCCACCAGTCACGACCCAGTGCGAGCCACGAAGAGCCGGCCATCACAGCGCCCCTCCCGTCTCGCCGCTGTTGGTACGACTCCCGATCGAGAAACCCGGTACCCGCATCCTTCAGCTAGGCGGAACACGTCACTTGGGGGGCAGCGGTGGGAAGTCTGGATTCTCCCGAAGTAGACGACGCCCGGCCACAAGGGCCGGGCGCTGGGAACGAAATCGGAAGGGGCGGTCAAGCTCAAATGGAAGGATTTTTTTAGGTTGGTTTCACGGTTGGCTAGTCAAGGTAAGCCTATGTTGGTAGGCACAAGGTGGCAAGCCTTCCCGGATCCCTCCCTGGCTTTCGTTCGCGAACATCATAGTCCTTCTGTCGCCGATTGTCCACCCCCCTCCGCAGCAAGCTCGATCTGGATCTCTTGTAGCTCTCCCGGCGTCACAGTAACTTCTTGTGAAACCTTGTGATAGCCTGGCGCGATGACATCCAGCCGATGCCGTCCTTGGGTCAACGCCAAGGGCTGGACCAGCCGCCCGAGGTCCTCCCCGGTCGCCAAGAACCCTCCGTCCACATAGCGAGCTGCCGCAGGGGGAGCGATCCTGACTCGAAGAGCGGCGCGCTGACTCGGTTCATGTCGAGACTCAGCCGCTGTCCCGCCCGGTGCCAGTCCAGGCCTCAGCTGGAGATTGGGGCCATTCCCGTGCCGGCGCCGTGAGGATAGGAGGACGCACCGGCCCTACCCTTCTGTCCCTGCCCGAACATCCTTGGTAGAGGCGAAGGACGATCCGGTCGTTCCCACCAGTGCTCCTTCTCTTTCCCGAAAACTCTCTGCAACCGGAACCTCACGTCATACCGGTATCCCGCATGGACATCGACCTTGACAGTCTCGGTCGCGTAGCCCCCCAGCTCGTACCTGAGAAGGACGAGCCGGCCTTCAGGTACAGGTAGCCATCGAAGTCATCGGCAATGCCGATGAACCGGTCGTTCAGGTAGAGCCGCACGTGCTTGGGATGGATGCTGGTGTCAATGATGCCGATGTTGGCCGGGACTACCGCAAACCGGGACGGCATCAGCGCCCGCTGAGCTCCAACGTACACTCCGGGCACGACCCTGAGGCCCACTCCAACCCTGAGCCCGCCCTGCAAGTGGAAGGGCCGAGAGAACCGGGAACAGGGCCGCGACAGCAGGCCTCAGCACCCCTCACCTCCGCCCTTCCGACTGCAGACCTTCTGCCAACCCCTCGAGGTAGGCCGCGTCCAGATCGAGCTGGAACCACTTCCCCGGGATCACACCAGGGAATCGGCCAGCCAGGGCCGTACCGAGAGCCAGGAAGGCTCCTGGAACCAGCCGGAGAAAACGGGTGCCCCCCACACGATCCGCACCGAGAAACCGCCCGAGCTCGGGATGGATCTCGGCAAAGATTGCGGCCGAGCGACCGGAAGTTCTCTGCCGGTGACGGAAGGTCCGCGGGCGGATACGGTGAAGGTGAAGAACGCGAGCGCGCGGGCGGTAGACGAGTCGAAGCCCCCGACGAGACGCGCGGTATGCCAGCTCGATGTCCTCCCAGGCGGCAGCGGGAAAGTCCTCACGGAAGCCCCCGAGCTCTAACAGGACCCGGCGCGGGAGGGATATGTTGGACGTGTAGAAGAAGTTGAACGGAACCCGCTCTACATCCTCGATCAGGAGGTACCCGAACTGGGCCCCGAACTCGTTGATCCAGCGTAGGAATGGCGAGTCGAGCCCGGGAGGAAAGGACGTGTAACCGAGGACCGCAACCTCCGCAGCGCCACCGAGCAAGCGGTGCTCCTCCAAATGCTGGAGAAGCCATCCCGGCTCTGGGACAGTATCATCGCCGAGAAACACCACCAGCTCTCCCCGTGCAGCTTCGACACCGCGGTTCCGAGCCCGCGCCGGTCCCGCGTTCTCCTGCCGCAAAGCTAGCAGCTCCCCACTCTCCATCCTCTGCTGGAGCATGGCCCAGGTGCCGTCACTCGAGCCGTCGTCGACCACTACGAGCTGGACATCTGCACCCGAGGGCACGTGCTGCGTGCGCAGCGCTCCCAGGACCAGGGAGAGCTCACGACCGCGGTTATAGGTGGGAATGACAACTGTCGCCGAGGGCCATCTGCTCTCGGTCATGGGGATGTGTTGACAACCCGCCGCGGGATCAGGGGCGATAGGCGGGCTAGGATCTCGTAGTTGATGCTCCCGGACAGGCTGCCAAGCTCCTCGGCGGATATGCATGCATCCCCCGTGCTCCCGAGGAGCACGACCTCGTCCCCGACCGACACACCTGGGACATCTGTAACGTCCACCAGGGTGATATTCATGCACACGCGTCCCACGACCGGCGCCGGCACGCCGCCGACCAGCACCCGAGCCCGGTTTCCCAGCGATCGCGGGTAGCCGTCCGCGTACCCGACCGGCAACACCGCGAGCACCGTCGGACGCAGCGCCCGCCAGGTGCGTCCGTAACCGACCGTCTCGCCCTCCGGCACTCGTTTGATCTGTCCTACCCTGGTCTTCCACGACAGAACCGGGGTCAGACCGAGCCCGTTCCGACCGTGTTCGAGGATCCAAGACAGCTGGGTTTCCCGGGACGGCCAGTGACCATACGCCGAGATTCCCACACGAACCATGGTGAAGTCGGCCTCGCGAAACAGCAGAGCCGCCGCCGAGCACGCTGCGTGAACATGTTGCAGCGGGCCCCCGGTTTCCTTTGAGAGCAGGCCGACCGCGTTCCTGAACTCCTCGAGCTGGCGCTGAGCGAACTCATGCTCGAGCGTGTCTTCGATGTTGGCAAAATGCGTAGCCGCGCCAACGATCTTGACGCCTTCTTCGGCGGCAACACGACAAGCCCGGCTCAGGTCTTCCAGCCGCAGGCCCTGCCGGTTGGTACCGGTCTCGACCTTGAGGTGCACGGGCAGCGAGACGCCGCAGCGACGACGGCACTCACCGACCCAGCTGAGTGTCTCCAACGTGGAGGCAAACACGTGCGTCCGCGAGTCCAGCCCTTCAAGGTCGCTGGGGGTCACGAATCCCATCACCAGTACCGGTAGATCGACTCGCAGCGCGCGGAGGCTCCTCGCCTCGTTTGCCGAGTGCACGGCCAGCCAGTCGGCGCACGTGGCAACCAGCGGCGCCACCTCGGCCAGTCCATGCCCGTAGGCGTTGGCCTTGACGACCGCAGCAAGCTGCACGCCCGATCCGAGAACTCGCCTAAAGACCGCCAGGTTCTTGCGCAACGCAGCTGCATCCAGCTCGATCCACTGACTGTCGTGAAGAGTCTCAGTCATCTCGGAACGCAGTCTAACATGGGGTCGCTTCTGCCCGGCAAACTCAGTGTTTCGTCGAAAAGCCGAGTCGATCAAAGTCCTGCGAACAGGATCGAAACTCTTCGTCACAGATGGTGACGAACTCGCCGCAACAATGATTCAGCATTTCGGGTTGACTTGAAATCAATCTCCACGTACAATCCAACGTTACCAGACGGAGGTGAAACATGGCATTCGAGCGCTTCATCCCACCGAAGATCGTCGCCGCTCGTCCGAAAGCCACAATCCGACCAAGTGGCTTGGTCTCGTTCGACGCGGCCGCGGTGGAGGCATTCAAACTGGATACGACCTCTCATGCGGTGCTTTTTTTCGACAAGGCGCGCAAGCTTGTGGGCGTGAAACCGACCAACAACGCGAGCGAGGAGGGGGCCCTCCCACTGTCGCGTCGGAGACGTTCTGTGAGCCTGAAAGCACCTTACTTCTTCGATAGTTGTGCGATCTCCCTGCCCCGCCCGCAACGCTTCGACGTGGCCTACGACGACCGTGAGTCCATGATGTTGATCTCGGTCAAGTCGGTCCAGCGTAAGCGCGGCCGGCGGCCCCAACGGTAGCCGGAAACCTCCGTCTCGGAGCGGCGGTGATCGGTAGTATTCGAGTCACCGCTGTGCCTCTCGTGTCTCTCTACGATTGCTCGGTAATGCCAGGATCATCGACCGACGGCCAGTTGGGACCCGTCTGGAAGAGCGACCGCGCGTTAGCGGTCGTCGCGAGTGCGATCTCCTCCAGAGTACACCCGAGCTCCCGCGCTACCACTCGCGACGTTTCGATGACGTAGGCTGGCTCGTTCTGCTTCCCTCGGTGTGGAGTCGGCGCCAGGTACGGACTGTCGGTTTCGACCAAGAGGTGTTCGGGCGCCAGGCTGCGCACGATGGAGCGGACGTTGTCGCCCCTCTTGAAGGTCACCATCCCCGAGATCCCCACCTTGAGCCCCAGCTCGACCACCTTGGCCGCCGCATGGGCCCCCTCAGCAAACGAATGACAAACACCCCTCAGCTCACCCTCTCGTGCTCTCAGAGCAGGCGCTAGATCGGACCACGAGTCCCGGTTGTGGAGGATCACGGGCATCCCGGCCGAAGCCGCAAGATCCAGCTGCCACCGCAGCGCCACCAGCTGGTCCTCGCGCGGTGAGTTCATGTAGTGATAGTCCAGCCCGATCTCACCCACGGCTACCGCACTCGACTCTGCCAGGCACTTTCTCAGGCGTCGCTTCAGTTTCGCGTCGAGGGAGCTCGCTTCATGAGGGTGCACGCCAACGGCAACGAGAATCCGGTTCGGGTACTCGACGCCGAGCGAAAGCGCAGCATCCAGGTCAGCCGCACCGGTTGCCGGCACGACCACGCCCCACACCCCGACCCTGGCCGCCCGTTCGAGAAGAGCCGGCACCTCACCGGAGGGGAACATCGCGAGGTGAGCGTGTGAGTCGACGAGCACCAGGCCCATTGTCGTTTCCACCTGATCCGCCTCCAAGATCCTGAGCCCAACGCCCGGCGCGTGCTGTGGTTAGCGCCGCGGGCCGTGGCACGCAGTCAGCACCGTAGCACCAACCACGACCGCAGTTTCGGCTCGAAGTGTATAGGGCCCCAGGGAAACCCCACGCCATCCCGCTCCCGCCAGCGAGTCTCTTTCCTCCGCGGTGAGGCCCCCCTCAGGCCCGATGAGGAGCAGTGGGTTCGCTAGCGGCTCCAGCCACCCGACAGCGGTTCCGCACGGGTCGGCAACCAGCCGCTGCTCCTTGGCGACACGGAAGGACAGGTCACGAAGCAGAACCGGTTCCTCGACCCGCATCCCCCAATCTCGCCGGCACTGTTTCAGGGCCTGGCGCGCGATCTTCCGCCAGCGGGCGAGCCTGGAGCCGGCGACATGAAGGGACAGCTGGGAACGCTCCGTTACCACGGGAATGAGCTCCACGACGCCGACCTCCACCGCCTTCTGTACCGCCCAGTCCATCGCCTGTGTGTGGAGAACGGCCAGTGCTATGGAAACGCCCCACTCCGGCCGGGGTCGACGTTGAGAGGAGCTCAACCGGATCTCGACCCGACCCCTTCCGATCGCCGTGATCGTCCCGCTGCCCACCCACCCGTCTCCGTCCGCCAGCACGACAGCCTCGCCCGCGCGGCAGCGCAGCACGGCCGTCAAGTGGCGTGCCTCCTCGCCCTCCAGTACGACCTCGCCTGGACCGGTCAGCGTCCCCGGCTCCACCAGCGCCCAGCGCTCAACCATGCCGAGCCTCGAGAAGCAGCCAATCGCCGAGCTCTCGCCGACCGCTGACGGCGAGATGGACTGCCTCCAACTCGGCGACGACTTCTTCTTCCTCAGACTTCAAGAAGCCCGCCAAGACCAGGCTCCCGGACTGCGCTAACAGACGTCGGAGATCGGCCAGGAGGCCCTGCTGGGTCTCCCACAGAACGTTACACAGGACGGCGTCGAACGCTCGTCCTCCCAGACCGCCGAGAGTACCGGCCACCAGCAACACTGACACGGGTGGTATCTGGCGCCGCAAGGTCCGTCGGGCAACAAAGACGGCCCGCGAGTCGACATCCAGACCGACAACTCGGTTGGCACCCAGCCGATGGGCGGCGAGGGCGAGGATGCCCGAGCCTGTCCCAACATCGAGAACCAATCGGTTCTCGACCTCCAGCACCTCTAGGTGGCAGAGCATCAACTGCGTCGACTCGTGCGATCCAGAACCGAACGCGCAGGAAGGCTCCACCACCAGGGGAATCCGCCCGCACGGCGGCAACGACACCGAGCCCGGTACCGGGTCGACCCACCACCGAGTGCCGACGGAAAACGGCTGTGCTTGCCTCCGATACTCGTCCAGCCAATCCCGGTCCGCGAGCCACTCGACCGTGACGTCGGTCGCCCCCACAGCCGCTAGGGAACGGGCAAGCTCCTGGGTCGAGGCGGCCTCGGAAGCCGGCGCATAGACCAGGACCGAGGTCAGACCTCGGCCGATCGTCTCGATCTGCGCGCCCAGGACCTGGAACTCGCTCAGGACTTCTGCGAGAACCTCGTCCCGTCCCGCCGCCAAGCCACATTTCACGACGATGTACCCGGCCACAGAAGGGCTCAACCTTCGTTCGCGAGCTTCCTCTTGAGCCGTTGAAGAAAGCCCTCGTCTGGCGCCAGATCATCTCCGGCGAGCTCGGCGGCACGTTGGATGAGCTGGTGCTCTTCGGTCGACATCGAGGTCGGGATCTTCACATCCAGGTGAACGTAGAGATCTCCCCGCCCCCGAGAGTTGAGCTGCGGCATCCCGGCCCCACGTACCCGCAGAACCTGCCCCGGTTGGGCACCAGCTGGGATCTCCAGCTCCTTCTCCTCGTCGAGCACCGTCTTGAGCGTCGTGCGATCACCGAGGATGGCCTGGTAGACAGAGATGGGACGCACCAGATGGAGGTCGGGACCCTGGCGCTCGAAGAGCTCGTGCGGCTCGACGGCAACAACGACGTAGAGATCGCCGGAGCGACCTCCCAGCACTCCCGCCTCGCCCTCTCCGTTGAGCCGCAACCGCACACCGCTGTCGACACCGGGAGGGATGCGGACCTCCAGATTAACCTCGCGCTCGACCCGTCCCCGGCCCCCACATGCCTTGCATGGATGCTGTACGACCTTGCCGCGGCCGCCACAGCGTGTGCAGGTCTGCGCCACCGTCAAAAAACCGCGCCGGAAGGCCACCTGCCCACGCCCGCCACAGGCCGGGCAAGTCTCCGGAGACGTGCCCGGCTCGACGCCGGAGCCGGAGCAGGCGCCACAGGCTTCCAACCGGGGTACGCGGATCTTCCTCTCGATGCCGGTCGCAGCCTCCTCGAGGGTTATGCTCATCGTGTAACGAAGATCGCTGCCGCGGCGTGGACGAGAAGGATCGCTGCGCCGTCTGGTTCCGAAGAGGTCGCCGAGGCCGAACAGGTCGCCCAGGATATCGGCAAAGTCCACGAAGACCTCGGAGTCGAACCCGGTGAAACCCTCACCTCCGATGGCCTGGTGCCCGAAGCGATCATACCTTGCGCGCTTCTCGGGATCGGAGAGCACGGCGTACGCTTCTGAAGCCTCTTTGAAGCGCTCCTCGGCCTCCGGGTTTCCAGGGTTCTTGTCCGGATGGTACTTGACGGCGAGCCTCCGGTAGGCCTTCTTGATCTCATCGACCTCGGCCCCGCGGCTCACCTCCAGCACGTCGTAGTAGTCTCTCTTCGTTCCGGTCGCCATTGTCGGTCGCTCACTCCTCTTCGGACGGACCTTCGCTCCCCGAGCCACCACTCTGCGCATGGCTGCCGAAGGCGGCCATCGGGTTGTACATGATCACCTGCGCGAGGATCTGAGCCGCTTCCTGGACAGCGAGAATCGCCTCCTCGAGGACCGAACGATCCTCGCTCGTCAGGGCTTTCTTGGCGCGGTTCAGGGTTGACCTGACGTGGTCGCGATCTTCGTTGCTGAGGCTGCCTCCGAACTCTCGGACCACACGCTCGTTGGTGTAAAGGAGCCCCTCGAGCCGGTTCTGGAGCTGGCGGACGTCCCGCCGGTGCTGGTCATCTTGGCGGTACTTGTCAGCCTCGGCGATGAGCGCGTCAATCTCGGCCCGTGACAGCCCGCCGGCCGGATTGACCTCGATCCCCTGCTCCTTGCCGGTCGCGAGGTCACGGGCCGACACATGGACGATCCCGTTGGAGTCGATCGAGAACGTCACCTCGATTTGAGGCACGCCGCGCGGCGCCGGCGGAACACCGACAAGGTCAAAACGTCCGAGCGATCGGTTCTCTCCTGCCAGCCCACGCTCGCCCTGGAGCACGTGCACCTCGACGGTCGTCTGGTTGTCGGCCACCGTCGTGAACACCATCGACTTCTTGGTCGGGATTGTCGAGTTGCGCTCGATGATCTTCGTGAACAGCCCGCCGTGGGTCTCGATGCCGAGCGACAGCGGTGTCACGTCCAGCAGGATCAGGTCCTTGACCTCGCCCTGCAGGATCCCGGCCTGGATCGCGGCTCCGATACCCACGACCTCGTCCGGGTTGATGTCCTGGCACGGATCCCGGCCGAAGAACTTGGCGACGGTGTCGATCACCAGTGGCATCCGGGTTTGGCCACCGACCAGGATCACCTGGTCGATGTTGCCGGGCTCCATGCGCGCGGCCTCGAGAGCGTTCTTGCATGGTCCGAGCGTCCCCTCGACCAACTCCCGCACGAGCTCCTCGAGCTGACTGCGGGTCAGCCGTACCTGCAGGTGCTTCGGACCGGCGTGATCGGCGGCGATGAAGGGCAACGAGACCTCTGTCGAATCGCTGGTCGACAGCTCACACTTGGCAGCCTCCGCCGCCTCCTTGATCCGCTGCATCGCCATCGTGTCGCCGGACAGGTCGATACCGGTGTCCTCCTTGAACTGCTTCAGGAGGAACTCCATCACGCGCTGGTCGAAGTCCTCGCCGCCCAGAAACGTATCCCCGGCCGTGGACTTGACCTCGAACAGTCCCTCGCCGATCTCGAGGATCGAGATGTCGAAGGTGCCGCCGCCCAGGTCATAGACGGCGATCGTCTCGTGAGTATCACGCCCGATGCCGTAGGCGAGGGATGCCGCGGTGGGCTCGTTGATGATTCGCAGCACCTCGAGCCCGGCAATCGTCCCCGCGTCCTTCGTTGCCTGCCGCTGGCTGTCGTCGAAGTAGGCGGGGACCGTGATAATCGCCTGCGTGACCTCCTCGCCCAAGAAAACCTCGGCGAACTCCTTGATCTCGCGCAGCACCAGGGCCGCGATCTCCTGGGGGCTGTACTGCCGTTCCTGGATTTCGACGTAAGCGTCGCCGTTATCGGCCTCGACGATGTCGTAGGGCACGAGCTCCCTTGCCCGCTTCACCTCTTCCGAGGCATATCGACGGCCGATCAACCGCTTGACGGCATAGACGGTGTTGCCCGGGTTGGTCATCGACTGGCGGCGTGCGATCTGGCCTACGAGACGCTCTCCACCGCCGGTAAAGGCAACGATTGACGAGGTCGTCCGCGCTCCCTCTCGGTTCGGAATCACGACCGGCTTGGTCACGTCGACCACCGCTGCGCACGAGTTGGTGGTGCCCAGGTCGATTCCGATAATCTTGCTCACGACGGCTCCTCGCCTTCTCCGTCAGCCGCTTCCGCAGCCCTGGCCGCCTGAGCCGGCCGGCTCACGGCCACCGAAACCAGTGCCGGTCTCACGAGACGGCCGCCGAATAGGTACCCCTTGGCAAGGACCGAGACGACTGTCCCGGGACGATGCCCACCACCCTCGACGCGCTGCACGGCCTCATGGAGCTCCGGATCGAAGTGCTGGCCCGCAGGGTCGACCATTTCCATCCCCTGACGCGTCAGGATGTCCCACAGCTGTTTGGAGATGAGCTCGACGCCCTGACGGACGGAAAGGCTGTCATCACCGTCCACATGCTGGAGCGCCCTCTCGAAGTTGTCGAGCACCGGGATCAGTTCGCGAACCAGATCCTCGGCAGCGGTGCGTCGCATCTCCTCCCGTTCGCGTTCGATCCGCTTGCGGAAGTTGTCGAACTCCGCGAGCTTCCTCAGATAGAGCTCGCGAAGGTTGTCAACCTCCCCTTTCAGACGATCCATCTCCTGCAGGAGGGTTGGATCCTGGGTACCGTTCTCCTCGGGTCTCTGCGTTTCCGACAGCTCGAGCCCTCGCTCCTGACACTCCGACTCCTCGAGCTCCGAGTCCGGCGAGTCCAG
>JAJDNH010000017.1 GCA_022340775.1 Acidobacteriota bacterium
TGAAGGAGAGGGAATCCCCGTACTCCTTGCTGTTCACTCCTCACCCTCTTGGGTGGGCCGGGGGACTCCGTCACTCTGTCACTCCGTCACTGGGTGGGCGGGGGGCATTCCCCGTTTCCCGACTGCCGTTTCCCTTTGTCCTTCTTCCCGGGAGGGTGGGGGCCGTCTCGCGTCTAGCATCTTGCCTCTAGCGTTCCTGGGGTGGGTGGGCGGGGCTTCCTCACCTGCTCACTTCCTCACTTTCTCACCTCCTCGCCCGGCGGGGGCCTGGGTACAATGGTGCCGAGCTTCACTGGAGGAGAACATGACCCGTCGTGCACTCGTTCTGGCGCTCTGCCTCCTGGCCGCCGCCGTCACGTCCGCGCGGGAGCTTCACTGGGACAAGATCGCCGTCGACCTGACGCTGACCCAGCAGGGCGACCTCGAGGTCGTCGAACACCTCGGCTATGTGTTCAACGGCGCGTGGAACGGTGGCTATCGCGACCTTCCACTGGCGTGGGTCGAGGGCTACGACGGGATCAGCCTCAGCCAAGAGGGCTTCGGGGAGTACCACCGGGGCAGCGTGCGCAACGTCGGCGGCTTCACGGTCGAGCAACGGCCGAACAGCGTGTACGTCAAATGGCGCTCGCGCAGCCCCAGCGACCGTCCCTACTCCAACACCCACGTCGCGTTCACCCTCTCCTACACGGCACGCGGTGTCGTCCGCTACGGCCGGACCAACGACACGCTGCGGTGGAACTGTGTCTTCCCCGACCGGCCGAGCCACATCGGAGTCGCCGAGGCCACTCTCCACCTGCCACCGGGAATCGATCCGGCCAAGGTGCGCGCCCGCCTTGCGACCTTCTCCACCTCCACCGTGGTCGAAGTCTTGCCGGACGGCACCGTGCACGCCGTCGCGCACGACCTGCGCCCGGGCGACGCGATGCAGCTGCAGGTGTCATTCCCCACCGGCATCGTGGCCCGCTCCTTCCACCTCAAGCAGTGGGCGAACCGGGTTGGGGTCGTGTGGATCGCGCTTCTCTTCCTCGTCGGCGGCATCACCGTTCACACCGTTCGTTTCCTGCGCCACGGCCATGACCCGGATGCGCCCTACCACATCGCCTACCTGACCGAGCCCCCGCAGGGGGTCGACGTCGCGCTCGCCGGAGGCCTCGACAGCGCGGTCGGCATGCCGGAGGTCCTGGGGACCATCCTCGACCTCGCGCGCAGGGGCATCCTCCACATCGACGAGTCCTCGCAGAAGATCATCGGCATCTTCACGGTCAAGAAGGTGACAATCTCGAGGCCGCAGATGGGTGAAAACCTGACCGCCTGGGAGCAGGAAGTGCTGTCCGGGCTCACGCTCACCCACGCCGGTGCCGAGGTCACGACGGATGAGCTGAAGAACAAGTTCTACACCACGATTCCCAAGTTCCGGGATGCGGTGTTCAAGGACATGGTGAAGGAAGGCTGGTTCGAAGTCTCGCCGTCGAAGGCGCGAATCCGGCAGGTCGGAGTCGCCTTCAGCTGGCTGTTCGCGATGGTCATGGCATCGCTGCCGCAGGTTCCCCTCGGGCCTGGGACCGTGATCGCTCTGATCGGACTCGTCCCGTTGGTCCTGATCCTGGTGTTCGGCGGGAAGAAGGTCCTCAGCAAGGCCAAACAGAGCTGGGGCATCCCCCTCCTGCTGGGCCTTTTCTTGATGGTGCTGTGGGGATTCGGTCACAACCCCGGCGCCCTGCTGGGCTTGCGCATGCCGGCGCTTCCCATCGCGGCTGCCCTGGCGGCACTCCTCGTCGGCCTGTTCTTCGCGCCATTCATGCCGCAGCGCACTGCGGCGGGCGCCGAGCTGTACGAGAAGGTGCGAGCCTTCGCGCGCTACCTGAAGCACCTGCAGGACCTCGGGCCGCTCGAGGAAGCCCGCGACCGCCTCGAGATGCTCCTTCCCTACGCCACGGCGCTGGGCCTTGACCGCAGCCTGTTTTCGCAGCTCGAACCGCTGGGCGAGGTTCCGGCGCCGAGCTGGTACACCATCTCGCACACCGGCTCGTCGGGCGGCATGGGCAGCGGTACCGGCCTGGGCGGCGGCACCGTGTCACTGCAGGCGCTCTCGACCTCGCTGTCCTCGACCCTGTCAAGCCTCTCATCCACGCTGTCGTCCACCCCCGGCGGCTCCGGCGGAGGGGGTGGCGGAGGAGGAGGCGGCGGTGGAGGGGGTGGCGGCGGGGGTGGATGGTGAGCTCCCGGGCGCTGCGCGCGCTGGGCATCGGTCTGATCGTCACCGGCGCCTTGTGGGCACTCCTGTGGGGCGGCTGGGTCGCCGCCCAGCACGCCCAGGGCCGCCTCGACCTCGCCGCCGCGCTGCTCGGCCTGCTGTTGTTCGCACTGCTGCCGACCGCCGTATCGTGGGGCGCGGGAGCGGTGGTCCTGGTTCGCGCGCGGCGCCGCGGTACCCAGGAGGCCAACGCTGATCTCGAAGTGCGCATTGCCGAGGCCGTGCGCGCCCGTGGCATCGTGCGCCTCGCCGAGCTGGCGAGCGAATGGGGCTACGACGAGCAGATACTGCGGCGAGCCCTGGAGCGGTTGGTCGGTCTCAACCTGCTGCCCGGCAACGTCGACTGGGAGCGGGGCGAGATCACCGCGCCCTATGCGGGTCTCGACCAGACCTGCTCACACTGTGGCGGGAAGCTCGAGCCGGCCGGCAAGGGCCTGCTGGTGTGCCGCTACTGCGGCTCGCATTACCCGGTCAAGGAGCGCGGCCGCCAGGCCAGTGACGGAGTGACGAAGTGACGGAGACTCCCGCCCACCCAGGAAGACGGGAGACGGGAAAAGGGAAACGTTCGGCAGGGGGTTTCGTAGGCGGGTGCTTCAGCGCCCGCCCCCACTTGCCATCCGCTGAAGGTGATGATTCACTGACCCGCCGGAGCAGCCAGGGGGCGCGCCCTGAAGGACGCGCCTACACAGAAGAACGCGCTATGCGCCCTTTCTGGCACGCGAGATACCTGCCCCCGACCGGGAAGAAGGCTGGGCCGATTGAGAAACGCGTCTCCGGCCCTGGACGGGTGGAGGAGCGTCTCCCGTTTCCCGTCTTCCGTTTCCCCGGGCGGGTGGGTGGACCTAGTCACCTAATTACCTAATGACTTAATCACTTGCCTGGTCGTCACACAGCGACCCCTGCGACCGCCTTGTTCACAACGTTCCTGAAGCGCCCTACAGCCTCGAGTGGCTCCCGTCGCAGAACGGCGCGTTGGCGGTGTGCTTGCATCGGCACAGCGCAACCTTCTTCTTCTCGGTGACGTCGAACTTGACCGGGGCCATGCCGTGTTCCTTGTGCGCGCCGTCGCAGAACGGCTGGTTCGCTGAATAGCCGCAGGCACACCAGAAGTACGTTCCGGGCTCGAGCTCGAGGACGGCGGGCGAGGTATCGGCAACTTTGGGATCGCTCACGGTGGCACCTCCTATCCAGCCCGGACAACAGCTCCCGGGCTCGGACTCTTCCGGGTAACCCGTCAGGAGAGCGCCTCGCGCACGGCGTCGGCCGTCGCGGCCAGGGCCTCGCCGAGCTTGGCGGCATCCGGCCCTCCGGCCTGTGCCAGGTGCGGTCGACCCCCGCCGCGGCCGCCGACGATCGCGGCCAGCGGCTTCACGACATCGCCGGCCTTGACCCGCCCGACGAGGTCCTCGGTGACCGTGACCAGCAGCGTCGCCTTGCCGCCGGACTCCATGCCGAGGACAACGACGCCCGATCCGAGTCGCTGGCGCAAGGTGTCGGCGAGGTTGCGCAGCTCGGAGGTCGTCATCTCCGGGGCGCGCCTCGCGACGACCTGAACGCCGTCGACCTCGAGGCGCTCCTCCTCGGCCGTCCCGGCACCGGAGGCGAGCTTCAGCTTGAGGGCCCGCACCTCTTCCTGGAGCTCCTCGAAGTGCTCGTCACGCCTCGCCAGAATGTCAGGAAGCGACTCGAACGATGCCTGGTAGCGCCCGGCCAGGTCCCGTGCGATCCGCGTCGTCTGCTGGACGAGCGCCACCGCGCCGCGCCCGGTGACCGCCTCGATGCGGCGGACCCCCGCGGCGACGCCGCGCTCGGAAACGACCTTGAAGAGGCCGATGTCTCCGGTCCGGTCGACGTGGCACCCACCGCACAGCTCGCGCGAGAAGGAGCCGTCCCCGACGCTGACCACCCGCACGCGCTCGCCGTACTTCTCCCCGAACAGCGCCATCGCGCCGGCCGCGCGGGCCTCCTCGATGTCCATCTGCTGCTTACCGACCGGCAGGTTGCGGACGATCTCCGCGTTAACCAGGCGCTCGATCTTCTCCAGCAGCTCGAACACGACCGCCTCGCCCCAGGTAAAGTCGAAGCGCAGCCGGTCGGGAGCGACCAGCGAGCCGGCCTGCTGCGCGGCCGGTCCGAGAACGGTCCTCAGAGCGGCGTGCAGCAGGTGGGTGGCGGTGTGGTTGCGCTGCGTGTCCAGACGGTCGCCGGCGAGCACCGTGCCGTGGACTCGAGCTCCGCGACCGAGGCTACCCTCCACGACCTCGATGTGGTGCACCAGCAGGCCCTCGATTGGCTTCTGAGTGTCATTCACTCGTGCTCGGCCGCCCGGCCACGCGAGCTCACCCTTGTCCCCCACCTGACCGCCGCTCTCGGCGTAGAACGGCGTCACGTCCAGCACCACCTCGCCCTGCTGTCCGGCCGGAAGGATGTCGACCTGGCCGCCGTTGCCGAGGACGGCAAGCACCTTGCCGTCGGCCTCCAGATCGTCATAGCCGACGAACCGACCGCTGATCCCCCGCTCGGCCAAGTCTTCGTACTCCGGCCTGAAGCGCGCCATCACGTCACCCTTCCACGACGCCTGCCCGCGCTTTCGTTCCTGGTCGAGAGCGGCTTCGAAGCCGTCGCGGTCGATGCCGAGACCTTCCTCCTGCGCGAACTCCTCGAGCAGCTCGAACGGGATGCCGTGAGTCTGGTAGAGGTCAAAGGCGAGCGCTCCGGGAACAGCCGCCTCGCCGCCTCTCTTGAGCCGCTCGAGCTCCTTCTGCGCCACGTCGGTACCGACGTTGAGGGTGCGGGCGAAGCGCTCCTCCTCCTGTCGCAGCTGGGTCGTGACCACCTCCCGCCGCTCCAACAGATCGGGGTAGACCTCACCCATGAGGTCGACCACCGCCGGCACCAGCGTGTACAGGAAGGCGCCGTCCAGCCCGAGCTGCCGCCCGTAGCGGAGGGCACGGCGGATGATCCGCCGGAGGACGTAGCCCCGGCCCTCGTTGGATGGAGCCACGCCGTCGGTCATCAGGAACGTGGTGGCCCTGATGTGGTCGGCGATGACGCGGAATGCAGGCGCCAGCGCATCGTCGGGCGCGTAGCGGCGTTCGGCGAGCTCACCGACGGCACGGAGAATCGGCATGAACAGGTCCGTCTCGTAGTTGCTGGCCACTCCCTGCATGACGGTCGCGATCCGCTCGAGACCGGCTCCGGTGTCGATCGACGGCCGCGGCAGCGGGTGCATCGTGCCCTCGGCGTCGCGCTCGAACTGCATGAAGACCAGGTTCCAGATCTCGACGATGTCATCCCCTTCGCCGTTCACCAGCTCCTTGCGCCCGGCCGCCAGCGGGTCGGCGCCGCGGTCAAAGTGAACCTCGGAGCAGGGCCCGCACGGCCCGGTCTCCCCCATCGACCAGAAGTTGTCCTTCTCTCCGAAGCGGAGGATCCGCTCGCGCGGAGCTCCGACCTCCTCCCAGTACTGTGCGGCGTCGTCATCATCGGTGTAAACCGTGAACCACAGCCGCTCCCGCGGCAGCTCGTAGACGTCGACCAGCAGCTCCCACGCGAAGCGCACGGCCTCGCGCTTGAAGTAGTCGCCGAACGAGAAGTTGCCCAGCATCTCGAAGAAGGTGTGATGGCGAGCGGTGTAGCCGACGTTCTCGAGGTCGTTGTGCTTGCCGCCGGCTCGCACGCACTTCTGGGACGAGCACGCACGGTTGTACGCCCGCTGCTCGCGGCCGACGAAGACGTCTTTGAACTGGTTCATGCCGGCGTTGGTGAAGAGCAGCGTGGTGTCGCCGGCAGGCAGCAGCGGCGACGAGGCCACGACCTGGTGGCCGTTGGCGGCGAAGTACTCAAGAAAAGTCTTGCGAATCTCGAAGCTGGACATCGGACGCATCGTCGGTTCTCTCCCTCTCGGCCGCGAGCCGCTCCACGGCCTGAACCGCAACGTCGGTCGCGAACCCACGGTTGACGAGGGAGCTTATCATCCGCCCCCGCGCCTCGTGAAGGCGCCACCAGCCGGCACGCGCACGCAGCTCCGCCTTCGCCAGCGCCACGGCCAGGACTCTCTCCTCCTGAGCCTCGCCCAGATCCGAGGCCGCGGCCGCCACCTCGGACGACGCGCCCCGCTTCTCGAGCTCCAACCTCAGACGCCGCGGTCCCCAGCCCTTGGACACGGCCCGGCGCTCGACGAACCTCCTCGCGACGCGCTCGTCGTCAAGGTAGCCCTCCTGCGCACAGCGGGCCACCGCAGCCTCGATCTCCTCCTCGGAGAAGTCCTTGTCCCGGAGCTTCTCGGCCAGCTCCGCCCGGAAGTGATCACGCCTGGCCAGAAGCCGAAGCGCGGCGGCAAAACCCGGATCGGGCATCGCCGGGGATCAGTCGGTCTTGCCGAACTCGAACGGAGAGTCCTCTGAGAACGGGTCCATCGAGCTCTCGACCTCGAGCTCCAGCGACCTCTCCATGTCCTCGCGCGACAGGTCGGAGGTGGACTGGATACCCTGGATCTTGAGCCGGAACTCGTCCGGGTTGGTCGCTCGCCGCAGGGCCTCTTCCAGTGTGATCAGGCCGTTCTTGTACAGCAGGTATAGCGACTGGTCGAACGTCTGCATGCCGTACTGGCTGGTGCCCTGGGAGATCGCGTCCCGGATCAGCTTGGTCTTTTCCTTGTTCTCGACGCAGTCGCGGATGTAGGGCGTCGAGATCAGAACCTCGACCGCCGGCACCCGGCCTAGACCGTCGGCACGCGGTAGCAGGCGTAGCGAGACGATAGCCTTCAGCACCGAGGCCAGCTGAATCCGGATCTGCTTCTGCTGGTGAGGCGGGAAGACCGAGATGATGCGGTTGATCGATTCGGTGGCGTCCAGCGTGTGGAGGGTGGACAGGACCAGGTGGCCGGTCTCGGCGGCCAACAGCGCCGTTTCGATCGTCTCGTAGTCGCGCATCTCGCCGACCAGGATTACGTCCGGGTCCTGGCGCAGGGCCGACCGCAGCGAGGTCGCGAAGCCCCTGGTGTCGAGGTCCACCTCGCGCTGGTTGATGATCGACTTCTTGTCCCGGTGAAGGAACTCGATCGGGTCCTCGATCGTCATGATGTGCTCGATCCGGCGGGTGTTGACGAAGTCGATCATGGATGCCAGCGTCGTCGACTTTCCCGAGCCCGTGGTACCGGTCACCAGCACCAACCCGCGTTGCTCCTCGCACACCCGTTCCAGGACCGGCGGCAGCAGGAGCTCCTTGAATGTCTGGATCCGCGCCGGAATGAGGCGCAGCACGAGACCCACGGAGCCCCGCTGCTGGAAGATGTTGCAGCGGAACCTGCCGAGGCCCGGCACCGAGTAGGCGATGTCGATCTCCAGATCCTGCTTGAAGCGCTCCTTCTGGCGCGAGGACATGATCGAGAACGCCATCGCGATCGTGTCCTCCTGCATCAGCCGCTTGAACTCCGTCATCACGTGCAGCTTGCCGTCGATGCGCAGAATGGGATGCGCGCCCACCTTCAGGTGGACGTCCGATGCCTTCCGTTCCGCGGCAACCTTCAGAATGTCGTTGATGTGCACTGGAGCACCTCCCCCGGACGCCGCGCTGCCGCACCATCCGCCCCACACTCACACCGGCGCGACGCCTGACGCGAGCTTCGCGAGACGTGGCCAACACGGGTCTTCCCCGTTATCTTACCGCAGGTCCACGCTCTCCGGGCCGCTGCGGCGGCCTGGGCCACGCTTGGAACCGTAACGGCTATCACCCGTATGGTATCGTCAAGGGAACTGGAAAAGGGGACTTCCTGTGCAGGACACAGCGTTGCTCGGTCTCGATGTCGCGATCGCCGTGGGGTTGGCGATCGCGGTCTGGGCCACGGCGCGCATCACCTCGCGCCGGTGGAAGGTGTTCTGGCTCGTACCGTTCGTCACCTACGCCGCCGCTACTCTCCTCCAGGGTGCTCTTCTCAGCTGGCGGCCGTTCGACTTCGTCAGATGGCGGTCGGTGCTGGACGTGGCCGTCCTGGTCGCGCTCTACATCGCCATCGTAGAGGGCGGAGCCTCGCCGAGGACCAGCAGGCTGGTGCGAACGGCGGTCGCGGCCCCCATTTTGGCCGCAATCGCCGCGGTCGTCCTGCGTCCCGAGAGGATCTCCTCCTTCGTTGCCGTTGCAATCCAGCTGGTCGTCGCCGCAGCTGCCATCCGGGAGCTGTACCGAACCCTCGGCCGCACCCGCGGCCGCTCGCTGCAGACGGTCGCGGTGGGCCTCTTCCCAGTGGCTGCGGCCGCGGCTCTGTCACCGATAGCGCCCGCCGCCGCTCCATTGCGTTGCGTCGCGCTTCTCCTTGCCGGCGCTGCCGCGATCTCGATTGTGGTCGAGGACCGCATCGTCTCTCTGGCGGCCGAGGTTGAAAACCTCTTGGCGCAGCAGCACCAGCTGGCCCAGCTGGCCGAGGTCGATCCGCTGACCGGCTGTGCCAACCGCCATGCCCTCAGAACCTGGCTGGACAACTGGGACGAGCAAGAACCGATCACGTTGATGGTCCTCGACGTCGACAACCTGAAGAGCATCAACGACCGACACGGCCATGCTGCCGGCTACGTTGCCCTGCAGATGGTCGCCAACGTGCTCCGCGATGCCGTGCGTGCGGATGATCTCGTGGTGCGCTGGGGGGGCGATGAGTTCGTCGCCATTCTCACCGCAACCGGCGAGAACACCGCCATGAACCGCTTCGGCCACCTCGTTCGCCTGCTGACCCACGCCGCTGACAACTTCGCCTACGACGCGCCCCTACGCGCCAGTTGGGGAGTGGCCTCGTGCTCGAGCCGCGACGAGGCCGCAGAGGCCCTCCACGAGGCCGACCGCCGGATGTACGCGATGAAGAGGCAACGGCGACGTGAGGGGTAGGACCCCCGCCCCTCCCGCCCGAAGCAAGTGACGGAGTGATGGAGCGACGGAGGTCCCCGCCTACCCAAGGAATGCGGGCGCAGTGCGCTTCAGAGCATGGTGCGTTCGGTGGGGCGTGCCATGCTTCGAGGTTTTCTGGACTGCGTTCTCTATGCCGGCGCGGTGGCAGCAAACCTCGAGCTTGGCAACCCGCGGGGAGGGCGGTCGGCCGTGTGGCTGCAGCTGCGATGGAGGCGCTTCGTTGCCTGCCTGGAGCGGGCCGTGAGAGCCATCAACCGGTGGAGATCTTTGCCCGCTCCGAGGCAGGTGACGACGGCCGTCTGCAGAGCAGACGCCCGGGCGCCGGAGTTGCAGAGGAACGGGCCTCCCTCAATCCCTGGCGTCGAGAGAACGGCCCCCACGATTGAGGAAGGCGGCTCGAGCAGGCTCCGGCGCCCGCCGCCGAGTCGATCATCCCCACCCACCCCTCCCTCCGCTTTCCCACAGCCTCCACACCCTCGACGACGACGAGATCCATGCAAGATCTACCTCCCACTGAGTACATACAAGCCGCGAAGTACCCCAAGCTCGCTATGAAGAAGCTCCCCTTTTCCTATTTCTGCGCTCTCTGCGCCTTCCCTGTGTACACGTTGCTCCACCGGGCATGTGCGTGCACGGAGACCATCTGAGTCAAACGGAGACGACCGACCCGGGATCATCCTGGCTAGGCCGAAGCAGCTAAACTGACCCCGTGGCATGGCTGGTCCTGGGTCTTCTCGGCGTCTACGCGGCGTCGTTGCTGCTGCTCTCCCGTGGCGAGGGCGGCGTTGGGCTGCAGTATCTGCTCGACGGGCGCCGGTTGACGCTGCCGGCGTTCGTCGCCACCCTGGTGACCACCTGGTACGGCGGGATCCTCGGCATCGGCGAGTATGCATGGCGGTTCGGAATCTCGACCTGGCTGGTGTTCGGGGTTCCCTACTACATCGCGGCGGTGGCGTTCGCCTTTCTGCTCGCCCCGCGATTGCGGCGTTCGGAAGCGGCCTCGATTCCCGACCTGCTGCGCACATCGTACGGCCCCCGCGCCGCCCTCGCGGGTGGAGTGGCGGTCTATGTCCTGACCATCCCCGCCGCCTACGTTCTCATGCTGGTCACCCTGCTCGGCGAGGTGACGGGCTGGCCGGTGTGGCTCGCAACGGTCGTCGCCGTCGGCTTTTCGGTCGCCTACGTGAGCATGTCCGGCTTTCGGGCGGTGGTGCGCACAGATGCCCTCCAGTTCGTCCTGATGTACGGCGGCTTCGCCATCCTGCTCCCGGTCGCAATCGGCGCGATCGGCGGTTTCTCACAGCTTTGGCATGCACTGCCGGCGAGCCACCGGGCGTGGGACGGTGGGCTCGGCTGGCAGACCATCCTCGTCTGGTACCTGATCGCGCTGCAGACCATGGTCGAGCCGGCGTTCTACCAGCGGGTCTTCGCGGCGAAGACGCCGAAGGTCGCGCGTCGCGGGGTGCTGGTATCCGTCGTCTGCTGGCTGGTGTTCGACTTCCTGACGACCTTCTCCGGGCTCGCCGCCAGGGTCCTGCTCCCCAACCTCTCCGACCCCGTTGCCGCCTATCCCGCTCTCGCCGCCAAGTTGCTCCCGGCGCTCCCCTACGCGCTGTTCATGATCGGTCTGTTCGCGACCGTGATGTCGACGCTCGACTCCTATCTGTTCCTGGCCGCGGCCACCGTCGGCCACGACCTCGTGCGCGCGCCCCTGGCTCCCGCTGCGGAACGCCGGCGGACACGCTGGGGTCTGCTCCTGTCCGGGATACTGGCGGCCGCCATGGCGCTGATCTTCGGCTCAGTCGTCGAAATCTGGCACCACGTCGGCTCGGTGGTGACCTCGTCACTCCTGCTGCCGGTCGTCGGGCTCCAGCTGCCGCCTCGGTTCCGCTTCTCGGAACCGGGCGCCGTGACGGCAATCGTGCTCGCCGCCGCCACCTCCAGCGGCTGGATCCTGGTCGCGGAGGGTGGTGCCTACCCCCTTCACATGGAGCCGATGTTCCCGGCGCTGTTGGTCTCCGCCGTGTGCTTCACCGCCGACTTGATGGTCAGACGCGTCAAGCGGAGCGGCGGCGAGATGCGGTAGAGGCTACGGCTAGATCGACCTGCTCTACAGCGACTTGGCAGCCTCGCGCAGGGCGCGGGCGATCACCATCTTCTGAACTTCCGACGTGCCCTCGTAGATTGTCGTCACCCTCGCGTCCCGGTAGAGCCGCTCGACGGTGTACTCGCGCGAGTACCCGTAGCCGCCGTGGACCTGCACCGCCCAGGCCACGACCCGGTTGCACATCTCCGAAGCGTACAGCTTGGCCCGTGCCGACTGCCGCGAGTGGCGCCCGGGCTGCGTGCTTTCCCACACCGCCTGCCGCAGCAGCGCCCTGGCAGCAGCCAGCTCGGTATCCATCTCGGCGAGACGGAACCCGATTCCCTGGTGCTCGAGAATCGGTTTCCCGAACTGCTGACGGTCGCGCGCGTAGCGCAGCGACTCCTCGAACGCGGCCTGCGCGATGCCCACCGACTGCGCCGCGATCCCGAGCCGCGAGTGGTCCAGCGTCGCGAGTGCGATCTTGAACCCCTGCCCTTCCTCGCCGAGCATGGCGTCCTTTGGCACCCGCGCCCCTTCCAGCGTGACCATGGCGGTTTTCGACGAGCGCAGGCCCATCTTTTCCTCCGGCGGCGCCACCATCACGCCTTCCTGCTCGGCATCGAGGATGAAGGCCGAGATCCCGCGCGTACCGAGGCCTGGAGCCTTGGTGGCGAAGCACACGAAGTAGCGGCCGACGCCGGCGTTGGTGATCCACGCCTTGGACCCTTCGAGAACCCAGTCGTCGCCGCCGTCCCGGTACCTCGTCGCCAAGGCGCCGGCGTCGGAGCCAGCTCCCGGCTCGGTCAGCATGAAGCCGCCGATGGCCTTTCCGGAGGCAAGGGGTGTCAGGTAGCGCCGCTTCTGCTCCTCGCTCCCGAAGTGCAGAATCGGCCAGCAGCAGACCGAGTTGGTCACCGACATCCCGACCGCCACCGAGGCATCGGCCCGTGCCAGCTCCTCGACCGCGAGCAGGTACGTGAAGGTGTCCATCCCCGCCCCGCCGAGTTCTTCCGGCACCAGCATCCCGAGCAGGCCGAGCTCTCCCATCTCGCTGAAGATGTCGTGCGGAAACTCCGCCGTGCGGTCGCGCTCGGCGGCCCCCGGCTTGATCCGTTCGTCGCCGAAGGAACGCACCATGTCGCGCACCATCACCTGCTGGTCATCCAGGCCGAAGTCCATCGTCACCTCCATCCTCGCGACGGCGCCCCCAGGGGCGCGGAGCCTAAAGATACAACAGACCGGATGCCGCGTCTGCTGGTCAAGTTGGCGGATGCTCGAGGTCGAGCTGGGGTGTGGCGGAGAAGTGATTAAGTTATTAAGTAATTAGGTGATTAGGTCTTCCCCCTTCCAGCCAGTGACGGAGTGACGGAGTAACGGAGACCCCCACCCACCCAATGCGGAGGTGAGGAAGTGAGCAGGTGAGGAGGTCCCGCCCACCCACCCCAGGAACGCTAGAGGCAAGATGCTAGACGCGAGACGGCCCCCACCCTCCCGGGAAGAAGGACAAAGGGAAACGGCAGTCGGAAAACGGGAAACGCGCCCCCGCCCACCCGAGGGAAGTAGGCCGAGCGTGCGTCAGAATCTGGGGGGGCGGCGTTCGAGGAAGGCGCGTGCGCCCTCGCGCGGGTCGCCGACGGCGAACAGGAATCTGAAGGTGGCCATCTCGAGGGCCAACCCGCCGCCACGGTCGGCACGAGCCCGCAGCAGGTCGCGGGCCGCGGTCAGCGCCGCGACCGAAACGCCCTCGGCCGGCGGCAACGGGTCCTCCGCCGCCAGCACAACGTGGACCAGCCCGATGTCGGCAGCTTCATCGAGACGGATCGGTTCGCCGTGCAGAAGCACCCGGGCCAAGGCGCGCTTGCCGGCCCGTCCGGCCGCCCACAGCAGCGGAGCCGACGGGACTCGGCCAACAGCCGGCAGGTCCAACTGAGCCCCGGGCCGGGCGCACACGAGGTCGCAGCACAGGGCGACTTCCATTGCCGGCGAACTGAGCCCACCCCGGATCTCAGCGACGGTGACCGCACGCGAGCGCGTCCACGACTCGAGCCGCTCCCACGACAGCGCCTCGCCCGAGCCGCCGCCGTCGAAGGCAATCCGGATCACACCCGGCGCTCGCGCCTCCTCGCTCAGCCTCGCGAGCTCCGTCCCCGGGTCCTCTCCGCCGTTCCATCTCACGTCGATCACCGGAAGAGTCTACACGGTAGAATCGCTGCGGAGGGGATCATGAGCGCACAGGTGCTCTACTCGTTCGAGGTAGCGGGGGCGCTCGTCGAAGCGGTTCTCGGGGACCTGACCGAGGAGCGGGTCGATGCCATCGTCAACGCCGCCAACTCCCACCTCGCCCACGGCGGCGGCCTGGCAGCGGCGATCGTGCGCCGGGGCGGTCACGTGATCCAGGAGGAGTCCGACCGCGTCGCTCCGGTCAAGGTCGGCGGTGCCGCGGCCACCACAGCCGGCGCCCTGCCCGCCCGCTGGGTGGTTCACGCGGTCGGGCCCCGCTGGGGAGAGGGTGCGGAGGAGGAGAAGCTGCGATCGGCAGTCCGTTCGAGCCTCGACACCGCGGCCGAGCTGGGCGCTCAGTCGGTTGCCCTGCCCGCGATCTCGACCGGGATCTTCGGCTACCCGAAGGAGGAGGGCACCCGAACGATCGTCGACGAGGTCCTCGCCTGGTTACAGGCCCAAGCGACATCGGAGATAACCCACGTACGCCTGACCGCGTTCGATCAGCCGACGGCGGGGCTGTTCGCGAAGGCGTTGGAGGAGCGGGCGAAGCAGGAACAGTGACTAAGTGATTAATTTATTAGATGATTAGGTTCCACCTCCCGCCCGCCCAGGAAAACGAAAGACGGGAAACGCTTCCCCCGCCCACCCAAGGAACGCAAGACGCGAGACGTAAGAAGCGAAACGTCCCCCGCCCGCCCAGATCCTTCTTCGCTCGCAAGCTCGCTCATCAGGATGACACCCAGCGGAAGGCTGCGCCTCTGTTTGTCTTGTAGGCGGGTG
>JAJDNH010000018.1 GCA_022340775.1 Acidobacteriota bacterium
TCTTGATCTCTGTCTTGAAGCCGTCCATGTCGACCCGCAGGTCGTAGGTGCCGGACGGCAGGTAGCTGAGGCGGTACAGGCCCCCCGCCACGGACGTGGCGGCACGGCTGAACCCGGTCGCCTCGTTGGTGGCGGTCACCGTCGCGCCGGGGAGCACGGCCCCCTGCGGATCGGTGACGATGCCCTGGATCTGACCGGTCGCCACGTTCGACTGCGCCTGCACGACAACGGGCAGCAGCACGAAAGCGACCGCGATCGCCCACACGACACTCCTTCGCAACGTCAGCATCCTCTCTCCTCCTCCTGGGGGATCACCCCAATTGATATCTTCCAAATCCGGTCGGGCATTTTACCGACCAACTTTAGGCTCCCCTTCGACAGATGACAAGGGCGCCTGGTTCGTGATCCGGGGCGCGAGCCACCAGTTGCCGTCGGCGCGCGGTGTCCACGGATCGTGGGCCGCAAGATAGTCACCGATAAGATCCGTCATCTCCTTCGCGTTGTGCCAAACTCGCTGGGCCGCCGCCAGGTGCGGAAACCCGCTTCCGCCTGCGGCGCGGTAGTTGTTGCAAACGACCGTGAAGGTCGCGTGAAGGTCGATGGGGCGGCCGTGGTAGGACAGATCCCGCACCCTCTGACCCACCGGCGCCGAGGGATCGATCACATAGGTCACACCCTCCATGGAGTCCACGTTGTAGTGGCGCACCATCGGGTTGTAGAGAAGCGTGCAGCCGGCTCCCGGTGCACACTCGAGGCCGTCGTAGTAGCGGGCGGCGTACTCCAACACGTCCTTGACCTGCTGGCCGGTCAGCTTCACCACCACCAGCGTGTTCGGGTACACGTAGAGACTGTAGACCCAGCGCCAGGTCACTGGTCCCGGCTCGAGGTCCGGGGTCCTGTCCGACAGCAGCGACGCCAACGAGATCTGCGCACCAGAGGCGTCGAGCTGTACAGCGTGGATCAGGTCGAGGGCCGCGCAGTCCTCGACACGACATCCCTTCACCGTCACCGGCGCCGTGACGTGGCCGACGGGTCCGTCCAGCGCGGCCACGACCCTCCGGTGCAGAGGCTCGATGGCATCGACGATCTTCTGATCGGCGGGCACGCCGGAGGTACGCAGGTTCTGTCCTTGCCAGTGGACGATCCTCCAGTGCCCCTCGCTCCGCTCCAGGTCGAGATCGATGCGGGTCAGCCGACGCCCGTGGCTTGCCGGCTGGGACACGATCACCCCGTTGAGGAGCCGGGGCGGGATGTTTCGGTGCGTGTGGCCGGTGAGCAGGACGTCGATTCCAGGAACCTCGCTCAGCCGCCAGGCGTAGTCCTCCGCTTCTTCACCGTTCGACCTGCCGGTCTTGAGGTCACGTTCGAAGCCGGTGTGAGCCAGCACCACCACGAGGTCACAGTGCTCGTCGTTGCGCAGCACTGGCACCCACTGCCGCGCCGCCGCGTCCATGGCCTCGAAGCGCAGGCCCCGGTAGTGTTCCGGCAGCTCCCAGCCCGGAATCTGCGGCGTCGTCAGCCCGAGGATCCCGACCCGCACCTTTCCGGCCTCGATCACGAGGTATGGCTTGAAGGCGGGTTTGCCCGTGTCCTCGTGGAGGATGTTGGCCGACAGGAACGGGAACTTCGCCTGCTGCTCCGCTCGCTCGAGCACCTTGAGGCCGAAGTTGAACTCGTGGTTGCCGACCGCCATCGCCTGATAGCCGATGATGTTCATCGCCGTGATGCTCGGGCTCGGCTCCGACCAGCGGACGTGCACGAACTGCTCGAGTGGAGTGCCCTGGAGGGTGTCGCCGGAGTCGAGCACCAGCACCGGGCCGGCGGCGGCGGAGCGGATCTGCTGTACCAGCGTCCCGACCTGCGCCAGCGAGCCGTTGGCGGGCCGGTTGCGCGCATCGTCGAAGGGAAGCACGGAGCCGTGGATGTCCGAGGTGTGCAGGAGAATCAGGTGCTGCGTAGGACCGCCCGCAACTGCCGGGCCGGCGAGCCCGAGCGAGGCGATCAGAGCGAGCGCGAGGCGGCGAGCTGCCCCCAACCGAGACCCTCCTTCTTCCCTCTCGTGCGCATCATAGCACCGCTGCTGTTGACCATCTCAGCGGGGGCGGATAGGTTCGTTCGTCAACGCGCCGGGGGGTGCGTCCGGGAGAGGAGCTTACCGTGCGGAATGTGACCGCCGTGACAGTTACGGCCGCGTTGGCCGTTTCAATCATCACCGCGGCCTCCGGCTCCGCGCAGTCGGCGGCCAGGTTCACAGCCAGCACCGAGGTGATCGCGAGTCGGGTGACCGACCACGCCGAGAAGGCCGGACGCAGGGAGGTTCTGCTCACCAAAGAAGAGATCCAGGCGCTTCCCGTGCATGACATCACCGAGCTGTTGGCCGCGCTGCCCGGGGTCGGCCTGACCCGCCGCGGCGCGTTCGGAGCGCAGGCTGACCTCAACCTGCGCGGTTCGACCTTCGAGCAGACCCTGGTGCTCGTCAACGGCGTCCGCATCGGCAACTCGCAGACCGGGCACCACGACCTCGACCTCTTCATCCCCCTCGCAGCTGTGGAGCGGGTCGAGATCCTCTACGGCCCCGGCTCGGCGGCTCACGGTTCCGGTGCCTTCGGCGGCGCCATCAACATCGTCACCGGGGTGCCGTTCCCCACCGCCCACATCGGAGCCGGCTCGCACGGCCTCGCCACCGGTGGCGTTGCGTCACCTCTCGGCGCCGGCAGCTGGGTAGCGGGCGAGCGGACGGTTCAGACCGGCTTCAGAGACGACACCGAGAGCTCGGTCAACCAGGCAGCGGCAGGATGGGGCTGGCGCTCCGGCGCCCGCAGCTTCGAGGTCTCGGCGGCCGGCGGCGAGCGTCACTTCGGCGCCTGGAAGTTCTACTCCGACGCCTATCCCCTGGAACGAGAACGAACCTCCGGTGCTCTGGTCGTCGCCCGTGCCCAGCTCCCGGTCGGATCGCTCAACCTGCGGCCGTACCTGCGTGCCGACCATCACCGCGACACCTTCATCCTCGATCGTGGCCGCCCCGACTGGTACCGCAACCTCCACCTCACCCGCAGCTACCTGGCGGGCGCCGGCCTGTCGCGCGACCGCGGTGCCTGGCGCTGGACCGCTGGTGCCGAGGCGTCACACGACGACATCGACTCGTCCAACCTCGGGCGCCACCGACGCCTGCGGCAAGCGATCTACGGCGAGCTCGGCTGGTTCGGCGACCGCGCCACCGCCGACCTGCAGCTGCGGGTGGACCACCAGCAGTCGTGGGGAACGGTGACGACGCTGGCCGGCGGCGGCTGGTGGGACCTGGGCCACGGCCTGTCGCTCCGCCTCCATCACGGCCAGAGCTTCCGTGCACCCTCGTTCACCGAGCTCTACTACAGCTCTCCGGCCACCGTCGGCAACCCGCTGCTCGGTCCCGAGCGTGGCCGCACGTCAGAGATTGGCCTCGATGGCGGCGGCTGGTCGCTGACCGTGTTCCGGCGTCGCGCCCACTCGCTGATCGACTATCTGCTGGGCGACGACGGTGTCTGGCGTGCGACCAACCTCGGTCGCTTGACGACCGGCGGCGTCGAAGCGGCGTTCCAACTGCCAGCGGCGGGTCTGCTGCGCTGGCAGCGTTTGAGCCTCGAGTGGCTGCACTCGAGCGTGGACGTCGACCGCTCGCGCTCTGCCTACGCCCTCGCCCACCCGCGCCTCGAGATGGCGTGGACCGGCGCTGTCGACCTCGGTGGCGCTTGGAGTGGGGGCTGGACCGCTCGCCTGCGGGACCCCAACGACGGGTCCGCGTGGACGACCTTGGACCTGCGCCTGGGGCGGCGTATCCTGGGCCCGACCACCCTCACCGTGGAGGCTGCCAACGTGTTCGACCGTCACATCACCGAGCTGCACGGGATCCCGCTGCCGGGCCGCTGGTTGAGCCTGCGCCTCGACTGGCGGGGAGGTCGCTGATGCGACGGCTGCGGCTGCTCACCGGCGGCGAGTCGCACGGCCCGCGGCTGACGGCGATTCTCGAGGGGCTGCCCGCCGGCCTCGAGCTCGACCGCGAGGCCATCGACCGGCAGCTCGCCCGGCGTCAGCACGGCTTCGGGCGCGGCGGACGCCAGCGGATCGAGCACGACACCGTCGAGATCACGGGCGGTTTGCGAGGCGGCGTCACCCTCGGGTCGCCTCTCGTTCTCAACATTACCAACCGTGACTGGAAGAGCTGGACCGAGGCCATGGATCCCTGGAACGTGGATGAACCGGCCGCAGCCGCCCGTCGGGTGACGGCGCCCCGGCCCGGCCACGCTGACCTCGCGGGCGGACTCGGGACCGCCCAGACAGCCGACCTCCGCAACGTGCTCGAGCGCGCATCCGCCCGTGAGACCGCGGCCCGGGTCGCGGCGGGCGCCGCGTGCGCACAGCTCCTCGGACGCTACGGCATCGCCATCCGCTCCGGCGTGCTCCAGGTCGGCCCGCATGTCGTTCACGAGGGTGCACCGACCTGGGAACTGCTCGGCAACGTCGACCCCGCCTCGCCGCTGGTGACGGTGGCGCCCGACGAGGAAGAAGCCCTCACCGCCGCGGTCCGCGCCGCACGGGAAGCGGGCGACACGCTCGGCGGGGTGGTCGGCGCAGCCGTACGCGGCCTGCCTCCGGGGCTCGGCTCCCACGTCCACTGGGACCGCAAGCTCGACGGCCGTCTGGTGCAGGCGCTGCTGTCGATCCCCTCGGTCAAGGCTGCGGCCATCGGCGACGGCATCGAGGTCGCTGGCCGCCCAGGCTCCGAAGCGCACGATCCGATCGTCCCGGGAAGCCGGGGCCTCGATCGGCCATCGAACCACGCCGGCGGCCTTGAGGGAGGCGTCACGAACGGCGCCGACCTCGTTGTTCGCGCCTTCTTCAAGCCGATCTCGACCCTGCGCCAGGGGATGCCGTCGGTCGACCTCTCAACCGGCGAGGTCACGACCACCGTCTGGGAGCGCTCCGATGTTACCGCGATCGGTGCAGCGCCGGTCATCGCCGAGGCGGTGCTGGCTCTGGTGCTGGCCGACGCCATGCTCGAGACCCTCGGTGGCAACGCCGTCGCCGACGTCGATGCCGCATGGTCTTCCTACTGCAGCCGCCTGGCGCCCTGGTGGCGCCCGGAATCCGCGGAGTGACTTCCTGCTTATGAGGTGTGAAAGGCCGAACCTGGTTCGGCCGGCCGATCGGAAACGGGAGAGACATGCCGATCAAGATCAAGCGAGCAGGGAAGTTCGGCTTCTGCTCTGGTGTTCGTGTCGCCGACCTGAAAGTGAGGAGGTTCGCCGCCGGCGGCGGGCGCGGCGCGATTCTCGGACAGGTGGTCCACAACGAGCGTGTGGTCGAGGACATGGAGCGGCTCGGCATGCGCACGGTGCACACCATCGAGGAAGTCTCCGAGCCCACCATCGTGTTCTCGGCCCACGGCGTTCCGGACTCGTTCCACGAGCATGCACGCGAGCGCGGCCTCCACGTTCTCGACACCACCTGCCGGTTCGTCTATGACATCCACCGTGAGTCGCGGAAGGCGCTGGCTGATGGTTGCCACTTGGTGTTCATGGGCGACCCGAACCACCGCGAGGTGATCGGCTACACCCACGACCTCGACCCGGCCGCCTTCCATGTCATCTCCACGATGGCAGAGGCGCGCGACATCGACTGGGCGAGCTACCGGGCAGTCAAGGTGTTCTACCAGACCACCCTCAACGCCGAGGAGTTCGAGGAGATTGTCCGCTACATCGAGAGCATCAACTCCCGCACGTCGCGCGCCGACACCATCTGCTATGCGACGAAGGAAAACCAGGAGGCAGCACGCGAGCTGGCGATGGATGACGAGGTTCAGCTGATCCTGGTGATCGGCGGCCGGCAGTCGGCCAACACCCGCCACCTGTGGGAGATCACCTCCCGCATCAAGCCGTCGCACCTCATCCAGGGCGCCGCGGACATCCTTCCCGAGTGGTTGGAGGGCATTTCCTGCATCGGCCTCACGGCCGGAGCCTCGACGCCTGACAGCATCATCGACGAGGTCGAGGAGACCCTCACGCGCGCATAGGCTGCCGCAAGATTCTCTGCAACTCCGGCGCCCGGACGTGTGCTCCGCAGACGCCCGTCGTCACCTGCCTCGGGGCGGGCAATGAACCTCGCCCCAGAGGCGTCTTCGCGGCCCGCTCCGGGCAGGCAACGAGGCGCCTCCATCGCTCTTGTGGCCACAAGGCCGATCGCACTTCCCGCGGGTTGCCAAGCTCGAGGTTTTCTCTCGAGGTGCCGGTACGGAGAACAATGTCCAGAAAACCTCGAGGCATGGCACGCCCCACCAAGCGCACCATGCTCTGATGCGCGCCACGCCCACGCTCTGCGGGTGGGCGGGGGAGCGTTTTCCGCTTCCCGTCTCCCGTTTCCCCGCGTGGGTGGAAGATCCCGTCACTCCGTCACTCCATCACTCCGTCACCTCCTCTTGATCACCACCAGGCTGACATCATCGGTGCTCACGCGCCCGTGTGTCAGGTCCGCGTGGAGCGCCTCCACGATCTCGGCGGCCGAGAGGTGAAACACGCTGCGCACCGTCGTCTCCAGCGCCCTCGCAAGGGCACCGTCGGTCAGGTCCTCCGCACCGTCGGTGTACAGCAGCAGCACGTCGCCGCTGCCCAGTAGACGCAGCTCGTTGATCCGGGGCTGGGGGCTGACGGCCGCTGGCGCCTCACTGACTGCGCCGTCGACATCGCCCTCGGTCGGGAACATCCCGATCGGGTGGACCGAGACCATGCTGCCGCGGTCAAGCTCCACGAAGCGGCCGTACCGCGCCGAGTAGACGAGCGGAGACGGGTGGCCTGCGGAGATGAACCGGAACGTGCCGTCCTCGGCGATCTCACCGTAGATCATGGTCAGGTACTTGGTGACGCTGGATGACTGGTAGAAGCGCGTGTTGAGAATCTTGAACAGCTCGACGGTCACATGCCCGTGGTGCTCGAGCTCGTACAGCACGCCGACCAGGAACGCCTGGTGGAGCATCGCCGCCAGCAGGGCATCGGTCATGCTGTGGCCTGCAACGTCGGCCACCAGGACGCCAATCCGGCCGCGGTTGGCCTCAAGGTTCGATGCGACCTCCGGCAGCCCCTCCGCGCGGGCCCGTTGGATCCGGCGGTCGAGATCGTAGCGGCGGGCGAAGTCGACGAAGATCAGGTGGTCGCCACCCAGCTCCCCCGCCAACGGCCACGAGCGACCGTAGACGTCAACGTTTTTCAAGCCAAACGTCGAAGGGTAGCCGTAGACGGCGTTCAGAATTGAGCGCAGGTTCTTCATCTCGTCGCCGAAAGTGAAACCAATGTCAGCCGGGGTCAGAGTGCTCATGATCGTTCCTTCAACCTCACCACATCTCTAACACTTGCCTCGGCACCGCCGTTCCCACCGCACCCATTGCTCCCCGAGCTGAAGAGGCCGTGAAGAACGCCACCCGCCCATCCGGGAGGTGAGAAAGTAAGAAGGTGAGAAGGTGAGGACGTTCCACCCACCCGACCGGTGACGGAGTGATGGAGTGACGGAAACCCCCACCCACCCGGAGAACGCGAGACGACTCCGTGTGGCAGCATCCAGACGGCCGCCTGAGTCGGGAAGAAGGAGCTCGACCTATCCCCCGACGAGGGAATCCAGGCGGTACTCGACCAGCAGCCGGGCGTCGATGAGGTCCCAGCGGCTGCCGGTATACCGAAAAAGCTGGCGCCCGCGAACCAGCTCCCTGTCCATCTGTCGCAGCACCTGCCTCTGGTCGGTACCGACACGGAAGACGTGGCCGAGCGGAAAGTAGCTGATAAAGACGATGTCGTCGCCGTCGTTCGCAACGCCGTCCGGGCCATCGGAGCTCAGCTGGAGCCGCATCCAGTCGGCCGACTTGAAGTCGGGGTGAGCAACCTGGAAGAAGCTCTGCTTGAGGCCAGCTGCAAGATCCGCCTTGACCTGCGGGTCCTTGGCCCACGCTTTGCCACGTTCCAGGATACGGGTCTGCACACGGTAGCTGTGGCCCCAGGCGTCGGACGACCGGATCTCGTAGAAGGCGCGCACGGAGGGTGGTGACCCGGCCGCGTCGGCGCCGGCAAACAGCAGTGGAAGCCACCCGCGGATTGCGATCGTCGAGTACGGCTGCAGCTCCTTGGCCCAGTCGTCCGCAAACGACGGCGCCTCGAGGTTCTTGACTGCATAGCGGGCCGACGCAGTCGCGATCTCGTACTCACGATGCAGGGTGAGCAAGGTGGCTGCACGACCGCCGTCACCCTGGACCATCCAGCGGATGGTCGTCTCGAGATCGGGCCCCGGTCCGGTCACCCGCAGACGCATGAAGCCGAGGATTGGCAGGGCGATGAGAGCTCCATAGATCACCAGCCGCGGCAGCACGGCCAGAAGGCGTTTCGCCGCCGGCCTGCGCGCCGGCGTGGCGGCGGCAATGGCGAGATCGCAGCCACACTCCGGACAGTGACTGGCATTTGCGCTCACGCTGGCTCCGCAGGAAGGGCACTGGGTGTCCTCTTCGTACATCACAGCAAGCCTCCTCGCCGGGCCCTCGGCTACCGGCTCAGGTGATGAGGGTAGCCGATCCCGCCAGTTCTGTAACTCAGCTGTCCTGGAGGGGGCGGACCGTGACCAGGCCGCGGCGCAGGGCGGCGATCGCCTCGGCCGCCGCGTGAGCGCCGGGAATCGTCGTCAGGTAGGGAACACCAGCTTCCAGGGCGGCGCGGCGGATGGAGCCGGCGTCGCGGTGTGCGCGACGTCCAGCCGTCGTGTTGACGACCAGATGGATCTCGTCGGCACCCAGGAGCGCCGGGATGTCGCCCTCGCCCTGACCTACCTTGGCTACCGGACGAACACCGTCGATCCCCGCCGCGCCGAGCGCGAGCGCCGAGCCCTCGGTGGCGAGCAGCGCGAAGCCGAGCTCCTCGAACCGAGCCGCGAGAGCGGGAAGTCGCTCCTTGTCACGATCGGCGAGCGACAGCAGCACGCCCCCCGTCCGCGGCAGCCGCCAGCCCGCCGCCAGGGCCGCCTTGGCGAGAGCCTCCCCGAACGTGCGCCCTCGCCCCATCACCTCGCCGGTGGAGCGCATCTCGGGTCCGGGCAGAGGATCGACGCCGGGAAAACGCTCGAACGGGAACACCGGTAGCTTGACCGCCATCTCGGTCGGAACGCCGTCCTCGATGCCGAGATCGGCAACGCGTGCTCCCGCGCACACCCGGGCTGCTATCTCGGCCCAGGGCACGCCGGTGGCGCGGGCCAGGAACGGCACCGTGCGCGACGCGCGCGGGTTGGCCTCGATCACGAAGACCTTCCCCTCCTGGATCGCGAACTGCACGTTCATGAGGCCGCGGACGCCCAGCGCCAGCGCGAGCAGGCGCACCTGGCGCCGCAGCTCGGCCTGCAGCTCGAGCGGCAGGCTGACCGGCGGCGTCACCGCGGCCGAGTCGCCGGAGTGCACGCCGGCCTCCTCGATGTGCTCGAGGATGCCGCAGATCACGACTCGCTCGCCGTCGGCGACGGCGTCGACATCGACCTCGAACGCGTGCTCGAGGAAACGGTCCACCAGCACCGGACGCTCGGGATCGACGGCGGCTGCACGCTCGAGATAATCGGTCAGGTCCTCGTCGGAAAACACGATCTCCATTGCACGGCCGCCGAGCACGTACGAGGGACGCACCAGCACCGGGTAGCCGAGCTCCGCCGTGGCCTCGAGAGCCTCCTGGCGCGAGGTCACCATCCGTCCGGGAGGCTGGCGCAGGTGCAGGCTCTCGATGAGCTCGCCGAAGCGGCCTCGGTCCTCAGCACGGTCGATCGCCTCCCTCCCGGTCCCGAGAATCGGGATACCGCCAGTCTCCAGCCCGGCGGCGAGACCGAGCGGCGTCTGCCCGCCCAGCTGTACGATCACGCCGACCGGGCGCTCGGCGGCACAGATCTCGAGCACATCTTCGAGGTGCAGTGGGTCGAAGTGAAGCCTGTCGGCGGCGTCGTAGTCGGTCGACACCGTCTCCGGGTTGCAGTTGACCATCACCGCTTCGAAACCCTCCGCGTTGAGGCCGGCCACCGCCTCGACGCAGCAGGTATCAAACTCGATCCCCTGGCCGATGCGAACCGGCCCGCCGCCCAGGATCACCACCGGCCGTCGCGGCTTCGGCAGCTCGTCGGCATCGCCGAAGCTTCCGTACAGGTACGGGGTCTGGGCGGCGAACTCGGCCGCACAGGTGTCGACGCGCCGGCGCACGCGGCGGATGCCGGCAGCCGTCCGCTCCTGCCGCACGTCGGCTTCGCCGACGCCCCACAGACGTGCGAGCTGCGCATCGGACATGCCAAGGCGTTTGGCCGCGTCCAGGACCCCCCGGTCCCGACCCTGCCGCCGCAGCTCGCCCTCGGCCTCCACCAGCCCATCGATCCGGCGCAGGAACCAGAGGTCGATCGCGGTGATCTCGTGCAGGCGTCCGACCCCCCAGCCGCGCCGCAACCCTTCCGCTACCTCCCACAACCGCTCGGGTGAAGGGTTCTTCAGGCTCGCCTCGAGCTCGGCGTCGGTGGCGATCGCCACAGCCTGGGGCGCCTCCAGCGAGTCTCGCCCCACCTCCAGCGAGCGCACCGCCTTGAGTAGCGCCTCCTCGAAGCAACGGCCCATGGCTGCCACCTCGCCCACTGCCTTCATCGACGTCCCCAACAGCGGCTCGGCACCGGGGAACTTCTCGAACGCGAAACGGGGGATCTTCACGACTACGTAGTCGAGCGCCGGTTCGAATGACGCGGGTGTCGAGCGTGTGATGTCGTTCATGAGATCGTCGAGTCGACGGCCGAGGGCAACCTTCGCCGCCAGGCGTGCGATCGGGAAGCCCGTTGCCTTCGAGGCCAGGGCCGACGAGCGCGACACGCGCGGGTTCATCTCGATGACCACGAAACCGCCGTCGGCGGGGTTCACCGCGAACTGAACGTTGGCACCTCCGGTGGCGACGCCGACCGCGTCCAGGACCGTGCGCGCCGCATCCCGCAGCCGCTGGTACTCACGGTCGGTGAGCGTCTGCGCCGGCGCCACGGTGATCGAGTCGCCGGTGTGCACCCCCATCGGATCGAGGTTCTCGATCGAGCACACGACCACGAAGGTCCCCGCCGCGTCGCGCATCACCTCGAGCTCGAACTCCTTCCAGCCGAGGACGGACGCCTCCACCAGCACCTCGTGCGCGGGCGACGCCTCAAGCCCGCGCCGCAGCAGGCCGACGAACTGGTCACGGCTGGTTGCGGCGCCGCCGCCCCAGCCGCCGAGCGTGAACGAGGGCCGTAGGATCGCCGGCAGACCAATCTCCTCGACCGCCTCGAGGCCCTCCTCCACACTCCCCACGATCCGCCCCGGCAGCACCGGGAGACCCGCCTCCTCCATCGCACGCCGGAAGGCCTCCCGGTCCTCGGCGAGGCGAATCGAGCGGACCGATGCACCCAGCATCCGCACCCCGAGGCGGTCCAGAATCCCCGCTTCCTCGAGCTCGACCGCGAGGTTGAGCGCGGTCTGTCCGCCCAGAGTCGGGATCAGGGCCTCGGGGCGCTCCCGATCCAGCACCGCTGCCACCGCCTCGGCGGTAAGCGGCTCCACATAGGTACGGTGGGCGAGACGGGGATCCGTCATCACGGTGGCCGGATTGGAGTTGACGAGAACGACCCGACATCCCTCCTCGGCCAGTGCCTTGACGCCCTGCACGCCGGAGTAGTCGAACTCACACGCCTGACCGATGCGGATCGGTCCAGCGCCGAGAACGCAGACGGTGCGCGGCGTCGAGGTCATTGACGCTCCGCCGCGAGCGTCCGGACGACCCCTCTTGTCGCCGGGCGCAGCCGCCGCCGATCCTCAAACCGAACCCTCGTCTCCTGACAGCTCACCCCTCACCTCTCACTCTTCGAGCAAAGCGCTCGAAAAGGCCGGCTGCGTCGTTCGGGCCGGGTGACGCTTCCGGATGAAACTGCACCGCTTCGACCCCGAGGCGGGCCAGGGACAGGCCCTCCACGGTGCCGTCGGTCAGGTTGATGTGGGTGACCTCTACCTCGCGCGGAAGCGACGCCTCCTCGACCGCGTAGTTGTGGTTCTGCGAAGTCACCAGCACCCGCCCTCCGGAGAGCTCGCGCACCGGATGGTTGCCGCCGTGATGGCCGAACGGGAGCTTCACGGTACGCCCGCCGAGGGCGAGCCCGAGCAGCTGGTGACCGAGACAAATGCCGAGGATCGGCACTTTCCCGAGTATGGCCTCGATCAGCCCGGTGGCGCCGGCAACGGCCGCTGGGTCGCCGGGTCCGTTCGACAGCACCACGCCCGCAACCCCCCCCTCGAGCAGCTTTCCCGCCGAAACCGAAGGCGGCACGACCGTCACCCGCAACCGCTCGTGCACGAGACGGCGCAGGATCGAGCGCTTGACACCATAGTCGACGACGGCGACATGAGGTGCATCATCCGGAGAGGGCGCCGTCTCCGGCCACGGCCCCTCGTTCCAGGGGTACGGGGAGCTGCACGCCACCTCGTGCGCGAGATCCATGCCGTCCGTCCCGCGCGCCTCCCGGGCACGGCCGACGAGGTCTTCGGGCAGCGTCCCGTCGGCCGCGAGCAGGCCGGGGATCGCACCGTGGTGGCGCACGTGACGGACGATCGTGCGGGTGTCGAAACCCCAGCCGACAACGACGTCATGCCGCTCGAGCCACCCTTCCGCCCCGCCCTCGGCGCGCCACGAAGAGGGCTCGGCGTCGAGATCCTGGACAACCAGGGCCCGCGCCCACACACGGTCCGACTCGGCGTCGAGTCGGTTGATGCCGACCTGCCCCACGTGAGAGGTGGTCAGGGTCAGGATCTGACCGTGGTAGGAGGGGTCGGTCAACATCTCCTGGTACCCGGTCATCGAGGTGTTGAAGACCACTTCGCCCTCGGCGATCCTCCGTGCCCCGGCCGCGAATCCCGAGAACACGGTTCCGTCCGCGAGCACCAGGTACGCGCGACGGGGCGAGGACAGCAGGCGCGGCAGAGCGGTCATCGGCGCTGCAGGGTACCACGGCTCGGACGCTCTCGACGGGCCCCTGACGGGCTGCCACGCCCGCCGGACCGCGGTTGACAACTGCCCTCATTGGCATACAATCCCGCCCTGCCCGCGATGCTCCGCAGTAGCTCAACGGTAGAGCGGGTGGCTGTTAACCACTAGGTTGGGGGTTCAAATCCCTCCTGCGGAGCCAAACAGCCCTTGGCCTCCCGCAGCTTTCTACTCCGATCGCAGATACGCACGCCATTGCGGCGCTTCTCGCCGGCTCCCTACCTGCGATGTCGCTGGGCTACGACTCGGCAGTGAACCGGCTCGAATCACCACACTGACATACGTCCCTGCGATCTCGCAACGAAACCTGCGGTTGCCCAAGCGCTGGAATCCTCTTCGAAGCGCTGACAGGCACCTCTCCGGTCTCGCTACGGAATCCGTCGCGCGGCTCGGATCCCGAATCAGGAGGAGCGTACCTGACCGCTCAGGAGCGCGGAGGGGAATCGGCACCCGCACCTCGGGGCCCCGATCTGCGCTCTCCTGACGGCAGGAAGATCTTGAACTCGGTGCCACGCCCGACCTCGCTCTTCACGGTGACCATGCCGCCGTGCTGGGTTACGATGCCGTACACGGTAGACAGCCCGAGGCCGGTGCCCTTGCCCTCCTCCTTGGTGGTGAAGAACGGCTCAAAGACCCTCTCGCGGGTCGCTGCATCCATGCCACACCCGGTGTCGGTGACCGCAAGCAGAACGTACGGACCGGTCTCGACACCCGGATGGATCGCGCAGAACTCGTCCCCCAACACGACCACGTCACTGGAGATCGTGATCTTCCCGCCTTGCGGCATCGCGTCCCGCGCATTCACGCAGAGGTTCAGGATCACCTGTTCCACCTGGCCCGGGTCGGCGTTGAGGCGACAGACCCGCGGGCCCGGTACGAACTCGAGAGCAATGTCCTCACCGATGATGCGCCGGATCATCTCGAGAACGTTCTCGACCAGCTGGTTGAGGTCCAGGTTGACCCTTGCCAGCGACTGACGCCGGCCGACCGCCAGCAGCTGGCGGGTCAGCACGGCAGCCTTTTCGGCGGCCTGCTGAACCCCCTCGAGATGGGCCCGCAGCTTGTCATCTACGCTCGGGTTGCGCAGTGCCAGGTCGAGGTGGACGAACACCGCCTGCAGGATGTTGTTGAAGTCGTGCGCCACGCCTCCCGCCAGGCGCCCGATCGCCTCCAGCTTCTGCGACCGCCGGAACCGCTCCTCGAGGGTTCGACGCTCGGTGACGTCGATTAGGATTCCGTCGCAGTAGCAGGGCCGGCCCTGCTCATCCGCCTCGACCGTCGTCCGATCCTCGATCCAGAAGACCCTTCCCTCGGGCGAGACGATCCGGTACTCCTGCCGGTAGTGACGGCGGCCCTCCCGGCTGAACGCCTTCGCCTCTGCCTTGGCGCGACCACGGTCGTCCGGGTGCACCATCTCGTCAAACGAGACCTCACCGGAGAGCAGCTGCTCCGGACTGTAGCCGAACTGGACGATGTTCTCCGAAACGAAGTCCACCGGCCAGCCTTCCACGTCCTTCCACCGGATGAGCACCGTCGGGCTGTGCTCAACCACGGTGTTGGCAAGACGCAGGCGTTGCTCCACCTGCTCGTGGCTGGCCCTGGTGCGCAGCGCAACGATGCCGTATGCCACGTCGGCCGCCATCTCCTGCAGCAGCTTGACCTCTTCATCGTCAAAGGCGTCCGGTTCCGGGGCGTAGACGTTGAGGGCGCCCAGGCTCGCGCTTCCCTCGACGAGAGGCAGTGCGATCGACGACGCGTAGCCACGTTCGACGGCGTCGGCACGCCACGGCTCGAACTTGGGGTCGGTCGGGATGAGGCGGGCGATCGATGGCTGACCGGTGCGGATCGCGGTGCCTGTCGGGCCACGTCCCCGCGCCTCGTCAGCCCAAGTGATGTTGAGCGACTCGATGTAACCGCGCTCGAACCCGGCATAAGCCATCGGTATCACCGACTTCGCCTCGTCGTCTTGCGCGAGACCGATCCACGCCAGCCGGTAATGGCCGTCGTCGACGATGACCCGACACACCCGTTCGAACAGCTCCTGCTCGGTCGCAGCCCGCACCAGCGCCTGGTTGCAGCCGCTGAGCACGCGCAGGGCACGGTGGGCGCGGCGTAGTGCCTCGTCAGTTGCGGCCTTCCCGTCAACGCCGGTCTCGGTGACGCCCGCCTCCGGCGACTCGCCGTGTCGCTGTCTCACACCTGCTCCCGCCCTCCCCAGCCGGTTTCCAACCGGCTGTCAGACATCTCGTGCTGTGATTACTCTCAGTATACCCTTCGCGGCGGAGCGGTTACCGGGTACCCTCCCCGAGACCCGTCGTCTCCTACCGTGGGCCGGCTGCCAGTCGGGTGTACAGCGCCTGCAGGCGCTCGAGGCGCACCCTGGTGGAAAAGCCGTCGACTACTCGCCGGCGGGCGGCCTCTCCAAGCCGGTGGGCGAGCACGGAATCGCCGAGCAGCCTGGTCAGCGCTTCGGCCAGGGCGGCGACGTCCTTCTGTGGTACGAGCATCCCGACCTCGCCGTCGATCACGAGCTCGCGGTTGCCGGCACAGTCGGTCGCGATGACCGCACGCTCCATGGACATCGCCTCGCGCACGGTGCCGGTGATCCCGGTGCCGGCCCAGGAGGCGTCGGCCACCACATCGCATGCTCCCAGCACATCGGGCATGTCACTGCGGTAGGGCAACGTCCTGAGTCGGTCGCCGATGCCGAGCTCGCGGGCGGCCGCGAGGACCTTGTCGCGCTCTGACTCCGGCTCGCAGCCCACGAACAGCAGGTGGGCCCGCGGGTGCGCCGGCAACACCCGGGCGAACGCGGTCGCGAGCTCGCGCCACCCTTTCCAGTCGCGCACCGAGACCTGGCAGACGAGGAGATCTTCGGTCGCCACGCCAAGCTCGGCGCGCACCTTCTGGGAATCGACCCGGGCCGGATCGAAACGCTCGGTGTCGGTTCCTGCGTGGATCGTGTACACCCGTTCGGGACGGACTCCTCCGGTCCGGATCACCACCTCACGGATCGCCGCTGCGACGCACACCACCGCCCCAACCCGCCGGTGCCTGTACTTCCACTTGTTGAAGAGATCGAGGGGAAACGATACGCCGCGGTTGACCACCAGCGCAGGCAACGGCCCGAGCCCGGTTGCTGCCAGCAGCGCCACGGCGTGAGGGCCACCCTTGTGGACGTGGATCACGTCCACCGACTCCGACCGCAGCAACCGGCGCAGCGACCACGCCGACCCGAGGTCAAACTCGTGACGCAGCGGCAGTGTCAGCAACCGGATGCCGGCATCGGCGCAGGCGGCCTCGAGGTCGCCGCCGGGGCGGCTGACGACGACCACGCGGTGGCCGCACGCACCCAGCCCGCGCGCTGCCTCCATCATCTGCACCACCGAACCGGTGGTCAGCCGGTTCTTCTCGAGCATCTGGACAACGCGAAGCTCTCCCACCACGGGCGCAGTATACCGAGAGAACCCGGGTCAGCCGCCGATGGAGGAGCGGCCGACACGCTCGCGAGCTTCGCCTACGAGTACGACATCGACCCCGCGACCGGCCAACCGACCCTCCTCGGCCAGCGTACGAGCCTCGCCATGACCATCCCGAGCCAGGGGCTCAGCAGCGCGACCGCGACCTACGAGTACGACGCCGACTACCAGCTGACCCAGGCCAGCTACCCGAGCCTGCCGCCGTACAATGGCGAGGTGCACTCCTGGACCTACGACGCCATCGGCAACCGCCTGACCAAGCAGATCGACAGCAACCTGTGGACCTACACCTACTACAAGAACGGCTCCAACCCGCTCAACGGGCAGCGCCTGCAGTCCGACGGGCCCAACAACTACGGCTACGACGCCAACGGCAACACCATTTCTCGCACCGGGGCACTCGGGAACTTCACCTTCGGCTGGAATGCCGACGACCAGATGACCTCGGTCTCGGGCTCGGCGAGCGCGAGCTATGCCTACGACTACCAGGGACGGCGCACGAGCAAGAGCGTCAGCGGCTCGACCACGACCTATCTCTACGACGGCCTCAACCTCGTGCAGGCCGCGGGCCCCACGACCACGGTGGGCTACCTCTTCGGCCCCGGCATCGACGAGCCGCTGGCGAGCATTCAGGGAGGGGTCCTCTCGTACGACAGCGTGGACGGCCTGGGCTCGGTGAACCTGCTCACGGACACGGCCGGCACCGTACAGGACGCCTACCTCTACGACGCCTGGGGCGGGATCAAGGCCCAGACCGGCAGCCTCGCCAACGACTTCGGGTACACCGGCAGGGAGTTCGGAGAGGCGGGCCTCTGGTACTACCGCGCGAGGTACTACCAACCGGGAATTGGGAGGTTTGCGAGCGAGGACCCACAGCGGTCGAGCGCTGGCGCCTACCTCTACGTCTACGTTGGCAATGACCCCAGCAACTACTTCGACCCTAGTGGTCAGGAAAAGTGCGTGCATTCCATCTATTATCACTACATCGGTGGATCCGCAGCGTTCTTCGGGCACCACTTCGAAAACGAGGAGGAAACCGCCCATCCCACCCATCCGGAGAACTTCAACCTCATCAGCTTCCGCGGTCACTGCGACACTGGCACGCCCAAGTTTCGCCGGCTGATCATTCCCGCGTATGCCACCGATGACATGAGTGTTCAATTCCCCAACGGGAAAGCGCTAGAAAGCGTCGGCTCGACGGTCACCTGGGGAGTCAGCGTTAGCTCTTGGTGGGTGTTCTGGCATTCCAAGCAAACATTCGGCCGGCTAGCCGACGATCTGTTGTTGTGCTACGACTGCTGCAGCAAGTCAGGCTCATGAGAGACAGGATCCTGTTTCTGTGCGTCGTCGCCGTAAACGCCATCTTCTTCCCGCGATCGTCCGTGATGTTAGCTGCCCATGACATCATTGATGCCGCTGTGTTAAAGCACTTTGCCGTGAAACCGGACACTATCGCCATTGC
>JAJDNH010000039.1 GCA_022340775.1 Acidobacteriota bacterium
CCGAACACCTCCGTCCGGCGGCCCGCCAGGTGGCGCACCAGGAACTGTCCCGCCGCCTCAGGCCGATCGAGGCGCTCGCCCCGGCTCAGCTCGGCGTAAGCCAAGCGGCGCGAGAGCTCGAGCGCAGCCAGCAACGTGGCCGCCTTGGCCGGCCCCAGTCCCGGGCGTCGAACCAGATCACGGGCACCGAGACGCACCAAGCCTGCCACACCCCCAGTATCTCGCAGGAGCTCCTGCGCCTCCCCGATCGCTCCTCTACCCGGCCGGCCGGTACGGAGCAGCACCGCAAGCAGTTCGGCATCGGCCAGTACCTGCGACCCGAGGGCAAGGAGGCGCTCCCGGGGGCGCTGCGACGGCTCAAGATCACGGATACAGAACTCCATGGAGCCTCCCCGCAGCGTGGGTGGGACTTCATGGTAGCACGGTCACCCGCCTCAACCGAAAACCGGAATCCTTCTCTTTACGCTGTCGCTGTGCAATAATCTCAACGTGCGGACGGCCACGGCCGGAAGGAGGAGGCATGGAGCGTAAGGTGCGGACGCGGGAGACGCGCCAGCGCCGGTTGGTGCTGAAGACCCTGCACGACACCCGGAGCCACCCAACTGCCGAGTGGATTTTCGCTCGAGTCCGCGAGCAGCTTCCCAACGTTTCCCTCGGAACCGTCTACCGGAATCTCAACGTCCTCAGGGAGGAAGGGATCGTACGCGAGATCCGCTCCGCGGGCCGGTCCACGCGCTGGGATGCAGACCTCTCTCCCCACGGCCACTTCGTATGCACCGCCTGCGGCGAGATCAGGGACGTGACCGATCTCAGGATGCATGACTGGCGGTCTTTGAAGGACCTCGTAGGCTGCGAGGTCACCGCCCAGCAGACGGAGTTCTACGGCCTCTGTCCTGCCTGCCTGCGTCGCAGCTCCCGCCGGAACTGAAGGCTCGTCGGGAACGTCACCAAACTACAACCGAACGACCTGCTTCACTTCGGGCGCGTAGAGGCGGATGCGCTCCTCGACAAACTCGACCAGGGTCATCGAGGCCATCGGGCACCCGTGGCACGCGCCCACGAGACGAACTGTCACCGTCGTGCCCTCGACCGACACGAGCTCGACGTCGCCACCGTCCCGGTGCAGCGCCGGACGGACCTCCTCGAGCGCGAGGAGAACTCGCTGCTCGAGGCTACCGCCCGCCCCTGACCATCCCGCCGCCATAGTCCCCGCTCCTGCCCTCCCGCGCCGTTTGACCGGCCGTGTGTCTCGACGCCGTCCACGGTCGGTTAGAATGGCATCGACTTCAGTACGAACGCGGCGGCAGGGATCGGAATTTCTGGTTGCCGGGCACCGCCACTGGTGCGAACTTTTCCGCACGATGAGCGTTTTGCAGTACGGAGATGCCGATGGAAGACCTCGAAGCCACAGTCGAACGCTGCAGAGCCGGAGATGACGAGGCCTGGCGTGCGCTCGTAGGAGCCACGATCGGTCCGATCTACCGGCTCTGCGCCAGTTTCGCACCGTCGGCGGCAGAGGCCGAAGAGCTCACTCAGGACGTCTACTTCAAGTTGTGGGAAAGCCTGGAGAGATACCACCCAGGCTCCAACTTCATGGCGTGGGCGTGGCGCGTTGCCAAGAACCTCCTCATCGATGCCCATCGAAGGTGCCGGCGCGAGCGCCAGGCGGCGTGGCTCGATCCCGAGGTCCTGGACAGGCTGCCTGGGGCCGACAACCCGCAGAGGACGGCGGAGCACCGCCAGCGCTTGCGGCTGGTCGTCCGGAGCCTCGGACAGATCGAGCCCGAGCTGGCCCATCTCGTGCTCCTGAGAGACTTCGCGGGGATGGCCTACCAGGAAATGGCGGAAGCGCTGGAGCTGCCGCTGGGAACTGTGAAGTCCCGTCTCAACCGAGCCAGACTCGAGCTCGCCACAGCCGTGCGCCGGCGGCTCGACATCCGGCCCGTTGACTCCCAGACCTTCCTCAACGAGGGAGGCGTGCCATGATCCGCTGCGACGAGGTGCGCGATCTCCTGTCCGCCTACCTCGAAGGTGGGCTCGAGGCCGCCGACCGCTCCCGGATCGAGGCTCACCTGGCCGTCTGCGAGGAGTGCGCCGCCGCCGCCGAGGCAATGGGCCTGGTGATCACTGCCGGCAAGGAGCTCGCGGGACTGACGCCGCCTGCCGACCTGACCGCCCGGTTGACCGCATCTCCATGCGCTCGCTGGCTCGGTCTGCTGTTCCATGCCGTCGACCACGAGGTGGCTCCAGAGGCGCTGGCCCGGCTGCTCGACCACCTCGAAAAGTGCGAGGGGTGCCGCCGGACCTGGGACGACCTGACCCTCATTCAGCAGGTGGGAGCCGCCCTGACACCGCCGCCGCGACTGGCGCAACGCTGCTACACCGCGCACCTCAGGCGCCCTCGCACCGGCCGGCGAATCATGGGTATGCGTACCGCGACCGCGGCCGCATACCTGCTAGCAGTACTGACCACGCTGGCCGTCGGCAACCCCGTGACACTCGCACGCTACCGTGCGCTCGGAACGGTCCAGCAGGCCAGCGAGATCGTCAGCGACGGCGTAAACCAAGTCGCGACCAGCGGCCGCGGCGAGATCAGGGTGATGATCTGGCGGGCCTGGCGCTGGGGAAAGACCCAGCTCGACTCCCTGAAGGAGCTCCTGGAAGACAAGGACTCGACACAATCTCAAGCTCCCCAGACGACCCACAGCAAGGAGGCACAAGATGGATAACCAGCTCGACACCAACTCCCCGCCGACTCCCCCGAGCCCACCCACACCCCCCGAGCCGCCGGCGCCGACAGCTACGGCCGTGGCCGGGCCACGTCAGAAATCCCCGGGGTTGGCTGTCCTGTTCTCGTTCTTCCCGGGCCTTGGGCACCTGTACCTCGGGCTTTACGAGCGAGCCATCGTCTTCTTCACCTGTTTCTTCATGGTGATCTACCTGAGCGGCCATGGGGCGAACCTCGGCATGCTGATCCCCTTCATCTGGTTCTTCGGCCTGTTCGATGCCTACCGGCAGACCCAGATTCTCAACGCCAGCGGAGAGGTGACGATGGCTACTACGCGCAAGCAGCGGGGATGGGGTGGCCTCGGCTTCGGGGTGTTCCTTACCGTCGTCGGTGCGATCCTGCTGATTGACAAGTTCTACCCGCTTGACCTCGAGTGGGTGGAAACCTGGTGGCCGGCGATCCTCATCGGGATCGGCGTATACCTTATAGCCAGCTTCTACAGCGACCGTCAGAAGCGGCAACACGCGACCTACGAGGAAAACGAGGAACGGTACCTCGACGAGTGACGGTGACTGACTACCCCTTGATGACTGCAAGGGGTCTGAGGCGTGCAACGCCGCGGGCGATCCCGGCCAGCTCCACCGCTTCGACGACCTGCGTGACGTCCTTGTAGGCCTCGGGCATTTCCTCGGCGACAGTCCGCTTCGAGTGTGCGTGCACTGTCACACCCCTCTGTGCCATCTCATCGAAGATATCCCGCCCGCGCGCCGCCTTCAGGGCGGCGTGCCGGGACATCTCTCGCCCCGCGCCGTGGGCACAGGAGCCCCACGACAGCTCCATGGCCGCCGGACCCGCAACGCAGACGTAGCTCGCCCGTCCCATGTCCCCCGGCACCAGAACCGGCTGGCCGATGCTGCGGTACTGCGGGGGCAGCTCTCCATGGCCCATTGGAAAAGCCCGAGTGGCCCCTTTGCGATGGACCAGCAGCGACCGCCGCCGGCCCTCGACCTCGTGTTCCTCGGCCTTCGCGATGTTGTGGGCCAGGTCCCATACGAGCCGAAACCCGAGCTCGAGACGCCCCTTCTCCATGACCCGCGACACTGCACGCTCGACCAGCCCCATCATGGTCTGTCGGTTGGCCCACGCATAGTTAGCCGCCGCCCTCATGGCGGCCAGATACTGTCTGCCCTCAGGCGAGGCGATTGGCACCGCTGTCAGCTGTGGGTCGGGGAGAGCTACTCCGTAGTCTCTCGAGGCTCGGAGCATCGTCTTGAGCGAGTCGTCGCAGACCTGGTACCCGAGCCCGCGCGAGCCCGAGTGCAGCATGACAACCAGCTGCCCAGCGAACAGCCCGAACAGCTCCGCAGCATCAGGACGGAAAACCTGCTCGACCTTCTGGAGCTCGATGAAGTGATTGCCAGAGCCGACCGTTCCCAGCTGCGTGGCCCCACGCTCGTGGGCCCTGTCGGAGACCGCATCGGGATCCGCACCGTCGAGCCGGCCACCCGACTCGATGAAGGCCAGGTCTTCGGGCTCGCCAAAGCCCCGGGAAACCGCAAAGCCGGCACCCTCCCGAAGCACACGATCGAGGTCGCGGCGCGACAGTGCCCGGGTTGCCCCCGACGAACCGACACCGGCCGGTACCGAGCGCGCGATTTCCTCGGCCAGTCGGTCCAGCCTGCGCGCGAGGCCATCGACCTCGAGATCCGTACGAATCAGGCGCACACCGCAATTGATGTCGTAGCCGACGCCGCCCGGCGAGACGATGCCGGACTCGCCATCGAACGCTGCCACGCCGCCGATCGGGAAACCATACCCCTGGTGCATGTCCGGCATAACCAACGAGGACCCCACCAGGCCGGGCAGACAGGCGACGTTACATGCCTGCCGCAGTGAGTCGTCGCGCGTCATGGCCGGCATCAGGCGCCGCGTTGCGAACATCCGCACCGGGGCTCTCATCGCACCGTGGGGTTCGATCTCGAAGACACCCCGCTTCACCTCTCGCGGCTGTGGCCCGTCGTAGCTCATACCGAGAATGTACTGACCGCCCTCAGCCACTGTCCACCCCGAGGTCCACCGTAGCCAACAAGGAGACGCTCGCGACGGCCCTCTCCTAGGGCAAGAACGGCTCGGCAAGCGCAGTCTCAATCGCCCCGCAGAGCGGAGGTCCCTCCGGATCGATCATCCTGCTGTATGGTGGGGCCTTCCTCAGGCTGGGAGCAGAACCTGCCTGGTGTCGCTACAATGTGTCCGTGCACCGTGATTCGAGGCTCCTGCTCTGGATCGGATCGGCAATCCTCGCCATCCTGGTCATCATCGCCTTTCTCTGGCAGTACCACGAGCGCGGACGTCCGGTCTTGAAAGAGGTACGGGTCGTCACCGCTTCAGCGAGTGATCCAGTGTTCCGGGATGGGCTCCGAAGGCTGGCGCCAGGAGAAAGCTATCAGCTCGCCACCGCCCTCCTGGTCGAACAGCGCGGCCACGGAGAGTACTGGATCTGTCCTTGCAAGGACCTGGTTCTCGCGGGGCAAGTGACGCCGCACGTCGAGAGCTCGCGGTGGCCCGACAGTGACCGAATCCTGCGCGTCTTCTGGTCGACGATCGAGTGCTCCTACCTGGGCGGAGAGCTGACCACATCGAACGCAGCGGAGCGCCTGCAGTACCGCGCATTCCTCGCGCCCGAGCTGGGACGCGGAATGCTGGTCAAGGGCGATCTCGAGGCCCACAACGACGACTTCCTGGCCGGCGTTCCAGCTCCGCCCGACCCGGCCCCGGGCACTCTTCGCTACCGGGCCCGGGTCGAGATTGCTGACGAGTCCGAGCAGATGGTTCCTCTGCAAGCCGTCAACTCCCTGGGACCCGAGGCTTTGTCCAACCCGAGGCTGCCGACGATCAGCCGCGCCATGAAGGTACCGGAAGGCCTTCACGCCGAGGTCGGCGAGCTCTTCCTGCTCCCAGGCTTCGTCCCTTCGCCCGCAAAGGGCAAGGCCGCCGACGACGTGACCGTTGAAGCTCTCGGGAGGACCGTGCACGAGCTGGTGGCCGACCGGGAGATGGCTTCGTCGACCACCTTCGCTGCCGTCGCGCTGACCGGGAAGCCGGCATGGAATTCCGGCTCGATACGCCACCTGGGGGCGGTCGACGTTCTCCCCGGTCGCCTGGAACGCCGCGGGCGGCCACTGCGCTGGGGCCACGAAGTCCTGCCCGGCGACCTCGTCAAGATAGGTCGCCACTGGATCGTCCTCCTGAGTGACAACGGCAACGGCGTGCTTGACCTCAACGACCGTGTCATCCACTGTTGGGGCCGCCCTGCCCAGGAGGTCACGCTGCTCGAGGCCCTCGACGAGGGTGTCACCGAGATCGACCTCTACCGTCATGCCACGAGCTGACGGCGCGACCATTCTCGAGATCGAGGAATTGCAGATCGGCATCCGCGGTGCGGACGGCGGCATACAGCCGATTGTCGGTGCCATGTCCCTGTCCATTCAAGCCGGAGAACGCGTCGCCCTCGTCGGTGAGTCCGGCTGCGGCAAGACTCTCACCGCGCTCGCCTGTCTCGGGATCACCCCTCCTCCGCTGCTGGTCACCGGGGGGCGAGTACTGGTCGACGGCCACGAGCTCGCCCAGATCCCGGCCGCAGGCCTGCAGCAGGTGCGAGGTGGCACCGTCGGCCTCGTGTTCCAGGAGCCAGTGGGGGCCCTCAACCCGGTCTTCTCGGTCGGCTTCCAGGTGGTCGAGACCATCCGCTCTCACGGCGCCGAGTCGCGGCAGCAGGCCCGCCAGGAGCGGGATGACCTGTTCGAGAGGGTCGGCCTCGTGCCGGCCCGCGAGCTCTCCCGCGCATATCCTCACCAGCTTTCCGGAGGCCAGCTGCAGCGCGCCATGCTCGCGATCGCCTTGGCCGGACATCCACGGCTGCTGATTGCGGACGAACCCACCACCGCCCTCGATCTGACCACTCAAGCCAGGATCCTCGAGCTCATCCGCAGCCTCTCCGAGGAGGAAGGGCTGGCGCTGCTCCTCATTACCCACGACTTGGCCGTGGTGGCAGCGCTGGTCGAGCGCGTGGCGGTCATGTTCGCCGGCGAGGTCGTCGAGCTGGCACCTACTCGAGCGCTTCTGGCAGAACCCCTCCACCCCTATACGAGAGAGCTCTTGGCCGCGGTCTCCCGATCGCCGAGTACCGCCGGAGGTCCCAGCTCAGAGATGGAATCCGTGCCGGCAGCCGCCGCAACCCGGGCTCGATCGGACGGCTGCCGCTTCGCCCCGCGGTGCCCACTGGTGCGAACGACGTGCCGGCAGGCTCGCCAGCCGCTCCAGGATGCCGGGGCGGGACATCTGGTGCGCTGCCCTGTGGTCGTCGCGAGGCACGATCGATGAAGCACATGCTCCTCGAGGCGCGGAATCTCTCGAAGTCGTACGGTGGACGCGGCCTTCGCGACACAGGGAACTCCATCCGCGCCGTGGACGATGTCTCGATAGGGCTGCAATCAGGCACGGCGCACGGCATGGTTGGTGAGTCCGGGGCCGGCAAGTCCACGCTTGTCCGCCTCCTGCTCGCCCTCGAACGGCCGGACCGAGGCACCGTACGGTTCGATGGCATCGACATCACTTCGGTCCCCGCAGTCCGCCTGCGACCGTTGCGGCGGCGGTTCCAGGCCGTGTTTCAGGACCCGTATACATCGCTCAACCCGCACCTCAAGGTCGGCACGATCGTGGCGGAGCCGCTGGCAGCCCACGCAATCGCGCGCGGCACGGAACGGCAGGAGTTGGTCCGGCGGTTGCTCGAGGCCGTGGGCCTGCCGGCTGCTGCCGCCACGCGAAGACCGGGGGCGTTCTCGGGTGGCGAGCGTCAGCGCATCGCCATTGCGCGCGCCCTGGCAACCAGCCCGGACCTGGTCGTCTTGGACGAGCCGTTGTCGGCTCTGGACCTTCCGGCGCAGGTCAGGCTGATCGAGCTTCTGCTGCGCTTGCGGTCCGAGAGAAGCCTGACGCTACTGGTCGTGGCCCACGACCTCGCCGTGGTGCGCTCTCTGTGCGACACGGTCAGCGTCATGTACGCCGGCCGGATGGTCGAGGAAGGACCCGTGGGACAGGTGCTGGTCTCCCCTCTCCATCCCTTCACCGCCCAACTCCTGGCGGCAGAGCCGATGGCCGACCCATACGCCTCACTGCCCCGACCAGCCAGCGGACCACCGGACGGCAGCTGGCCTCCGGGCGCGTGTCGGCTGTTTCCTCGCTGCCCGCTCGCGAGCGACATCTGCCTCCGGGAGCCGGACCTTCTGGAGACCGTACCGGGCCGTCGGGTTGCCTGTTGGCATCCCGGCCAGAAGGACAGAGCCACAGACCCTGACCGCTGACGGAACGAACGCACAGGACGGGCAGTTCGCAGCCCGGTCGGGTACCGGCCGGCCCTCTAGAGGCCCGGCCGCAGAGGATGGCGGAGGCGCTGCTTGGCGGCTGTCGCGACTCGCGCCAGCGAGGAGCTCCAGCGGTCCCTTCTCCGCCACACCGCCACCGCCACGACGGCGATCAGTGCAGCGACAGCGGCCCACAGCGCTAGGACAGTCCCGCTACGCGCGGCGGCAGCCAGCTCGCCAAGGTCAGAGGCCATCCACCATCCGAGTCCGCACCAGGTGGTCACGTGGACCACGAGCGCCAGCGCGTCGACCGCGAGGAACCGTCCCCAGCCGACATCCACAACGCCCGCGCCTGCCAGCCAAGCCGCCCGGCCAAGGGGAAGGACCCGTGCCGGCACGAGCAGGAACAGAGCGCTCGGCGTCGACCCAAGGCGGCCGGTGACAGCCTCGAGGCGCTTTGCCAGGCGCGGCCACCGGTCGAGCCGTGGGCGTAGCCAACGCCCGGCGAAGAACACCGCCTGATCCATGATCAGGTGCCCGAGCCATGCCGCCGCCAAGAGGCGGGCCGCCGCCATGGGCGAGCCTGCACGAGCGGCCAGGACGCCCAGCGCCATCATGAAGATCTCCTCGGGCAGCCAGTGGCCCACGAGGCGAATCAGGACGGGGAGGGTGAGCGCAAGCCAGACGGCGTTGGGCTGAATCCAGAGAATCGTCTGCTGCAGCTGGTGCTCCACCCACAGAGTATACAGGCGCGTCGGGTACAATGAGGCGGCATGCGAACGACGCTCGAACAGATTCAAACCGCGCTCGCTTCTGCCTATCCGATCACGTTCCTCGTTTCCGCCGAAGAGGAGAGGCTGGAGCGGCTCCTGCAGCGGTTCGGCGCAGGGGCCAGGCCAGAGCCTCTACCGGTTCTCGTCTGGAACTGTGTCGATGGCTTCACCGGCGACACCGGTGACGGCTCGACCGACCCTCTCGAAGCGCTAGCGTGGATCGCCACACAGGGGCCGAAGGGACTCTATGTCCTTAAGGACATGGGAGATGTTCTTGCGGATCGCCGGGTGCTACGCCGGCTCCGCGACACTGCGCTGAAGGTCCGCGACAGCGGGCGTTTCCTCTTCATTCTCACAACGGACGGTCAGATTCCGGCAAGCCTACGTCCGCTCTCGTATGTGGTCGTGTCCATGTTCCCGGACGAGGCCGAGCTCCGCGCCCTGACGGAGAGTCGGATCGCGACCTACAACCCATCCGCCGCTGCACTGGACCGGCTGGTGACGGCGCTCAAGGGAATGAGTCTGACCGAGGCTGATCACCTGCTGCGCCGCCTGCTGTCTCCCGAGCGTGAAATCGACGAGGGCTTCTTCGACGAGGTGCTGGCGGAGAAGGAGCAGGTCACCCGCAAGGAAGGCATCCTGGAGTTCGTCCCGCCTCAGGCCGGGCTCGGAGACATGGGCGGCCTCGATCAGCTGAAGGAGTGGGTACGCGAACGGTCGGACCTCTTTACCGCCGAGGCCCGCAAGCAGGGCCTGCCGCTGCCCAAGGGCGTGCTCCTGATGGGAATGTCCGGGTGTGGCAAGAGCTTGGCGGTCAAGGTCATTGCCCATGAGTGGAGGATGCCGCTCTTCCGCCTCGACATGAACCTTGTTTTCTCCGGCGTCCACGGATCTCCAGAGTGGGTGTTCCACCGTGCCCTGCAGGCGATCGAGTCCGTGGCGCCGGCGGTCCTGTGGATCGACGAGATCGAGATGGGCGTGGCCGGTTACCATGAGGGAGAGAGTGGATCCCTGACACGGATCTTCTCTACCTTCCTCACCTGGATGCAGGAGCACCGAGCGGAGGTTTTCGTGGCCGCGACGGCCAACCGGATCCAGTTGCTTCCCGCCGAGATCATCCGCAAGGGACGCTTCGATCAGGTCTTTTTCGTCGACCTGCCGAACGACGAGGAGCGCAAGGAGATCCTCACGATCCACATGAGGCGCCAGGGGATCGACGCCGCAAGGCTCGACCTGATCCTGCTCGCGTCTGCCACCCGCGGCTGGAACGGCGCTGAGATCGAGCAGGCCGTGGTCTCGGCCCGGATCAGCGCCCACGCGATGGGAGGCGAGGTCACGCAAAACAACCTGCTCCAGACGTTTGGCAAGATCATCCCACTGTCACGGACGATGGAGGAGCAGCTCAAAGCGATCCGCTCTTGGGCGCGCACACGTGCGCTGCCTGCGACCACGCAGGCTCGCCCAGAGATGTAGGCGGATCCACCAGCCCGTGGCTGGCGGCGGTAGACCGAGGAGGCCGGTGATGGAAAAGGCCACGGTAGACGGGGAGTGGCTCATCAATTCAGTCGCCCACGCGCTACGCAACCCGATCTTCGCCGCGCTCCTGCAGGCGGAGTTGCTGGCCGCGCGAACCGTCGAGCCCGCCGCGCACAAGGTATACGACCACCTGAGGCGCCTCGAGAGCACCATCGAGGAGATGCTGCTCTACGGTCGGCCACCCGAAGTCGAGGCCCATCCCACGCACATCGAACCGGTGCTCCGACTGTTGGCCGAGAGCTTCGCCGAGGGTGACCGCGGTGTGACCGCACAGATCGAGATCCAGGTGGAGCCAAAGGGTCGCCGTGCTCTCGCCGACCCCGATGCCCTGCACATCATTCTCGAACGCATCATCGAGAACGCCGCCCAGCACACGCCGTCCCCCCATGTCGTGCGAGTGCACGCGGCGGCAAGGAGCGAGGGCGTCGAGATCGTGGTCTCAGACGAAGGAGAAGGTATCGCCGAGGAGATCCAGGAGAAGCTCTTCCTACCCTTCTTCCCTCAGCACAAAGGTCGTGCCGGCCTCGGACTGGCGATCGCGGCGAAGTTCGCCGCCGCCATCGGCGCTACCATCATGGTGACCTCGGCGCCCGGAAGCGGTACCCGGGTCACTGTTCGTCTCGCTCCAGCCGACTCGTGAACAACCACGATGAGCTGACCCGCCTCGTCGTCTTCCCGTCCGACTCCGGCATCAGGCTGGACAGCTTCTTGGCCGGGGCGACGGAGCTCTCGCGACGGGCGGCGCGTCGTCTCATCGGTGAGGGGGCTGTCCGTCTCAACCAGACCGTGGTTCGGATCCTGTCCAGGACCGTCGAGATCGGTGACCTCGTTGAGGTGCTGCGACTGCCTTCCCAGCTCGGCGTTCCCGGGGTGCCGAAGCTGAAGCCAGTCAGCCTCCTCCTCGAGGATGGCTGGATCTGCGCCGTTGACAAGCCCGCAGGAACGCTCTCGCAGCCGGCTGCCACGCGCAGGCAGGGGAAAGAGCTGGCCATGGACGAGCTGCTGACCCTGCACCTCGCTCTCCGGCAGGGGCAGCGACCGTTCCTCCGGGTGGTCCACCGGCTCGACCGGGCTACCAGCGGCGTCATGCTCTTTGGCCGTCGTCCCGAGGCGCTCCCGTCGCTGGCGGCCTCGTGGCGGGAGGGACGTGTCCGCCGCATGTACCTCGCCGTTGTCGAGGGACGGCTGGAGCTCGGATCAAGCCTCATAGAGGCTCCGATCGCGCGTGACCGAGGCCATGTCTGGAGGTTCGAAGTGTCGGCCGGCGGAAGACCGGCCCGGACCGAGGTGCGCGTTCTCAGCCGAGGAAACGAGGGCACCAGTATTGTCGCCTGCATCCTCGAAAGCGGACGCACCCACCAGGTCCGGGTCCACCTCGCCCAGATCGGACACCCGGTTGCCGGCGACCGACTCTACGGTGCCAGCCGGACGATCGCGCCGCGGGCCCTGCTGCACGCATTCCGACTTACCCTGCCTCATCCCTGCTCGAAGCAGCCTGTACGCCTCCAGGCGCCCCTCCCGCCGGACCTGGAGGTCTTCCTGCCCGCGGACCGGGGCACATCGTTCGTCAATCAGCTCAGGGATGTATAATGCTCTGGTGACGTGGAGCTTCCTGTACTTGGCAATCTTCTTGCTCGGCTTCACGCTGGCCCTCGTCAGCGGCCTCGTGCGGAGGATCCTCCATCCGAGCGAGCTGGCCAGAAACGTCACCGTCCCGTCCCACGAGCACTGGGCCGATCTCCACACCCCGCGCACTGATCTCCTCACGTCGTTTCTCACCGTCTTCGGGCTGGTGACGTTCGTCCTTCAGGGACTTACCAGCATGGGCCCCCGCAGCGAGGTTCTGATCGGCGGCGCCGTGGGCTGCATCGGTGCGTTCGTCCTGCGGCTGTGGCTGTGCAGAACCTGTGACCCATCGAGCGGCCTTCGTTGCCAGGGTGCCGACGCCAGGGTGGTGCGGACAATCCCTGCCAACGGCTTCGGCCAGGTGGAGGTCGATGTCGGGGGATGTATGGTCAAGCTGGCGGCGCGTACGACCCTCTCCAACCCGATCAGCGAGGGGGCGCTGGTGCGAATCCTCGATCGGCAGGAGTCGGTCGTCATCGTAGAGCCTTCCGATTAGCATGGACGACCCTCCATTGGTCAGTTCCCCGGGCCGACCGGCGACAATCCTCGCGAGCGGCTCGCCGCGCAGGCATCACCTCCTCAGCCTCATCGGGCTGGAGTTCGAGGCCGTCCCGGCCGGCATCGAAGAGAATCCACACCCGGCCGAAGGCGGGAGGGCGTTCGCCCAACGCACGGCCCGTGACAAGGCGCTTGAGGTTGCAGCCCACTACCCCGACAGGCCCGTGCTGGCGGCCGACACGGTCGTCGAGCTGGATGGGGCTATTCTCGGCAAGCCGAGCTCGCCGGACGACGCGGCCGCAATGCTCCGAGTGCTGTCGGAACGTACCCACGAGGTTCACACTGGAATGGCGCTCGTCTACCGCGGGGAATGCTCATGCCTCGTGGACACCGCGAGTGTATGTTTCAACCGCCTGGAGACGACCGCCATCGACTGGTATGTGGGTACCGGCGAGCCTCTCGACAAGGCGGGGGCCTACGCTGTCCAGGGTCGTGGCGGACTCTTCGTCAAAGCCGTCGACGGCGCTCCCAGCACGGTCGTCGGGCTACCGCTCCACCGGCTCGGTGAGCTCTATGCGGACCTCGGCCTCAGCCTCCTCGATCTCATCGACTAGGAAGGCTCACCGCTCGGCCCGTCCGCAATGGTCGATCAGTGGCGGCGGCGTGCCTCCGGCGAACCCCGCGCCGCACGCCGCGACCTCTTGACGTCGGGGGGGCCAGGACCACACATTGGTGGAAACGGACCGCCAAGACGGCTTCGGGAGGTGATGTCATGCGCGCCTACCTGGTATTCACGGGCACGGGTCCGATTCTCGTACTGACCACCTACCCTGACATCGGCGACGCCCGCTTGGTCGAAAAGCTGCGTCAGAAGGGTATAGCCAAGTTCATCGCCTACGAGGTTCCCCTGGACCGCGTGAAGCGACTGTACGGCACCCCTTTCGACGTCATCGCCTCCGACCTCGAACAAGCCGAAGACATGAGGGTCCTCGACTTCAACGGCCACCACATTTTCTGCAACTTCTCGCTGCAGGAGCTGGGAGAACCGCTGAAGTACGGCGACTAAGAGCCGTTGGCATAGGTGTTGGCCACGCCGCCGACGACCGCTCGAGCGAACCGCTCACGCCAGGAGCGTTGCAAGAGCAGGTGGCGGTCCTTCTTGTTGCCGAGGTTGCAGCACTCGATGAGCACCGCGTTCTGGGCCAGGGAGTAGCGCAGCACCGCCGGCACCCACCGCCGCCGCCCGCGCAGCACCGAATCCCTGATCGGTTCGTAGGGATGGACCTCGAGACCTTCACGGCGCACGGCATCGATGATTCTCTCGGCCAGCCGGCGGGAGGACGCCTCGGTTCGGGCCTTGAGCTTGGTGCTGAAGCGCACCCTGGGGTGGCGCCGGTACTCGCGGAACTCTCTCATGACTCTCCTGCCGACCTCGAATGACTTTGGACGGAGGTACCGCGAAGGCACATACGCCATGGCTCCTCGCACGCTCGGGTGGAGGGAGTCGGCGTGGATCGAGAGAAACACGATCTTCGACCGCGGCACGCCGGAGCTCAGCAGGCCGCGGATAATGTCGTTGGCGAGGTACCACCGTAGGTGGACACCCGTCGTCGGATCACCGAGGCGGTAGGGGGGATGCGTCAAGAGTACCTGGTCACGATCCTGATCCAGAACATCCTCGTCGAGAACCCGATAGCCACGGTCCTCGTCCTTTAGCGTCGTCCAGACCGTGGCCTTGGTGTGCTGCTCGAGATCGTGTTTGACCCGGCACAGGAGATCGTAGGCGTAGGTAGATTCCCACACTCCCGCAACGCTGGCTCCCGAATCGGCGCCACCGTGGCCGGCATCGAGTATCACGTGCACGCCCGTCAGATCCGCCGCTCGGACAACCTCAACAAACCGGCCGAGCTCCTTCCGTTCCCGTTCCCACGCCACTCGACGCGGGTTTCCCGGTGGCAGGTACTCCGGCAGCAGCAGATCGGCCGGGATCTTGACCGGGTACCCGATCGGAATAGCCGTCACGTCCCTGATCCCCGAGCGCTTGGCGATCACGGCGGCTGTCGCGTTGACCTCGGCCGCGTGCAGCTGGCCCGTGAAGCGGACCACGACCGCCGAGTACAGTGCCTCGCCGGGCCGGAGCCTGTAAACCGCGTACTGGCCCTCGAGATCGCGGCCGTAAGACAGGGGGACACCTTCCCCCTCGCCGACAGCGGGCCTTGCCACCGGCACAGGCGTCTTCCTGGGTGGCGGCGAGGGGCCGATAGCGACAGTGGGCGTCGGGGTGGCGGTCGGCTCTGCGGTCGGCGGCGGTGTTGCGGTAGCCACCGGAGGTACCCGTCTAAAGACGGTGAGTAGGAACCTCTGCGGGATCAATACCGGAACGGCTCGCGGCGGTGCCTCCCTTCCGGCAGCCCGGTTGGCACGCCGCAGCAGGCCGGCGTTCTCGGCACGCCCGGTGAACAGCTCGGCGAGCCAGCTCCAGCTCTCCTCTCCCCCCCCGAACGGGTCCAGCGGCCAGTGTTGCCAACCGAGCCCGGTCCGGCGGTCGGCGGGGAAGACGCCCCTCACCGCCGCCAGCCGCAGGTCACCCCGTAGGATCTCGAGCGGGACCTCGACCGGCAGGCCGCGTACGGGCGCACGCAGCTTGGGATTGGCCGCACGGAGTCGCCTCACCACGCCCGTCGTGCCACAGAAGCGGCGAGCCAGGCTGTACCAGCCGTCCCCACGGCGCGGAAGCACGGCCAGCGCCGGCGCCTGCCCGCGCTCCCACACCACCGATCCGTGCGGAGCCAGGTTCACCTCGAGACGCTGCGGTTGTGCACGCCGAGCAGCCAGCACCGCCGGCACGATGACCATGATCACCGCGACGGTCACACCTGCCCTTCGGGCTGCGCGAGCCAATGCCACGTGGCCCGGTTCGGCACGTGGGCTGCTGGATTCATCACCACGCCGGCCGACGCCGATCGACTGGAGACGACCGTCCATCACAGGGGGCAGCCGCCGCATGCTCGGGAAATGCTCCCCTCCGCGTGCCTGCTCGTGCGCGCCGTGGTCCGCCTCGAACCTGCTGCTTCGGGGTGTATACTCCGGACGGATCCCATGAGCGCTGAGATGTTACCACGTCCCGTTGACTGTCAACTTTGCACAGAGCTCTCGGGACAGGTCGGGCCCGATGTCTGGGAGAAGCTGCGGGCGCTGGCCGAGCGGGTGGCCACAGCCGAGCCGGTGGGGGCCGCTCTACACGCCGCGGTCGCAGGGCTCGCCACGCTGCTCCCGGTGACCCGGGTCTCCATCGTGGCGAGGCTGGGCCAGGACGCACTGCGGGTGATTGCTTCCTCGGACGATGAGAAGGCAGGCGACCTTCTCATCACTCTCGACCGCTACCCCGAGCTCCTTCACGTCCTCGCCGCCGGAGAACCGCTTCTGATCTCACAGGTCCAGTCGTCACCGCTGCTCGAATCGGTGCGAGAGAGCCTGGAGGCCTCCTCGGTTTCCAGCATCGCCGCGGTGCCGTTCACGCTTGAGGGTATGCCGCTCATCCTCCGCACCACGAGCCATGACTCGGCCCTCAGTGACAGGGAGCTCACTCTGATCACCGCTGCGGCCCATCTCCTCACCCACGTTTCCAGGAGCCGGACCAAGATGGGGTCGGATGATGTCTGGAGCCGGTTGTGCTTGCGCATGGCCGACGTCGTTCTCGACATCTCCTCAGAGGGACGCGTCCTGCGCTCCATCGGCGACCCGAGGACCATCTTCGGCGAACGGGCGGATCAGATCGTCGGCGCGCACGTCAGCGATCTGATTCACTTTGGGGACAGAGACTGGGCGTGGGGCCGAATCCAGACCATGCTGGAGTCGGACCGTCCGCTGCCGTACGAGTCCTACGTGCTCACCACAAGCACCCAGCCGAGACGCCGATTCACGGCCTACGGCGCTCCGGTACGCAGTCTCATCCCTCATCTCCGTGTCGCTCTCCGCGCCCTCGATGATCAGGAGGACCAGGCACAACTCGAGCGCTTCATTGACCTGGTGCCGCTACCCACATTCGTGTTCGATGACCAGGGTCGGGTCCGCCGCGCCAATACGGCCGCGGCACGGCTCCTGGCGCGCCCGCTCGAGGAGATCGTGTCCCTGGAGCTTTCGCACCTTCTCCACCATCCGACAGGCTCCACAACGGTGCCGGGACCCGGGGGCCTGCCTCTCCCGGTCAAGGCCATCGAGAGTCGAGTGGACGACACAGCCGCGTCCCCCTGGCTCGTGAGCCTTCTCGACCTGCGCCCGTTCGCCGGTGCCCAGGAACGCGAGGACCGGATGCGGAGCACGCTCCAGCGCCAGATCCAGGAACTGGAGCAGGCACATCAGCACCTCGAGGAGCTCGATGAGCTCAAGTCCCACTTCCTGGCAGCGTCCTCCCACGAGCTGAAGACGCCGCTGACCATCGTCCAGAGCTACCTCGAGATTCTGACCTCCGATCTGGCTGAAGGGCTGAGTGAGCAGCAGCTTGCCTTCATCCAAATCGCCCATGAGGGTGTGCTTCGGCTTCGGCGTCTCGTCTTCGACCTGGTCGACCTCGCCGCCCTCGAGAGCGGTCAAATCCCGCTCACCATTCAAAGGGTCGAGATCAGCTCCCTGGTTAGAAGAGCGGTCAAGGAGATGCAGCCTCTGGCAGGCAAGGCCGAGGTCACTCTCGCGGCCGAGGTTCCGGACGCTGTCGGTGCTGTCCGGGCCGATCCACAGCGTCTGCTCCAGGTTTTCCAAAACCTGACCGACAACGCCCTCAAGTACACGCAGGCCGGCGGCTCGGTGACCCTCGAAATCGTACAGGACACCGACACCGTCCACGTCCACGTCCGCGACACCGGCTCCGGCATTTCCGAAGACAAGCTCCCGCACATCTTCGATCCCTTCGTTCGCGGGGAACGCTCCCCCTCGGGGGAACGTGCCGGCTCCGGCCTCGGCCTGGCGATCTGCCGCCGTATCATGAGCGCCCTCGGCGGCCGGCTTCGCGTGGAAACTCTCTCGGGACAGGGAAGCGTGTTCAGCGTGTCCCTGCCGCGTTGGCCGGATGAGGACGATGGCCGACCCGCAGGCCCGGCTTCGTGACGACGCGCGGCTGAGAGAGCTCTGGCACCTGCTGGAGCCCATGCCTGTGTGGGTGACCGGCGGCTACCTCCGGGATGCCCTGCTCGAGCGTCCAAGCTGCGACATCGACCTCGTTGTCGACAGCCAGGGGGCAGCCTCAGAAGCCGCCGCCAGATCGCTGGAGTCGGTGGTTGGATCCAGCGCTCACCTCATCGGTCGTCCGCCGCGCGCCATCTGGCGGCTGCAGTCTCCCGACACCAAGGTGGACATTTGGCCGCTCGACGGGCTCTCGCTGTCGGAGGACGCAGCACGCCGCGACTTCACGTGCAACGCACTCCTATGGCGGTTGCCCGCAGGGCCGGTTGTCGATCTCGTCGGTGGGCTTGAGGACATTGCAGCGAGAAACCTGCGATCGATTTCTCCTCACAACCTCCGGGAGGATCCCGTGCGTCTGCTGCGGGCCGCGAGGTTTCTCGCCGAGCTCGAGGGGTTTCGGCTTGACGCGGCAACTGCCCGATGGCTTGCCATCCTCGCTCCTGCGCTCAACCGTGCGCCACCGGAGCGGATCGGCCAGGAGCTTCTGGCCATGCTGAGAGCGCCGGCTGCGGGCGTCGGGCTTGTCACGGCTCTTCGCCTCGGTCTTTTCGATCACGTTGCACCTCGGTGGTCGGCCTCAGCGAGCGGCCGACTGAACAGCCTCGTTCCGGCCGCATGCGCCCTCGCGGACGCCCGCCGGCACCCCGTCCCTGCCACCCTGGCGGTAGCAGGCGACGCGGCACGCATCGGCCTTCTGGCGACTGCGTGGAGGCTGATCGACGCGGATGAAATCGCGGCGTTCGCTTGGCCGCGCGACCTCCGCCTCCAGGCGTACCGCGCCGCTTCACTGCTCGAACGGTTCCTGGCCACTGCAACTGCACCCGCTGCCGACCGCAGGGAGCTGATTTTCTTGAGCGGTCAGGCGTTCCCAGCGGTACTCGCACTGGCCGGCGCTGTCGCCGTCGCGACCGGGCTTTCTCGAGACCCGTGGCTGAGATGGTGGCGGCAGTGGCTGCGAAGCGGACCATCTCTGGTGTCCCCAACCCCACTGCTGGATGGCCACCAGCTCATGAAGGTGCTCGATATCGGACCCGGCCCGGAGGTCGGCTCGGCGGCACGCGACCTCCTCCGAGCACAAGTCCGCGGGAGAGTCCGCAGCGTCGCCGGGGCTGTCCGCTGGCTCAGGTGCCAGCCTGACCTGAAGACTGCGGTACCATAATGGATGTCAGTCTGTGGGGGAGGTCGTCCGAGTGGAGCTGAATGAGCTACTGATGTTCATGACCAAGAAGGGAGCGTCGGACCTGCACCTGAAACCGACGCGACCGCCTCTGCTGCGCATCCAGGGGCGGCTGGTACCTCTCAAGGCGGAACCGCTGAAGCCGGACACGGTGCGCGAGATGCTCCTCGGCATCCTGACGCCGGCCCAGCTCCAACGTTTTGAATCACATCAGGCTGTCGATCTCGGCTACGGCCTTCCCGGCGTGGCCCGCTTCCGCTGCAACTTCTACCAGCAGCGCGGCACGGTGGCGGGCGTCTTTCGGCGCATCCCTTTCGATATCAAGAGCGTCGACCAACTCAACCTGCCCGATGTCCTCGACTCGTTCACCGAGTTCCCGGGGGGGCTCGTATTGGTGACCGGACCGACCGGCTCGGGCAAGTCCACCACGCTCGCCGCCCTGATTCAGCGCATCACGCAAACCCGGGCGTGTCACGTCGTAACAATCGAGGATCCTATCGAGTTTCTCTTCACCGACGACCGGGCTACCGTCTCGCAACGTGAAGTGGGAACGGACACGCCGGCCTTCAGAGAGGCCCTCCGCAACACCATGCGCCAGGACCCGGACGTCATCATGGTGGGTGAAATGCGGGATCTCGAGACCATGTCAACGGTCATCACAGCGGCGGAAACGGGACACCTGGTCTTCTCGACGCTTCACACAAACTCGGCATCCCAGACAATCGACCGGGTGATCGACTCGTTCAGCGCAGAGCAGCAGGCGCAGGTGCGAAGCCAGCTCGCCCTCGTGCTCAAGGCGGTCGTGTCGATGAACCTCGTACCGCGGATCGACGAACCGGGGCTGATCCCCTCCGTCGAGATTCTGATCAACTCGCCGAAGATCTCAAAGCACATCGAGCACGGCGAGATCAAGGAAATCCACGAGGAGATCGAGAAGTCAGTATCGTACTTCAGAATGCAGAGCATGAACCAGTCTCTGATCGCGTTGCTGGCGTACGGGGTCATCTCGTACGACCAGGCGCTCGAGGCTTCGACCGATCCAGAGGATCTCTCTCTCAAGCTCCGCAAACTCTTTCCATCCATCGAAGAACGTTTCAGGGAGGGTGCCATGGCACCATCACCGGCGGATTTTTCGCAAATCACCGAGTTGCTCGAGGTCAAGAAGCTCTACGAAGAGGCCGAGGAGCGTCACCGTCTCAAGCTGGTTGAGAAGGACGAGGAGCTCTCCCGCCTCACCACCGAGCTCGCCGACCTGAGACAAGTGATCGAAGCCGAGAACGGCTCCACCGGCGACCTCGAAAACAAACTGGAGCTGCTCCAGGCCGAAAACCAGCGGCTTCGTGAAGAGTCCAACCAGAAGGTCAACGCCCTCAACGAACGCATCCGCGACCTCAACCAGCGGCTCAAGGAGGCATCGGGCGGCAAGGCGCCAACCGGCTTCTTCAAGCGTTAGACGCGAGCACGGCGCAGCCCGGCTTCAGAGCGCAGGATACGGCTGCAGGCGCTCTGGACCTGTTCCACAGCATCGACCCCTCGCGGATGCACTGCGATGATCCTCATGTATCATGAGCCGCCGGAGGGCCAATGTCGGACCTGATCACCACGCGAAACCTCGTCGAGGAGCTGCGGGCGCTGCTCTGCGAGGGCGAGGAAGAGGCCCTGCAGATCTTCCTCCAGCTGGTTCGGTCCGAGGACATCGCCGAGTGGTTGGAGTACCTCTCGGACGAGGAGCGCCAGCTGCTCCTGGCTGCCCTCGACCACGAGACCGCAGGAGCCGTCCTCGACGACGCCTCGACCTCGATCCGCGCTGCATTGATCGAGGAGATGGATGCGGAGCGGCTGGCCCGCATCGCCGAGTCGATGCCCCGGGACGAGGCCGCCGACCTGATTGGAGAGCTCGAGATCGCCGACAGCGAGGAGCTACTCCAGAACATCTCCTACGAGGACGAGAGAGTCCTCCGCAGCCTGCTCAAGTACCCGGAGGACACGGCAGGCGGCATCATGAACCCGGACCTCGTGGCGTTGCCCGCCACGGCCACGGTCGACGAGACGATCAGTGCCCTCCGCTCGGCCGGCGATGCCACCGTAACGGCAGCCGTGTACGTGGTCGACGAGAAGCATCGCCTGCGAGGGATTGTCCGCCTGCGCCGGCTGGTGACTGCCCGGCCCAACGCCACCCTTGGCGAGATCATGAAGGCGGACGTGATCTCGGTGCCGGTCGAGGCTGACCAGGAAGAAGTCGCCGACCTGGTCGAGAAGTACGACTTCCTGGCCATTCCGGTGGTCGGCGCCAACGACAGGCTGCTGGGCGCCGTGACGGTCGACGACGTCCTCGACGTGATCGAGGAGGAGGCCACGGAGGACATCTACAAGATGGCCGGCTCCTCCGCCGAGGAAGAGGAGGCCGAGTCACTCCTCCACATCGCCAGATTCCGTCTTCCTTGGCTCCTGGTTTGTCTTGCGGGAACGCAGCTGTCGACCACGGTAATGGGGCTGTTTGCGCACCGGGTACCGCTGTTCGACCAGATCTCGATCTTCACTCCGGCCATTATGGCAATGGGAGGCAACACTTCCCTGCAGTCCTCGACCACGACCGTCCGCCGGCTAGCTCTCGACACGCTCGCCAAGTCCCGCTACCTGACACATGTCTTGCGCGAGGTGACGGTGGCTCTTCTTATGGGTATCGCCTGCGGTGCGGTCGAGTCAGTCGTGGCTCTGCTCCTGCACGGCAACCCCTTGGTGGGCCTCGCCGTCGGCTCGGCCATGGCCGTCGGGATGTCGGCCGCCAGCCTGCTTGGCGGTTCGATGCCCCTGATTCTCGACCTGATCGGCGTTGACCCGGCAGTTGCCTCCGGCCCGCTGGTCTCGACGATCAACGACTCGCTCGGGCTGACCATCTACTTCACGATCTCGACCGCCCTCCTCCTTGCCCTCGGCTAGCGGGTCTTGCGCCTCCAGCTGAGTTTCTAGACCTTCTTGGGGCGGCCGAAGAAGTAGCCCTGGATCAGGTACACGCCGAGCTCCTGGAGAGCGGAGACCTCTTCCTGCCGCTCCACACCCTCTGCAATGACCAGCGACTGGGCGGTTCGCGCAAAGCCCGTGATTGCCGAAACCAGGTTGCGTTTGATCGGTTCGGTTGCGAGATCCCTGACCAACATGTGGTCCAGCTTGATGTAATCCGGCCGTAGCTCGGCCAGCGTGTGCAGGGAGCTGTAGCCGGTACCCATGTCGTCGATCGCGACCCGAAAGCCCTGCTCCCTGAGCTTCCAAACGCGCTTCGCGATTCCCTCTGGGTCCTCGGCGTAGGTGTGCTCGGTGATCTCGAGGACGAACTCCCGTGGCGACCAGCCGGCCTGACGGACGATGTGGGCGAGTCCCCCCTGGCCACCCTCTAGGTGCTCGAGCCCCCTGAAGGACAGGTTGACGAAAAGGGTCGAACCGAACGGCAGACGGTGGGCCGAAGCCAGAGCCCGCTCCACGCACAGCTGCTCCAGCTCCCCCAGCATCCCCGAGCGCATGGCAAAACCGAAGAGGTTCTCCGCCGGCTCGAGGTATGTCCCCTCAGGTCCCCGCGACAACGCCTCAAAGCCGACGAGCTTGCGCTGCGGAAGCCGGAAGATCGGCTGAAAGAGGGTTGTGATCTGGCGCTCTCTGAGGATTCTGTGCAGCTCCCGCAAGCGTGTGAGGTCGAGCTCCTCCCCGCGTCGACTGAAGTCCTCCTCCGCCACCGCCACACCCGCGTAGATGCAACGCTCCACACGCTGCGTCGGCCGCAGACGGATGTCTCCCCTGCCGACCCGGAGGTTGAAGGTCCATCCATCCTCGCCCTCGGCTGTCGATACGGCGATTGGCTCCGCACACAGCTCGAGCATGCGTGCCGTCTGGCGCCGATCCGACGAGAAGATCAGGAAACGGTCGCCACGCACACGATCCTGGCACAGCACGGCGCTACCACCCATGGTCGCAGCCAACGCCTCGTTCAGGT
>JAJDNH010000051.1 GCA_022340775.1 Acidobacteriota bacterium
GGCGGTCCAGATCATGTATCTCGCCCCCGTGCAAGCGACGAACGACGTCATGGGTCGGCTGCTTGCCGCCGCCGCTAAGAAGATGTAGCGCAACTGCTCCGGCAGAGTTGTGCTGCCTCCACGCGAGAGGGGGATCTGCCATGCCCGCGTCCTAGGTCTCTTTCCTGAAACGTGTCGCGTGGCGACTTGCTGCTGCTGTTCAAAGAGATCTCCCTCACGCTCCGCCTGGTGCTGGTACTGCCCTGGATCGGGGCGGCAGCTGCCGTGGTGGTGGCCGTCAGCCCTCGCACGTGGCGGCGCGAGCCACAGCAGGGGCTTCGCGATCGCCTGGTGCCGCGGCTTGCCGCGCTGGCCAGCCTGCTTCTGCTGGTCCAGGTGCTCTACTGGCGGCTCCTGCCCTGGTGATGCTCCCCGACCACGGAGTGCTTTCCAGCGCTTCTTCGCCGGCTCCGGCCGGAGCGCGCGGCTCTCGATCGACAGCTCAGCGAACCCAAGAGTGAGCAGGGGATGAAACCTTGCCGAGACCTCGACTCATGAGCTGTAAACCCTGACAAACACGTCTGCCCAACGGGAGGGGTCCTCGCCTCCCGTTGGCGCTACACTGCATAGGGGGGTCCCATGCCAATAAACCGAAGCGTGATCGGCGGATTTCTTGCTGTGCTTCTCTTGTGCTTCTCGGCGCCCGCGCGCGCCCAGAACGTCGTCGTCACCTACTATTCGAGGACCGGCCATACCAAGGCGATGGCCGAGGCTGTCGCGAAGGGGGCGCGGAGCGTGCCGGGTGCGCATGTCCGCCTGCTGACCATCGACAAGACGGCCGCGAACGACCTGCTCTGGGCCGATGCCATCATCCTCGGCAGTCCGGTGTACAACGCGAACGCTGCACCTCCGGTGCTCGAATCTCTGCTGAAGTGGCCGTTCGGGCGCCTCCAGAACAGGGTCGGTGCGGTGTTTGTCACAGGGGGCTGGATCTCGGGCGGGCAGGAGCTGACCGAGATGCACCTGGTGGCCTCGATGCTCGAGTTCGGTCTGATCGTCGTCGGCGGCGAGGGACCGGCACCGTTCGGAGCCGCTGCGATCACGGAGGAGCCGCCGTTCGACCGCAAGGGCAAGGGTGCGGTCGACCCGCAGTTCCTTGCTCGCGGCGAGGCACTCGGGCACAGGGTGGCCGAGGTGGCGCTGTGGCTGAGGTCCGGCAGACCACAGCCGACCGAGCCGATGCCGGCCCCGACCGTCCGGCCGCCGGCTGCCACGCCGAGCAAGAGCAGTCACTAGGCCCCGTGCCTGGGCGGGCACGAGAGGCCCCAGTCACACTCTTCCGCCACTGTGGCGGGCCGGTGACCGGCCAGACACCCTATGGACTGTGTCGGGTCGCGCCCCACCACCTCACCTCGAGCAGCTGGGCCGGAGCGTAGAGCTCTATTACCTTGACAATTATATAAAGAGTTATATATTGACATCATGAGCCTCGAACACATTCTTCTCGGGCTTCTCCGTGAACCGGCCAGCGGCTACGACCTGAAGAAGCTCTTCGAGGAGCGACTCTCTCACATCTGGAGGGCCGAGCTGAGCCAAATCTACCCGACCCTCAAACGGCTCGAGCGACGCGGTCTGGTTGACAGCCGTGAAGCGGCGGCGAGGCGCGGCAGCGGACGACGCCTGTACGCCCTGACCAAAGCGGGGCGCCAGGAGCTGCACGTCTGGCTTTCCGGACCGCCGCAGTTCGCGGACGAGCGGATGGCGTGGGTCGCGCAGCTCTACTTCATGGGTGAGCTGGAGGACCTCGACCAGACAATGCGCTTTCTGGGCTCCGTGCGAGCCCACTTCGCGGCCAAGCTCGCGGCGCTCAGCGCGATCCAGCGGATGTGGACGGCGGCCGATCCGCGCTACCCCCGCGACCTGCCCGTCGAGGACCTCCACGTCCACTTCGCACTGCGCAAGGGGATGTGCTCCCTTGCAGCCCACATCGAGTGGTGTGACGAGTCCGTCGCCGAGCTGACCGCCCGGCTCGAAGCTCGGTCCTCCGGAACCTCCCGAGAGCCCGGCGCCGCGGAGGAGGCACCGTGAGACCTCGTGCTGAGAACGCGGGGACCGCAGCCGCACCCGCTCCGGTGGCCTCCTATCGGCACACGGCGATCCTGACCGCCGTCCTGCTTGCCGTTGCTGTCGCCGGCGCCGTGGCTGCCGGGGCCTCGCGGGAGACGGCGGAAGCGGTAGCTCCCCACCGGGCCGTGGTCGTCCTCTACCTGTCCCTTCTCGCCGCCGAGTGGGGGCTGTTCGCCTACGTCTGGCGGGTCGGCCTGCGTCCTCACGGCACCCGGCTCCGAGATCTGGTCGGCGGGCGGTGGTCCGGGTGGCAGCAGGCGGTACGTGACCTGGGGCTCGCCGCCGGGCTCTGGCTGGCCTGGTTGGGCGTCGAGCATGGATGGGACTTGTGGGTGCATACCGGTCACGGCCGCTCGGTCGGCGCCTACCTGCCCCACGGGCCCGTCGAGGTGGCCCTGTGGGCGACCCTCTCGCTGAGCGCCGGTTTCTGCGAGGAGGTCACCTTTCGTGGCTATTTTCAGCAGCAGCTGGCTGCTCTGTCCCGCCACCGCACTGCCGGCGTGGTGCTCCAGGCCGCGCTCTTCGGGGTTACTCACAGCTACCAGGGCGTTGCTGCGGCCTTGAAGATCGCTCTTTTCGGTCTCCTCTACGGCGGCCTGGCCGCCTGGCGCCGGACGCTGCGGCCCTGCATCGCTGCCCACGCCTGGACCGACATCTACGCGGGCTGGCTGGCAGGGCTGATGTAGGAGAGGTGCCGGCCACGCAAGATCCAAGCCCCTGCGAGGGCGGAGTTGCGAGCGTATGCTGACGGCGGGATGACGGACGACGCCGCGAACGGCCGGCCGGCAGAGATCTATGCGGAGCGTCAGCGGGCTGCTGTCCGGGAGGAGGCGCGCCTCGACCGCTCGAGCCGGCGCTACTCGTTCGCGCGTGTCGCCGCGGCAGCGACCGCGATCGGGCTGGGCGTCGTTGCCAGCGAGCTGCACATGCTTGCCTGGACCTGGGCGCTCCTCCCCGTGGCGGTGTTCGTCGCGCTGGCGTGCCTGCACGATGGCGTGATCCGGCGCGAGCGCCGCGCCGGGCGCCGCGCGGCGTACTACGCGGCCGCCGGCGCGAGGTTGCGTGGCGAGTGGATCGGCGTCGGGCCGACCGGCGAGGACCTGGCGGAGCAGGACCACCCCTACGCGAGGGATCTCGACGTCGTCGGCGACGGCTCGCTCTTTCAGCGTCTGGCCACGACGCGGACGCGGGCCGGAGAGGAGATCCTCGCCTCGTGGCTGCTCCAGCCCGCCCGGCCGGCCGAGGTCGTGCGACGGCAGGAGGCCGTTCGTGAGCTCGTGCCGCGGCTCGATCTCCGCGAGTCCCTGGCGCTGCTCGGCGAGGACGTGCGACAGGACCTCTCGCCGGAGCTGGTGCAGGCGTGGGGAGAGCGCGCCGGGCACCTTTTCCCGCTGTGGGCCACAGGAGCGGCGCTGGCTCTGACGCTCCTTACCACGGGGACACTGCTGGCCTGGCTCGTCGGCTGGCCTCTGTGGCCTCTCTTGGTCGCGCTCGCGTTGCAGGCGTCGTTCAGACGGTGGCAGCGGCGCTGGATGGACGAGGCGCTCGCCGGACTGGAACGACCGGTGGCGCAGCTCGGGCTCCTCGCCGGGCTCACGGCGAGGATCGAGCAGGAGCCGGCGCGAGCACCGTTGCTGGACGAGCTGCGCCGCGGCCTCGCCGCCTCCCCGGACAGCGCCTCGCGCCGGATCCACCACCTCCAGCGCATCGCGGCGCGGCTCGAGTACCGCCGCAACATGATGTTCCAGCCGCTCGACTTTCTCCTCTTGTGGAGCTTCCACCATGCGACCGCGGTCGAGCGCTGGCGGCGGAGAGATGGGCATCGTCTGGGAGCGTGGCTGCGCCTGGCCGGCGAGTACGAGGCCGTGGCCGCCCTCGCCACCTACGCCTTCGAGAACCCCGAGGACGCGACGCCCGAGCTCGACGCCGCGGCGGCGACGGTCGACGCACGGGGGCTGGCCCACCCCCTCTTGCCGGTTGCGCTCGCCGTCAGGAACGACGTGAAGCTCGGTGGCGAGACCAGGGTGTGGGTGGTGAGCGGCTCCAACATGTCGGGGAAGAGCACGCTCCTGCGGGCCGTGGGCGCGAACGTCGTGCTCGCTCAAGCCGGGGCGCCGGTGCGCGCCCACGCGATGCGGCTCAGCCCCCTTGCCGTTGGTGCCGCGATCCGCACCCTCGACTCGCTGCACGAGGGGCGCTCGCGCTTCTTCGCGGAGATCACGCGCCTCAAGCAGATCGTCGATCTCACCGAGGGCGAGCTGCCGGTTCTCTTCCTCCTCGACGAGCTGCTGCACGGCACGACCTCGGCGGACCGCCGCGTCGGCGCCGAGGCGCTGGTCCGGGCGCTTGCCGCGCGGGGCGCCCTCGGGCTCGTGACCACCCACGACCTGGCGCTCTGCCGACTGGCACAGGCCGTGCCGGGCGTGGCCGAGGTTCACTTCGAGGATGCTCTCGACGGCGCCGAGGTTCGCTTCGACTACGTGCTCCGGCCCGGCACGGTTCGGCGGTCGAACGCGCTGGCCCTGATGCGCCTGATCGGCCTGCCGGTGGAGACGCCGGGTACATGAGGGCACGGCGGCCGCGGCCGAGGGCTCCAAGCGGGTTCGCTTACCCAGCCGCCTCTTCCGGCGCCTTCAGTGGCCGGGTGTCTCCCGTGCGGACGGCGCACTCGGGGCCTTCGGCGGAGCTTTCCCCTTCTTCGGGTTCATCCTCTTGAGAATTGCCTCGAGCTGGTTGAGCTCGTCGCCGTACTTGCTCCAGTCGGCGTTCCTCAGGTACTGCTTGGCCTTGTTGTAGTGTGCGAGGGCCTGCTGGGCCAGGGAGGAGAGCGTCGCTGTCACCGGCCCCCCGGCGATCGCTTCTTGCTGCTGCGCCTTGGGCGTACCCTCGATGGCGAAGACCGCGCTGAGGGCGTCATCGAGGTCCCTCCCCATTTCCAGCTCGCCGTCGTGGACGGCAATCACCCGCTTGAGCTGCGGCAGCTCGCCCTGCTCGGACTGGAGGTAGATCGGCTCCACGTAGATGAAGGAGTGCTCGATCGGAATGATCAGGAGGTTGCCCCGGATCACGCTGGACCCCTGCTGGCCCCACAGGGTGAGCGCCGAGGAGATGCTGGGCTGCTGGTTGATGCGGGCCTCGATCTGCATCGGGCCGTAGATCAGCTTCTCCTTGGAGAGGGTGTAGATGAGCAGCTGTCCGTAGTTGTCGCCGTCGCAGCGGGCGCACATCCAGGCGACCATGTTGTCCTTGTTGGAGGGGGTCAGGGGCAGCATCAGGATGAACTCTTCGGAGTGAGACCCGGGCAGCCTCATGATGATGTAGTACGGCAACATCGGCTGCTGCACGTTCTTGTAGATTTCCTGGGGGATGCTCCACAGATCTTCGCGGTTGTAGAACACCTGGGGATCGGTCATGTGGTACGTGGAGTACACCTGGGCTTGGATCAGGAACAGATCCGTCGGGTAGCGCACGTGCGCTCGCAAGAACTCAGGCATCTCCTGGATCGGCTTGAACAGGCTGGGGAAGATCTTGCTGTACGTCTGCACGAGGGGATCGGTCGGGTCCATGACGTAGTAGGAGACGCTTCCGTTGTAGGCGTCGATGACGACCTTCACGGAGTTGCGGATGTAGTTGGCGCCGCGGCCCTGGCCCGGCGTCCAGGACGCCGGCTCCGAGTAGGGGAACATGTTGGACGTCGTGTACGCATCGTGGATCCAGTAGAGGTGCCCGTCGTCGCCGACCACGATGTAGGGGTCCGAGTCGTAGGAGAGGAATGGCGCGATGGTGCGGTCACGATCCGTGATGACGCGGTGGAGCATCAGCCGGCTCTGGTCGGTGATGTAGCTGGAGAAGAGGATGTTGACGTCGGACAGGTCGAGGCTGTAGACGAACCGGCGCAGGAAGCTGGAGATCTGCACGCCCCCTTTGCCCTGGTACTCGGTGTAGACGTTCTCGTTGCCCTTCGGATAGTCGAACTCCTTGGTGCGCGTGTGAACCAGCGTGAAGCCGTCGGTCTCCTTCCCGTAGTAGATCTCCGGCCGGGTGATCTTGAGCGGCGTGCTGGTGCGCGGCGGGATGTCCTGCATGACGAACTTGGGCATCCCGTCCGCGGTGAACTCGTTGACGGGGCTCATCACGACGCCGTAGCCGTGGGTGTAGAGAAGGTGCATGTTGACCCAGGTCTTGGCGCGGATAGGGAGCTGCGAAGGCGGCAGCTCCCGGGCGGAGATCGCGACCTCCGAGTACTTGTCTCCGAAGTGGTAGCGGTCCACGTCGACGCTGTTGAAGTCGTAGTACAGACGGATCTCCTGTAGCTGCTTGTAGGTCTGCACGAGGGGCCGGTGGTCCCAGAGGCGGATGTTGTGGATGGTCGCCTCGTTCCTCTTGATGTCGTCGTAGCTCAGCGTTTCCCGGATGGGGAACGGCTCCTCCTTCGCCTTGTTGAGGCCGAAGCCGAGCCGCGTGAAGCGGATGTTGTTCTCGATGTAGGGGGTCTCCTTGGCGAGCTCGTTGGGCTTGACGACGTACTTCTCGACGAGGGTGGGGTAGATCGAGCCGAAGCCGATGAGCACGACGACGTAGACCCCGACAAGGCCCAGGACCCATTTCCATTTCCTGATCGCCGGCGTCAAGAACAGCAGCACGGCGATCGCGACGGCCAGAACCAGGAGCGTCCAGTAGGCGGGGATCTTGGCACTGACGTCGGAGTAGCTCGCGCCGTAGGCCACACCTCTGCTGGAGTAGAGCAGCTCGTAGAGCTTGAGCCGGTGGGAGAAGGCGAGGCCCAGGAAGAAGAACCCGCCCAACACCGCCATGTGCGAGCTGGCGTGGGGGGAGATGAACGGACGTTCTCCGGCCACTCCGACCGCCTCTTCCAGGTAGTAGGAGAGTCCGACCGCGATGGCGGTGATCAGAAGGCCGAGGAAGTACCACTGCAGGACGATTTCGTAGAGCGGCAGGCTGAATACGTAGAAGCCCAAGTCCTTGGCGAAGATTGGATCCGCGATGCCGAATCGGGAGCCGTGGAGAAACTGCAAGAGCGTCATCCAGGAGTTGGCCGCACCCGACCCGATGAACGCCGACAGCAGCAGGATCACCACCGCCCACGCGTGAGGCGCGGCCTCTCCACGAAAGATCACCTCGAGCGGGGTGGGTGGCCGTTCGCCATCGGCAGGCTGAAGCACACGGCCCGAAGGCCGAAACCTCCTGGCATGGCGGATGTTGAGCCCGGCGAAGGCGGCGAACAGGATGAAGGCCCCGGAAAAGGCCGCCACCTTGGCCACGAGCTCGGTGACAAACACCCGCCCGAACCCGAGGTTCTCGAACCAGAGCCAGTCTCCGTAGTAACGCGCGAAGAGCGTGACGGCCGCCAAGATGGCGATCCCGGTTCCCACAACGATGAGAAGCCGCTTTCTCAGGTCCATCGAGCTGCCTCCGAAGCGTGCGTCGCAAAGCGGCGGTGCCACCAGGCACCTCGCCACCGGTCCATTGGGACGGGTACCGAACGCCTAACGCTCGGCGCCGGAAAGCGGGCCGCCGCCAGCATGGAGGAAGGGACGCCGCCATGAAGGGCGATCGTTTCCTTCCGCCCCTCTTGTAGGCGGCCTAGGGCCGCATGTCAAACCCGGGAGCCGAAACGGCGGGCCGGAGAGGTGCCCGCGGCGACGCTTCCGGCACTCTCACCGGGCCGTTGATGGCCGTCTCAGCCCATGAGCGCCGGCAGCAGGCCATGAGCGGCCGCTCGAGGTCGTGAACGACGGTGGCCGGTTCCTGGTGGGGCTCATCTCCCAGGTCGCCGTTCGTCAGCAGCTGCCTCGACTCTGCCACATTCTGCCCCGGGATGATCGCATGGCTGCCGTCCGAGCCCCCTGTCAGTCTCCCATCCTGGGAGACAGAAAGGCGGAGCCGGACCATGCGTTCACTGAAGCACGAAGCCAAGCACCCGGGGGTCGAATCCAGCGGCCTACCAAAGTTGGGCGGCTCCTGCGCCCGGCACTCCGATCCCGGTCATCGGATCGGGGTGTGGCTCGGCGACCCTTCGGAGCACGAGCTCTCTGCCGAGAGCTGCCAACCCACCGGCGGTTTGCTCGATGCGGCTCCATGCGTACAACCGCACCGGTATAGCCGGAACAACGGAACAGGGAACGAAAGGAGGATCACCATGTCACGGTCCGCAAGACTCGTCCTGCTCGGTTGCATCCTTGGCGTGCTCGCTCTCGGA
>JAJDNH010000058.1 GCA_022340775.1 Acidobacteriota bacterium
GACCCGACGAACGACATCGACTGGACGCTCGACACGTCCGGGGCCGGGAACACCCTCCGGCTCTTCAACTACCCCAACGACCTGTTCAACTACGCCGGCTACAACTTCATGCAGCGCCCCGACGTCCGCTGGACCGCCGGCGCCTTCCTCAACTACAAGTGGAATGAGCACTTCGAGGGCTACCTCGACGTCATGCTCATGGACGACGTCACCGACGCCCAGATCGCGCCGTCGGGCAACTTCTTCGTGGCCAACGAGGTGAACTGCAACAACCCCTTGCTGAGCGACGACGAGATCGACAAGATCTGCACGGCTCAGGGGTACGGGCCCGACGACGACGCGTTCATCTACATCGGCCGACGCAACGTCGAGGGCGGCGGCCGGAACGACCACCTCGAGCACAGCGCCTACCGCCTGGTGGGCGGCCTCAAGGGCGACATCGACGACAACTGGAGCTACGACTTCTACGGCCTGTACGGCATGACGCACTACGCCGACGAGTACCAGAACGACTTCAATGCCCTCAACATCCAGAACTCGCTCTTCGTCGTCACCGACACCGACCCCGAGAGTGCTACCTACGGGCAGCCGATCTGCCGTGATGCGACCGCCCGCGAAGCCGGCTGCGTGCCGTGGAACATCTTCCAGGCCGGCGGCGTGACCCAGGCGGCCATCGACTACCTCCAGCTGCCCCTGCTCGCCATCGGCGGCGTCAAGACGCAGGTCATCAGCGCCAAGGTCAACGGCGACCTGGAGGACTACGGTTGGAAGTTCCCGAGCGCGTCCGAGGGCATCAAGGTCGCCATCGGCGCCGAGTACCGGAAGGAGGACCTGTTCGTCCATCCGGACTATGCATACCAGCAGGGATGGGGCGCCGGTCAGGGCGGCAAGACCCTGCCGACCGAGGGCGGCTACAACGTGAAGGAAGGCTTCGCCGAGCTGCTCGTCCCCATCGCTCAGGACATGCCTGGCGTCCAGGACCTGACCCTCGAGCTGGGCTTCCGCTACTCGGACTACTCCACCACCGGCGGCGCCAACACCTGGAAGGCCCAGGCGAGCTACGCGCCCGTCCCGGGCCTGAAGTTCCGCCTCGGTCACAGCCGCGCGACCCGGTCGCCCAACGTGCGCGAGCTCTACCGGCCGCAGACCGTCCTGCTTGACGGCACGACCGACCCGTGCGCGGGGTCGACGCCGGCCTACAGCCAGGCGCAGTGCGCCCTCACCGGCGTCACCGCGGCCCAGTACGGCCACATCCGCGCCAACGCGGCGGGCCAGTACAACTCGCTGCTCGGCGGCAACCCGAACCTGGACCAGGAGATCGGCGACACCAACTACGCGGGTGTCGTGATCACCCCGCCCGGGCTGGCCGGCTTCACCGCTACCATCGACTACTTCGACATCAAGCTGGACAAGACCATCGATCACTACTTCTTCGACGACATCCTGAACGTCTGCGCCACCACCGGCGACCTGTGCGACCTGATCCACCGCGATGCCAACGGCAGCCTGTGGGTGACGCCCGACGGCTACACCATCTCGACCGACGCCAACATCGGCAAAACCGAGGGTGAGGGCGTCGACGTGACCGGCAGCTACCTGATGCCGCTGGGCAACAGCTTCCTCAACTTCAACCTCATGGGCACCTACCTGATCAAGCAGAAGCTCAACACCGGCCTCTATGAGTACGACTGCTCCGGCCTGTTCGGCAACACCTGCGGCATCCCCATGCCCAACTGGCGGCACCGCTTCCAGGCCTCCTGGGAGACCGGGAACCTCGTGCTGACTCTGGGCTGGCGGTACCAGGGCTCGGTGAAGGCCGATGCCGTCGATCCCAAGAACTCCTACCTCTACAACCCGAACGTGGTCGACCTGTACAAGATCAACGGCAGCTACGAGAACGCCGCGTACAACTACTTCGACCTCGTCGCCACCTACAACATCACCAAGAACGTGCAGTTCACCCTCGGCGTGGACAACATCATGGACAAGGAAGCGCCGCTCGCGGTCGGCTTCCAGGACAACGACTACGGCCCAGGGTTCTACGGGTTCTACGATCCCTACGGCCGCTTCATCCACTCCTCTCTGGTGTTCACCTTCTAGGCTCGCACCAGCGACGACAATCGGGGCGGTCCCTCGCGGGACCGCCCTTTTTTCGTGCCCGCGGAGGTGTCCGCCCTCCCGGGAGACGGACAAACGCAAAGGCGCAAAGAGGCAAAGACGCGAAGCCGCCGCCCGCTCCGGGGGGAGTAATCAACGCAGAGGTGCGGAGGCGCAGAGCCGCCACCCGCCCGGGAGAAGAACAAACGCCAAGGCGCAAAGGCGCGAAGGCGCGAAGCCCCCGACCCCCTGGGGGAACAAAGAACGCAGAGGCGCAGTGACGCGGAGTCGCCGCCCGCCCATCCTCGCGCGTCGGGAAAGTCAGAGCGGGTGCCAGGCACCCTTTCGGATGAAGCCATGTGCGTGCTATCGAATCAAGACGGGGTGCCAGGCACCCTCTCTGGTGCTCCCGAAGGATGGTCGCTGTCCGCTGCCGCTCATTGCCGACGCGGTGGCTGCCCCTGCTCGCTGTCGCGGAGCACTTCCACTGGTAACTGCCGCTGCTCCCGCTACTCGCCGCGCGAGCCATCGCCGGTGGGGAAGCCGCGGTTCGAGACCTCGGCGGCCGAAAGGGCGTGGGCCCTGGCGAAAGCGCGCTCTGCTGCGCGTCGGTTCCCCTTCTTCTCATAGCACTCGCCCAGCAGGGAGTAGAACCATTCCTCGTCCTTCTTCTTTCGGGTGGCGTACTTGAGGTGGTGGAGGGCGCCGTCGTAGTCGGCCTCGGCGAAGGCCTCGCGGGCGAGCTGGTAGCGGTAGTAGGGGTTGTGCATGCGGTGGCGGAGCACCCTCCTGCGGTAGCGGGCGGCCCGGTCGGAGTCCCCCTGGCGATCGTAGAGGCGGGCCAGGTTGCTCATGACCACCAGGTTGTTCGGATCGGCGTCGAGGGCGTGGAGGTATGCGGCCTCGGCGTAGGATGGGTTTCCGTGCCTCATGTAGAGCGTCCCGAGGTTCGTCCACGCCGCAGAGAACTGCGGGTCGTGGTCGGCGATCGCCGCCCGATAGGACGCGACGGCGGCGACGAGGTCGCCCGCGAGCATGCGCTCCACGCCGATATTGTTGTAGTAATGGGCCAGGGCCTGATCGTCCGAGATCGGACGCATGTCGTAGCTGGTTCGGAAGTCGGCCGTGTTGAAGTCGACCACCACGCTGCCGATGGGCTCCATCAGGACCCGTACGTTGACGTGCCGGTTGAGCACGAACGTCTCCTTGTCCTGGGTCCAGTCGGGCGGGATGTCCACCTCCTGAAACTGCACGCTCAGGCCGACGTCCCTGGCCAGCGCGACGAACATGGTGGAGAAGGACAGGCAGTTCCCGCGCCGCTCGCGGAAGGTCTCGGCGGCGGTGCGGGTCCTCTCGTCGTACTGGAGCCCGAAGGTGTCCCGGCTCATGACGGCGCTCACGAGCTGGCGCAACTTGAGGTTGGCGCCGGCGTTGCGGTTCACGTGGGTGTCGAGGAACGCCCTCATCGCGGGAGTCGGGGCGAGCACGTCCACGGCGCTGGGCACACTGTCTGTGGCGTGCGATGGTGCTCCGAGCGGCGTCCCGGCGAGGAGCTGGGCAGACGTGACCCGGCTCCCGTGGCGTGCCGCAGGGCCGCTCGCGCACCCGAGACCCACGAGGAGCGAAAGGGTGACCGCGGCGCGGAGCAGCTTCACCCTTTCAGTATCCCGCAGAAGTTCCGATTCCGAAAACCCGTCCCCCGTCTCCGGCTGGCGGAGTCTCACCCTGGCCACCTCACCCATGGATCGAGGCGGAGCAGGGACGCTCCCGGCTCACCGGGGCGGGGAAGGGGTATCGCGTCGCGTCCGGGGTGGATCAGTATCCCGGGTTGCCGGTGCGGTTGTTCTCGCTCACGATCGCATTCGCCGCCGCCCGGTCCTTGACCTTCTGGATGTTCACGATCCGGCAGTAGTTGGCGCGGCCGAGGGCGGTGTAGATGATCGAGTCCTCGCTGCGCGAGCAGACCTGCTCGAACCGCGAGCGAATCGACATGTTCATGGCGGACTGCAGGTTGATGCACTCCTGGGCGAGCGTCAGGAGATAGTGGTCGTCGCCCACTGTCGTGACATACGCGTAGCGTGGTGCAATGTAATCAAAGCTGGTCGCCATGGACGCGTTGAAGCAGGTCTCGCCCTCGCGGGGTGTGGTGGCGGCCTGCTGCCCCGTGGTCGATGACGCGCATCCGACGAGGGCGGGCAGGGTCAGGGCGAGGACGGGGAGCAGGAGTGTCCGTTTCAGCCAGGTTTGCATCGTGTCTTCCTTTCGTTTGCCCGCGCTGGGGCGATGTCCGTGGGAGTTGCAGGAGGATTCTCGCGAGTCGGAGCTGATCTCTCCTTCCCGACGCGGCACGTGAGTGCCGCTTCATCTCGAAAAACTGGGGTGTGAGAAGCCCATATTCCATTTACGGCCGCGGGGCGCGCCGGTTTCTCGCCTCGGCGGTGCGACCCCGATGTCACGGGCCGAGGTAACAAATGAGGTGCCCGCGTCGTAGCATGGTGTGAGGGGTTGCGTGAGCACCGGCACGGAGGCGTGCATCCCGTGCAGTCGGGTCAGATCTCGACGCGCACGGTCGCAGCATCCCCGGGAAGGGAGACCGCCATGGGCACCGGACAGAGAATCCTGGGAACGCTGGCGGCGGTGATCCTCGCCATGGGCGCCGCAGCCTGTGCGTCCACGACACCGTCGCCTGAGGGAGGGGCCGCGGCACAGACCGGGAAGACGTGCTTCAACTCCATGGACATCACGAGGTTCGACCCCCTGCCGGGGCCCTTTGTGTACGTCCAGGTGCTGACCAACCGGCACTACCTGCTGATGCTGAATCGCGACTCGGCGCCCCTGAGCAGGGTCTGGAACATCCAGGTGTCGCCCAACTTCCCCCGGGTGTGCTCGGGCACGCGCACGCCGCTCACCTATCAGTACCAGGGGAGTGTGGGCGTCTACAGCATCGTGGATGTGCAGCCTGTGCAGAGCCGTGAAGAGGCGGAGGCGCTCGCCGCCGAAGGCACAGCCAAGGCGCCGCCGCAGCAGCAATAGGTGACACGCACGGATCAGCCGCGTCGCCGCCCTCGCGACTCTGGGCTCGGGGGAAGCCACAGGCCAGACGCTGCCCGTTCTCCCCGTGGCACCGGTGTGCTGCGGCGGTGCGCCGGCTCGACCCGTTACTCGTTGGGCTTCCAGACCTTCCAGACGTTGCCCACGAGGTCGGGACCGGGGCGCAGCACCGGTTGCCCGGGCATCCAGCCGGCGGGGGTGGCCTCGGCGCCCTTGCTCGCCCGAACCACCTGGAAGGCCTGGACCTGCCGGATGCTCTCGGCGATGCGCCGGCCGACCGGCGGCGTCAGCACCTCCATGGCCTGGATCACGCCGTCGGGATCGATGATGAACCGCCCGCGGAGCTCGATCCCCTGGCCTTCGTCATAGACGCCGTACGCCCGGCCGATGTTGCCGGCCTGATCGGAGAGCATGTGGAAGGGGACTCCCCCCTCCACCATCTTGGTCAACTCGTGGTCGTTCCACATCTTGTGCACGAAGTGGCTGTCCACACTGACCGAGAAGACCTCCACACCCAGCTTCTGCAGCTCGTCGTACTTGTCGGCGACCGCCGACACCTCGGTGGCTCACACGAAGGTGAAGTCGCCGGGGTAGAAGCAGAGCAGGAGCCACTTTCCGAAGTAGTCGGAGAGCTGGACGTTGGTGAAGCCGCCGTCGTGGTAGGCGGGGGCGTTGAAGTCCGGGGCCTTCTGTCCGACTCGAGCCGTCATGGCCATCTCCTTCTTGATCTCGGTCGCTGGTGTTTCGGACTCGGCGGGCGGCGCCTCGCCCAGCACGCTTCCCGTGACACGGCCGCACCCCTTGGGCTCTTCTCCCATGAGGCCTCCTTTCTCGACGGGGATCACGCTACTCCCGATCGACGAACCGCTACCACGTACAAGTTCGATAGGGATTCGGGTGGCGCTTACGCCTCGCGCCTCGGCAGTCA
>JAJDNH010000067.1 GCA_022340775.1 Acidobacteriota bacterium
CTCGCCCCCGACGGCAAGCACCGCGGGCTGGCCGATGGCCGCGCCCTCGGGAAACGAGTCCGCATGCACCATCACGGGGTTCAAGGCCGACTTGTACCACCGGACCTGCGCGGCAGCCGACCCCGCAACCAGGGCCGCTCCAAGCGCCCCCAGGACTACAGCCGCTCGCATGTACACCGGTTCCCACTTCACCGTCCCATGATACGCAGGAATGTGGGGGCTACTCCAGCGTGGTGGTGCTGCTGAAACGGTGCCCGACACATGGACGGCTCATGAGTCGGGGCTCTGGTCCAGTGATCGTTCGCTGGTCATTCGTGAGTCCGCTGGTCTGTCGATCGAGATGCACACTCCTGGCCCACCCGGCGGCTCCAGGTGAGGTTGGGGGGCGGCAGCCCAACTTGAGTGTGCCGAGCACCGGCTTTGGCACCGGTCAAGACAGCCTCTCGCTCATCGCTTCATCGGGATCGTCGTCGCATCGCCGGTGCCAGCATCGATCACCGATGCCGAGGTCAGCACGCCGGAGCCCGAGGTGACCGTGACCCGGGCAAAACCCCATCCGAGGTCTGGCCGCCCGGCCCGAGCTGCGAACGGCTGGATGTCCTGGACAACGGCATAGGGCTCGACGCCGAGGGTGAACTGGTGGATCTTCTCTCCCGAAGCTGTGAAGAGCTCCACGGTGGCCTCTACGGGTGTCGATCCCGTGTTGCTCACACTGATGTTCGTTCGGAACCTGCCCGACATCTGCCGAAGTCCCAGCAGCATGGCCGACTCGCCGGCCGCCAGGCCGTCTCCCGCCGCATGTCCTTCCAGGAGCTGGCCGCAGGTACCGTCGGCGGTCTGGTTGTAGACGCGGGCGATGGCCACTACAGGCTCGCTCGTCCGGAGCTCCAACAACCCCTTCCCGGCGTAGCCGAGGAGCGAGACCACGTCTTCGAAAACGCCTTCGCCGCCAGCGGCGATCTCATTGGACTTCGCAAAGTCGCCAGCGGTGGTGTGCAGGATGAGCTCGATCTTGGCGTCCTTCTGCCCCTGGTTCATGACCACCAGGTCGGTCTTCCATTGGCTGCCGCCCAGTCCCTTGTTGGCCACCACGATCTCGACGAAGGTCGTGAACTCGGCAACGGCATCGGCCTCCGCATCACGTACACAGCGCACGAAGTTGTCGATGCGAATGGCGTCCCCCTGGGGCGCTTGGCTGTTGTAGTAGCCGTAGGGCACGTAGGCGTAGTCGCTCAGCTCACCCTCCTTGGGGTCGCTGCGCTGGCAGCCGGCCCCATGCACGTCCAGCCACGAGTCCATCATGTACCCCATGCCGCGACCGAACGCCACGTATGCCGCAGCCGAACCGGCCTGCTCCTGCGAGGCCCTGGCATGGGTGGTGCTGCTCCAATAGAAGGGGTAGTCGTCCTCCAGCTTCTCGTTGCTGATTCTGGTGCAGCTGAACAGGGGATCGATGGCTGCCGAGCCGGTGGTGTCGGGCGAGCGCGTGTAGTCGACGATGCTCTGCAGCTCCTTCGCGTTGGGAAGATGCCAGTCCGTGGCGCCCGCGAGGTCGAGGTTCTCGCAGTAGTTGAGGGCGTCGCCCCAGGTCATGCCCGCACCGCTGTCGGCCTGCTGCCACATGAGGCCGGTGGCGTTGTCGGTGACCGTGCCGTGACCGCTTGCGACGAGCTCGTTGACGCCGTAGGCTGGGTTGCCTCGCACCAGGCGAATGTAATGCCTGGCGACGCCACCCCCCGCGGCTTTGTCGCGCGGGTAGCCCTTGATGCGGCCGTCGGCAAAGTTGACGCCGAAGACGGTGGCGTTGCCGTCCATGGTCGTGCTCACATGCTCGGTGCTCGACCAGTACTGGGCGTCGATGAGACGCTCGCCCGCCGCCTCGTCGCCATAACCGAAGGCGAAGTAGGCGGTGTCGACGAAGGGCACGAGGTTGGTTGGGTTGGGTCCCGAGGGATCGGTGCCTCGGAAGTCCATCAACGAGTAGAGCTCCTTGATGGAGGGCACGCGCCAATCGGAGTAGCCGCCGAAGCTCCGGGCGTTGAGAGTCTCGACGTAGGTCGGCAGCTCGGCCCAGCTCAGCTTGTCGTTGGAGTCGATGACTCCGTCGCCGTTGGTGTCGGGGCTCTGAATCCACGTCAGGCCGGTGTTGTTGTCGAGCACGGTCAGACCGTCGTCGCTGGTCGTGTAGCTGGGCTGCCGCCCGTGGTACTGGGCATCTTGGCCATAGAACGTCTCACCCGGGGACGGGGCGCCGATAGCAGATGTGGCGTTGTAGCACGTGGACTGGCCGGTATCCACGATCGCATATGTCACCCCTCCGATGCTGTCGAGGTGGGAGGCGGCGGCCTCGGACTGGGAAGAAGCAACCATTCCCCCAACCAGGAGCACCGCAGTCACAAGTGTCATGAGTGTCCTCTTGAATGTCATGACCGGCTCCTCTCAGCACGTCCGGCCGCGGCAGCCTGTATCAGGGAGTCAGAGCTTCCCGCGCCGGAGTCGATCGCACGCATCGTGGGTTCGACGCCCGGCGTGCCCCTGGGTTGACGCACAGGGTCGGCCAGCCGTTCGAGGTGAGGTGTCCTTGGGCGCCACCGAGTAGAAGTGCGAGAGCCATCGCCCCTGCGGAGCACGGTATGATGATGTCCCCGTGCAGCATATTGCGAGGACCGTCACCACCGTCCTTCTGGTGATCGCGCTGGCGCCACTGGTGCCGCCGGCTGGACCAGCGTTGGACGTCCACGCTCCGGCGGGAGGACTCTGCACATGCGGCTGCGGACGACCCGAGGGGGCCTGCTGCTGCACGATGGGTGCAGGGCCCGCCCTCGCCCTTGGCTGCGAGGCCGCTCACGATCCGGCGCCGGCCCTCGGCAACGACCAGCCGTGCGACCGGCCGTCCTCTGGCCCGGCCACGGCTACACCCAACCTGGGCGGCTCGATTGATCAGCCGCCACCCAACCGCGTCGCGCTCTCTGACTTCGACGTGCCACACCCGCCACCTCGCCCCATGGCAGTCTGACGGCCTCCTGACTACGAGCAAGGAATTCTCCGGCCCGGACGAGATGTTCGTCCGCGGAAGGGTGATGACATGGCGAAAAGAGAGTGTGTCGGATGGAGGATGTTGTCGATGCGCGTGGCTGCGCTGTCGGTATCGGCAGCGATCGCGATGGTGACCAGCGCCGCAGCTCCCCCGTCGGACGAGAGCAACGAGCCAAAGACCGCGGCGCAAGCGAGTACCGATACCGCCGAGCGTCCGGTCGTGAAGGACACGATCCAGGTCGTGGGCCAGCAACCTGAGGTGCCGACGGTTGTGATCGTCAAGCCGCGCCAAGCGCCCCCATTCGGCGACGGCGGCGAGGCTCTCCTCGGTGCGCCGGGAGTCAGCGGTGGGCGCATGGGCGGCCACGGCTTCGAGCCGGTGGTTCGCGGCCTCGGCGCTGCCAGCCTCAACGTGCGCCTCGACGGCGCTGCAATCCACGGTGGCTGCCCCAACCGGATGGATCCCCAGAGCTCGTTCGCAGCGCCGTGGAGCTACGACCGGGTGGTCGTGATCCGGGGAGTGCAGTCGTTCCAAAACGGCGCTGGCGGCAGCGCCGGGACGGTGCTGTACGAACGTCTGCCTCCGGCGCTCGGCGAGACGACCGGCTGGCGCGCCACCCTCGGTGCAAGCTATGGCAGCGCCCTCGACGGGCCGACGGGCGATCTCGACTTCGCTTTCGGCCGCGATCGTCTGTGGTTGCGGGTGCTCGCCGGTCGCCAGGCTCAGCGTAATTACCGAGACGGCGACGGCCGCACGGTGCGCTCGGCCTTCAAGAGCCGCTCGGCCGCAGTGACCGGGGCCTGGCGTCCATCGTCCTACAGCCGCCTCGAGGCAAGCCTCGAGTCCTCCCGTACCGATGATGCCCTCTTCGCCGGCGCCGGCATGGATGCCCCCGAGGATGCTTCTGACATCGCGCGCCTCGACTTCTCCGCCCAGATCGGCCTCACACACCAAACCGGCCTCGAGGCCACGGTCTACGGCGACCGGGTCGACCATCTGATGGACAACTACTCGCTGCGCCCGCTGACCGCGCCGATGGCGATGCGGGTCCCGGCAAGCTCGGACTCCACCGGTGCCCGGCTGCGGCTCGACTTCGTGGCGGGCCCGAGCTGGCGCCTTGTCGCCGGCCTCGACGTCGACCGCAACCGGCGCGACGCGACCCGCTTTGCGGGCCCGACTGCCGCCGCCGTGACGATGGTGCAATCCGTGATGTGGCCAGACGTTGCCATCGCCGCCACCGGCGGCTTCGTCGAGGCGGGCCGCACGCTCGGCGCTCACAGCCGGCTGCGGCTGGGTCTGCGGGTCGACCGCTTCACAGCCGATGCGGCCGGCGCCGACCGCCCGACGATGGGCGATGCCGGCCCAACCCCGCGTCAGCTGTGGAGCATGACCTACGGGGCCAGTGCCAGCCTCTGGCGCCACACCGCCGTCAGTGCGCTCGCGCGTTGGGAGTGGCGCGGCGATGCTCTCGAGCTGTTCGCGGGAGCAAGCCGCAGCGTTCGCGCACCTGACGCCACCGAGCGCTTCCTGGCCGCCAACAACCCTCAGCCTGGAATGCGTTGGGTGGGCAACCCCGGCCTCGCCGCTCCCCGCCATCACCAACTCGACCTCGGCCTGGTTTGGCATCGTGGCGGCGAGCGCGTGACTCTGACCGCCTTCGGCGATGAGGTTGATGACCTGGTGCTGCGCGACCGCGCCCGCGGCCAGGAGGGTGTTGCCGTCGCCGACCTGCGCTCGATCTACCGCAACGTGGACGCCCGTCGCCTCGGCGCAGAGCTCGAGGCCAACGCCGACCTCGGCCGCGGCGCTCGTCTCACCGCAGTTGCCTCCTGGGTACGGGCGGACAACCGTACGGACCACCGCCCGATTGCCCAGACGCCGCCGCTGGAGGGCTCGCTCAGCGCCGCTTGGACCGATGGCGTGGTGTCGTGCTCTACGAGCTTGCGCTGGGCCGCCCGGCAGAGCCGCGTAGACGACAGTCCTTTGACCGGCAGCGGCCTCGACACCGGTCCGACACCGGGCTGGGTGGCCGTTGACCTCGGTGCGGGTGTCCAGCTCGGTGTGGGCTTCTCCCTCACCGCCGGCGTCGACAACGTGTTCGACCGGACCTACGCGCGCCACCTCAACCGCGGCAGCCTCTTCGACCCGGTCCCGGTCCAGGTCAACGAGCCCGGCCGCACCGCCTGGCTGCGCCTCACCTGGCACTCGGAGGGCGGATAGACCGGCGCCAACCGGTCACAGACTCCAGGTAGGGGCGCCGATCGTCCCTTGAGTACCTTCCCGATCAGCCGCATTCACACGCTACGGGCCGGCCCGGCGGGCTCGAGGTGTGGTGGTCAACTAGGGCATGCCAAAAGTGTCGAGTTAGGCACCAACCCGGGTCACAACGGGCATCGACTCGGCCATCACAGGAAGCACTCCGGCTCCTTCCTGGCCCTGCAATCCTCGCTCAGGCGCACGGCGATGTCCTTGAGCCACGACGCCCGCATGGTCCTGGCACCCTCCGGACAGCTCTTGACGCAGGCACAGCAGAAGATGCACTCGTCCTCTTCCACCGCAGTGCTGGCTCTTACATCGATGGCGCCCACCGGGCACGCCTCGGCGCACGTGCCGCATTGCACGCACGCCTTACCTACGGCGATGAAGTGGCCGGGCGGCCGGGGCAGCCGCTCCCGGTAGGGATGGTTGCCGGGCACGTAGACGGTGAGTGCCTCTTCGGCAAACGCCACGGATCGCAGCTTGTTACCAACCGCGCGGCCGAAACGCTCCGCCCGACGCAGGTCGGCCGCATCGGGACGGGCCGCTGCAATGGGCGTGTCGGCGCTCGAGAAGGAGTGCTCGCCGATGAACGCCGCGGCGGCGATGGGTCGCCCCCCGCACTCCCTGATGATGTCCATGAGCTCGAGCAGCGCGTCGTCGAACTCGCGGTTACCATAGACCACGATGCACACCGCTGGTGTGTGGTCGGCCTTGAGGGTCCCGAGCCACCGGCACACGAGCTCCGGCACACGGCCCACGTGCACCGGTACGGCAACCAGCAGCAGGTCGTCCGCCGCCGTCTCCAGTCGGCGCGTGCGGCCCCCCGGGCGGGTGATGTCTACGACCTCCACGCCATCGTGCCCGATGCCGCGTCCGACCGCCTGGGCAACGGCCCGGGATGTTCCGGTGGGTGAGAAGCAGACCAGCTTCAGCGATCGAATGTCCACTCCACTCTCCTGCTCATTCTCAGACTCGGTGAGGTCTCGATCGAAACCATCATACGCGCCCGGACGCTCCAGATCGGCCGGACGGCTCCAGGTGAGGTCGCGGCGGGTGGCGGCCCGGCAAGAGTGCCCAAACCGTCGGTACCGGCGCCGTCCGCAGCCTGTCGTCGTCCTGCCCGAAGCAGCTAGCTGAAGCGCACCCTGACCCGGTCAGATCCGACCTTGCTGACGGTGAGACGCTCGTTGAAGTATGCGCCCACGCCACGGGCCAACCCCATCAGCAGGTCGATCATCCCTCGGCTCGAGTTGTAGACGATGTCGAGGGTCCGATCATCGACCTCTTCATAGTCGAACCGCGGGGGATGAGCGTTCGGGACAGTCGCAGTGGTGAGACGGTGGATGTCGTCCACGCCGAGGAGGAACGCGCGCGCATCGCGATAGCGGTCGAAATGGCTCTTGTATATCGCCGGCGCGTACTCGGTCATCCAGTACTTCCCAAACGCGTCGGCAGCCTGCGAGAGCGTGAGGCCGAGCACCTTGCAGGCGGACTCGAGGAGTTTGACGGTGTCTCCGTCGGGGATATCCATGCTCAGGTTGATGATCTTGGGGAGTGCGACCCCCGACTCTGTCACGATTTCATCCCAAGTCTCCTGGCCCGCCTTTTCCTCGACCAGCGACTTGAGGCAGCGAACGATCGTCCCTTTCATGAAGCGCCCTCCTTTGGCGCCGTCAACTCTACCTCGGATTCTGGGCTGGCGCGACGAGGAAATGGCGTCTGGTGCCTGACCTCGCTGAGCTCTCGATCGAGATCATCATGCCCCTCCGCACGCTCCGGCCCGGTCGCGCGCCACAATGTGTGCCGGTGGGTTGAGCCCGGCAAGGGTGCCAAGACGGTCGGCCCGCGCGCCGATCTGAGTCCGACGCGGGCCGTTCTCTACCGTTCCCCTTCCTGCCGCCGGAGGCCGGCGCCGCCTGCGGGCGCTGGAAGCAGGCGTCCGCGCGCGCGACGGGCTCTCGCCATCGGAGACACGGCAAGGCAGATCCCGGCGCTGCTCTCGTACAACATCAGGAGACGCCCCCCGGAGGGCCCCCTCACGAGATCGGGCGCCCAGGGGCCGCCGTGGTCCACGGCCTGGTCGTGCGGCGGGCTCTGCGTGGTCATGACCGGGTTGGCTGCGAGCCGGCGCCACGTCACTCCGTCGGCCGAAAAAGCGATCCCAACGCCAACGTCGTCGGCGACGCCGTCCGCCAGATCGGCCTCGCTCACTCCCGAGTACACCATCAGAAAGCCCTCACCCCACCGGATCACGCCGGGAACAGCCACCCAGTAGTCCTCCCAGCTTCCCGACGGGCCGACGTCGAGAACCGGGTTGCCGGCGTACTTGACCCAGACGACCCCGTCGGTCGACGTGGCGAGCCCCACGCGGGCGCGCCAGGCGGCGTCCATCCCCGAGTACCACATGAGGTAGCGGCCCTGCTCGGGGAGCCAAATCACAGCCGGGGACTCCACCCAGCGCTCGTCCCAGCTGCCGGGCGGCCCCGGCTGGAGTACCGGGGCCGTGCCCCATCGGGTGAACGTCAGGCCATCGCTGGATGTCGCGAGACCGATCGAGGCCCCGGAGCCGTCGCTCGAGCTCGAGCCGTAGTAGTAGAGCTTGTACCCGTCGGTGTCGGCCACCACTTCCGGCGTGTCTATCGTGAGCGAGTCCCAGGCGCCGTCCGGCCCGGTGTCGAGGACGGGCTCGCCGTCGTTGTCCCGCTGCCACGTCAGTCCGCCGTCGGCGGACCTAGCCGCGAGGATCCGGCCGCGGATGTCGAGCCCCCCGCCCGTGTACCACATCCGCAACTCGCCCCCGACGGCAAGCACCGCGGGCTGGCCTATGGCCGCGCCTTCGGGAAACGAGTCCGCATGAACCAACACGGGGTTGGAGGCCGACTTGTACCACCGGACCTGCGCGGCGGCCGACCCGGCAACCAGGGCCGCTCCGAGCGCCCCCCAGACAACGGCCGCTCGCATGAATCCGAGTCGCCGATTCACCATCCCATGATACGCGGGTATCTGCGATAAACTGTGTCCTGGAACAATCCGAAGTCTCATCCGGACAGGGGTC
>JAJDNH010000090.1 GCA_022340775.1 Acidobacteriota bacterium
ATCCTGGCACAGCACGGCGCTACCACCCATGGTCGCAGCCAACGCCTCGTTCAGGTACTCCGCAGCGGACTTCAGGAGGACGTCGTAACGCTCCCACCCGACCACCAGCTCGAGGCTCTGCTCCTGCTCGATCTGGATCACCAGGACCTGTACCGTGCTGCGCTCGTCCAGAGCCTTGCGGACCTGATCCATGACCGCCGCCAACGTGGGCAGCTGGGTCTCGGGATCATAGAGGCAGGCACGGTGCTGCAGGAGCTGAGCCTGGAGCTCGAAGAGATCGATCTTGGGCGCCGGATCACTCATTGTCGCCGCCATCCGAGGTCAGCCCGACCAGCTGTCGGATCTGTGCTACCAGCTCGCGGTTTGAAAACGGCTTGCAGATGTATGCGTTGGCGCCCAGTTGGAGGCTCCCGATCTGGTTCTGTTGTCCGGACTTGGCCGACACGATGAGTACGGGCAGGTTGGCGCCCTGTGGATCCAGACGCAGCAACTTCAGGAGCTCCATCCCGTCCATATCGGGCATCATGAGGTCCAGCACCAGCACGTCGGGGGGGTCCGCCAAGATCTGGGCGAGCGCCGTTCTCCCCTCGGTCGCCGTCGTCACGCGAAAGCCCTCGAGCTCGAGGACCGTCTTGAGCAACCCGACCACGTCCGGCTCGTCATCGACAACGAAGATGTGCTTCAAGCCTCGCTCCGCCCCGCGTCGCCCATCGGCGCCGTACCGTCGAGTGTAGCAGACTGTGCGGAGTCGACCGCCGGCAAACCGGCATCCAGCTGGCCGGGCCTTTCAAGCGGCAGCCAAACCGAGAAGGTCGACCCTCTCCCTTCCCTACTCTCGAGCCACACGCTGCCACCATGGATCTCGATTGCCCTGTGGACCAGTGCCAACCCGAGACCCATACCGCCGAACCGCCGACGGGAGCTCTGGTCCACCTGATAGAAGCGGTCGAACACCGCTTGGAGCTGGTCGGCAGGGATCCCGACGCCCGTGTCTGTGACCTCGGAAAGAACGCCATCTCGTTCATGAAGCCGCAGCTTGCGGGCCCGAACCCGTATCGACCCACCCTGCGGGGTGAACTTGATGGCATTGTCCAGAAGGTTGAGGAATACGCGCTCGAGGCTCTCACCGTTGGCCCTGACTACCGGCAGGTCCATCGGGATGTTGAGCGAGCAAAACAGGTTCTTCTGCTCCAACCGCGGCCATAGCGTCTCCACCACACCGTGCAGCAGCGTTGCAAGATCGACCGTACCCATCGGCAGCGCCGCCCCATCCCGATCGATGCGTGCGAACTCCACCAGCTCCTCGATGCGCGTGGTCAGGCGGCCAACGTTGCGTTGGCACACCTCGACCGCACGGTCCATACCGGGCACCAGCTCCCCTAGCTGGCCATCTCCGAGCAGCTCGAGGTAGCCGCGTAGGGCGGTGAGCGGCGTCCTCAGCTCGTGCGAGACGTTGGCCAGCAGATTGCGCTTGGACTGGTCCAGGGACTCGAGCCGCACGTACGCGTCCTTGAGCGCGGCGATCGATGCCTGCAGGCGGTCGGCCATCACGTTGAACGACTCGGCCAGCTCCTGGATCTCGTCACCGGAGTCGACCTCGACCCGCTCGTCGAAACGGTCGGCCGCTACCCGTTGCACGCCAGCCTGCAGCTTCTCCACTCCGCCGGTGATGGTCCTGGCCAGGAGAGCCGATGCGGCGTACGCTACCAGCACTCCGATCGCGAGAAACACCCCCGTTACCAGTCCCGCCCGGAGCAGCTCCTGAGACACCCGAGCGTAGCTGAAGTAGGCCACCAAGGTGTAGGTGTGCCGGCCCCATTCCTCGACTGCCGGCGCCACCACGCGGTACACACGCCCGCGGCCGGAGTAGGCGACACGCTTGGCACTCAGGCTCAGTGCCTCGACAGGCCCGATCAGCTCCTCGTCCCTCAGGCGAGGAGCCTGGCCGCCCCGCTCTCCGGCCTCCAGCTCGACCTGCCCATCCTTGACCCGCGCATCCATGACGAGGACACCATCGACATTCAGCACTTGCAGACGGACGAGGTCGTGGTTCAGTCTTGCAAACCTCCCGAGCTGCTGTCTCAGCACCTGATGACCAGTCTGCCGGAACAGCTCGACGTCTTTGGCCAAGGGCAGGCTGACCATCGCCGAGAAGGTTCGTGCCGAGCTCTCGAGGGAGGACACCAGCGACCTCTGCTTCGACAACAGCAGTGCGCCCGCACTCGCGAGCAGGCTCACCACAACAACGGAGACGATGTAGCGGACGATCCGGCGCTGCAGCCGCCGCGGCGCTCTCACCGAGGCATCTCCACGTCCAGCAGCAAGAACCGACCGTCCGCGGCTGGCGTCCAACGTACCGATGGGCTCACCGCTGCCGAGCGCCGGACTTCGAACAGCGGAATCCAGGGCAGGTCGTGCAGTACCTCGTCCCCGATACTCACCAGGAGCCGGTGCTGAACGGCGGGATCCAACGCGCCCTTGGCCTCCGCCACCAGGGAGTCGACGCGCGGATTCCGGTAGCCGGAGAAGTTCCATTGGGAGTCGCTCTCGGCCTGATCCGTGAACCCGAGCTCGTAGAGCTCGAGGCCGCTTCCGCTTGTGCAACCGTACCCGATCACCGAGAGGTCGAACCGCCCCTCGCTCAAAGCCCGAAGCGTGTCGCCCACCGGCAGCACGTTCAGATGCACGTCGAAACCGGCTCCCTGCAGAACCTCGGTGAGCTGCACACCGACGTTGCGTATGGTGTCCATGACGACAAGCTCGAGCGGGGAGCTCTGGGTCGGCCGATCGTCAAGCCAGCGCGGGTCGGCATGATAGCGGCCGTTGACATGGCCGAACACGGTGGATGGCAGGAAATCATCGGCTGGCACCTCGTCTGCCTGCATCCGTCTAATCAGCTCTGCCGGGTCCGCAGCGGCTGCGATGGCGCGTCGCAGACGGGCCTGGGCCGTGACCCGGCCCGGCCGGAGGTTGCACACCAAGTAGGTCGCCGCGCTGGTCGGTGTCGCCACCCTGCGGAAGCCGTGTTTCTCGGCCTCGGTGAGGATCTCCGGCTCCACCATCAACATGATCAGGGGATCCAGGGCCATGAGAACCCGCCGCGCGCTCTCTGCATCGGGTGTGACGACGAATTCAACGAGGTCGGGAGGGCGGGTACCTGCAGCGGCCGTGGCCACGCGCCTGAGAACGATTCGGCGGTCCGCCACCCAACGAACGACTCGGTATGGACCGCTGCCCACCGGAGTTTCGTCGCCGGTCACATGCTTGCCCTGAGGAACCACAGGGACAAACGCCAGATCCGCCACGAGGTTGGTCGGCCCGGAGGTACTGATCCGCACCCTGTCATCGCCGATGGCGCGCACGTCGACAACGGCTCTCAGAAGTGGCGCCAGCGGCGACTCCGGGTCGCTCATCGCCGTGCGGATCGAAGCATCAACATCCGTGGCAAGTACCGGGCGCCCGTCATGGAAGACTCGCGAAGGCCGCACGAACAGGTCCCATGTGTGCATATCCGGGTTCACCCAGCGAGAGACAACGCCAAGACCGGGCTGCTCGCCAGAAACACCCGGCATGACGCTCTGGAAGACGTTGCCCAGCACCGCCTGTGACACTTCGTCAAAGGTCCTGAGGGGGTCGCGGCTCACCGGCCCGACCGACATCGCGACGTACAGCGTCCGTTCCTTCTGCTTCCCAGAGTGGCACCCCGGTGCAATGGAGAGGACCACCAACAGGGCCGAGAGCACAGTCGTGATCCGGTAGCTCATTCCGAAGTTATCGTATCAGGTTCGTACAGCGGGAGTCCGCAGCGGGTGGCCCGTGCTTGACACTCCGAGAGCCAGCGCCGGAGATCTCCGTCCAGGGCTCCTGCAGCCACAGTCGAAACACCAGAGAAGGGCTGCTCCGAGTGCTCCCGTTACTCCAGGTTCTGCACCTGTTCGCGAATCCTCTCCACAGCCGTCTTGGCATCGACCAGCTGCTCGCCGAGGCCGACCTCTCTGAACTTGGATCCGAGGGTATTGAGCTCCCTGTGCATTTCCTGGCACAAGAAGTCCAGTGCCCGCCCGAGGACACCACCCTCGGCCAGCCGGCGCCGGAGCTGATCGACATGCCCGCGGAGCCGAACCAGCTCCTCCGCGACATCTGCCCGGTCGGCTAGCAGCGCCGCCTCCTGGACGAGGCGCTGAGGGTCGGCCAAGCCGTCCGAGCCCAGCAGCTCGCCGATCCGGCGGCGAAGCTTGTCGAGCAGATGCTGTCTGATCTCCTCCGTCTGCGGCTCCACCCATCTCAGGAATGTGTCCAGACGGGCCAGCTCGACCCGGATCTGCGACACCAGCCGCTCGCCCTCCTGCTCCCTCATCGTGAGCAGCTCAGCTACCGCGCTCTCAACGAGGCCGGCCAACGTCGCTGTCTCGTCTTCGGTCAGGAGCAGTTCCTCACCGCTCACCGACACCAGGCCGGGGATCGTGAGGACGTCGCCGAGCTGTACCTCGCGCGCAGCTTCCTCCGGCAGCTGCAGCTGCGACAGCTGCTCCAACAGCTGTCGCACACCCGACCCGTCCACCAAAACCTCGGCTCGAGCCGGCTCGGTCCGCACCAGGTTCACCTGGACCAGAACCCGGCCTCGGCTGAGACGCTCACCGACCACGCTCCTCACCAAGGCCTCAACCTCGGGCAGCTCCTCGCGCAGGTTGATCCGCACCTGAACGTCGAGATAGCGGTGGTTGACCCCGCGGACGACCAGCGAGACGTGGAAGCGTTCCGAGAGCTCGCCTCGTGCCCGCCCGAACCCGGTCATGCTGACACAGCTCATGAGCGTTCCTCCTCACCGACCAGCTCCTGCATTTCGACCAGCTTCGCATAGGGCCCACCGGCCGTCATGAGCTCCCGGTGGTCTCCCTGCTCGGCCACTCTCCCCTGCTCCAAAACCACAATCGTGTCGGCGCTGCGAACCGTCGTCAGGCGGTGCGCGATGACGAGCGTCGTGCGCCCCCGCATCAGGTTTTCCAAAGCCCGCTGCACCAGCATTTCCGCCTCCGGGTCCAGAGCCGAGGTGGCCTCGTCAAGGATCAGGATTGGCGGATCTTTGAAGAGCGCACGAGCAACGGCCAGCCGCTGGCGCTGGCCGCCGGAAAGTCGGAGGCCGCTCTCGCCGATCACGGTATCGTACCCGTGTGGCAGCTCGAGTACGAACTCATGCGCAAAAGCGGCCCGCGCAGCTGCCTCGATCCGCTCCTGGGAGGGGTTCTCCAGACCGAAGGCGATGTTGGCTCGCACGGTGTCATTGAAGAGGATCGTTTCCTGGGTTACGAGCCCGATGTGGCCCCGCAAACTCGAGAGGGTCAAATCACGAACGTCAACGCCGCCGACTCTCACCGCACCTGTTTGCACGTCCCAAAATCTCGGTACCAGCTGGGCTACCGTCGTCTTACCGGCTCCTGAGGCACCGACCAAGGCAACCGTAGCGCCCGCCGGAACCCGTAGCTCGAGATCGCTCAGAACCCAACGCTCGTCGCCATAGGAGAACCACACGTGGTCGAGGTGGACACCCTCCCCGATGCCGCTCAGCGCGGTCGCACCCTCGCGCTCCCGAATCTCCACCGGCGCATCGATGATCTCGAACACCCGTCGCGAGGCGACCACCGCCTGTTGCAGTGCGAGGTTGAAGTTGTTGAGGCGCTTGACCGGGTTGTAGGCGCCATAGACACCGAGCAGGAAGGCCGAGAAGTCACCAAGGGTGAGGGCGCCGCTGGCAATCTGCGACGAGGCATAGCCGATCAGCGCCAACGCGCCCAGGGAGCCGACGATTTCCATCACCGGCGCGTTGGCAGCCTGGATCACACGGGCTTTGAGGTTGGACCAGAAGTGTCGGTGCGTCGCTTGGCGGAATCTGCGCGCCTCGAAGGTCTCCATCCCGAAAGCCTGGACGACCCGGATTCCCTTGACTGTCTCGTTCAGGATCGCCGTGAGGTCGCCCATGCGCTCCTGAGATTGCTGCGAACGACGCCGCAGACGCCGAGAGAAGTGAATCACCGGCGCCAGGAGCACCGGCGCCAAGACCAGAGTCGCCAGCGCCAGCTTGAAGTTCAGCGAGAAGACGTAGACCAGGAGAGCCACCACCGTCAGGCTGTCCTGCAGCAGGTCTGCGAACCTCTCCGCCAATGCCTCGTGGATCAGTCTGACGTCGTTGACGACACGGGCGATGATCACCCCGGACGGAGTCTCGTGAAAGAAGCGCGGGCTCTGGGTCAGGAGAGCGTCGAAGACCCTGTCACGAAGATCCCTGATGGTGGCCAGTCCCAGCTGGGCAACGGCATAGCGCGAGAGAAAGGTGAAGACGTTCTTGACGACAATCGCCAGCATGACCAGAAGCAGGACGGTGGCCCGACTCTGGCCGACGATGCCTCCCAGCCACCTCTCCGCGCGGTGGGAAGCTTGGTCCAGCTTCTGGATCACCGCCGGTTTCGTGACCTCCGGTCCGGGCGCGCCGG
>JAJDNH010000103.1 GCA_022340775.1 Acidobacteriota bacterium
GCGTCAATGACGCAATGGCGTCCATGGGCGCAGGATAGCACTCGCCGCCTGCCCGGCCTCTCAAGGCGGAAGGGCGCTGTCGGGCGGACAAAAAAAGGTGGCTCCCGAGGGAGCCGAAGGAAGGAGGAGGTTGGTGGATGAAGAAGAGTGCGAGGCCTTCAGTTCCACCACCGTCGTTCAGGTATACGTGTGGTGGCCTCCAACCGTTGATACGTCCGAGATGGTGAAAGGTTACAGGTTTCCGCTGCGGCCCTTGACGGAGTCGGAAGCGATCACCAGGACGGCTGAGTGGCGGTAGGAAACCCGCGCGAGCTCTCGGTACTCCAGATGGTCCTGTCGCCGTAGGCGGTGAGCTGTCCTGAGGTCGATCGCGACCCTGCCTCCGGCCTGCAGCGCCTGCTCAAGCCGCTCGGCCGATGTCAGCAGCTCGAACCGCCGGCCCGTGAAGAGGATGAAACCGGGTTGGATCTTCCCGTAGGCGAGTCCGGGCGCAGCCGAACCCTCTGAGGCACCGTTGTAGGCAGCGGCGAACGGTCGCAGGGAGAGCAGCCGGTTGAAGGGCCCAACGACCGGCTGCAGGCCGACGGCGACGAACAGCGGGATCGTCAGAGCCAGCGCCGCAATCGCCGGCCCCACCTGCCGTCTCAGAAGAAGCAGCAGCGCCCCTAACGAGGGCAGCAGTAGGCTGCCGGCGGCTAGTAGGGTGGCGAGAGTGCCGAGAGCCATCTCCGGCCTTGGCGCCAGGGCAAACGCGATTCCGAAGCCGAGAGCCAGCGGCAGAAGGGCGCCGATGAGGAGCGCCGCGCGTCGAGTGATCCTCTGTGGCCCGCCGTACAACCACCATGCGGCAACCAGACAGCCGGCGGGGAACAGCGGCAGGGGGTAGAGGAAGGTCTTGCCGGAGAGGAGCGACAGGAACACGACGCCAGCCAGCGGGTAGGCGGCGAGAAGGCGGATCCTCGCTGAAAGGGCTTGTCGCTGGGAAAACACTGCCAGCGTTCCCAGCAAGACTGCTGGCGACCACGGCATCAACGTCAGTGGAACGGTGGCAAGGTGGTACCACCAGGGCTCTCGGTGTGCAAACGAGGCGACCACGCGTCCGGCGCTTTGATGGATCACGATCGTATCCAGCCAGGCACGGCCGCCGGTCAGCGCAGCGGGAACAAGCCAGACCGAGATGATCCCGACCGCCAACAGCGGTCCCCATCCGGCCACAGCCCGCCAGACGATCGCCCGACTGCCGCGCCCAGTGAACACGAGCGCCCCCGCCAGGAAGGCGAGAACCAGCGGTCCCTTGGTGAGGACGGCAAGCGCGACCCACAGCCACAGGATGAGGTGCGAGCGTTTGTCGACTGGGTGGTCGGCGAGACGGACAAGACGCTCCAGGGCCAGCGTGCACCATACGGCGAACAGCAGGTCCATCCGGCAGCCGCCGGAGAGCAGCGCCGGCAGGAGCGCAGTCAGAGCGAGCAGTGGCCCCCAGCGGGCGGTGCGTGGGTCGAGGCCGGCCGCCCGCCCCAACCTGGCGGAAGCGAGGCCGAGCGCCAGCCAGCACAGCAGTGACAGGATGGCTCCCGGCAATGCGCTGTCGGCTCCAGACACGGCAACCAGGGGCGCCAGGAGCCAGAAGAAGAGAGGTGGTTTGTCGGTGTATGCCTCGCCGTTGAAGCGTAGGAAGAAAGGGTTCCCGGACGACAACAGCTCGTGAGTCACCTCCAGGTAGCGAGTTTCGTCCGGGTCCCACGGGTCGCGGTGGACTGCTGACCACAGGCTACCGAATGCGACAAGGGCGATGAGAATGACCGCCAGGCGGCGGGGTACCGGCATGGCCCGATTGTACCGGGTCGGTCCGTGATGACGGGAGAGGAGAGCCGCTTGGCGGTCGAGTGGCGGCGTGGTACGGTGCGCGATGATGAATAGTCCAGCCCGACATCGGCCGCCGGCAGCTTCTGTCGGGTGGGTTCTTACTGCTGTTCTTACGACGTTTCTCGGAGGGTGCGGCTACCATCTCGTTGGCACCTCGAGCTTCCTCCCTGCCGAGTACAAGACTCTCTACGTGGCAACACTCGACAACCAAACAGATCGCGCAGACATGGACCAGAGGGTGACCGAGGCGTTGACCCGCGAGTGGGTGCGGCGGCGGCGGTTCCAGCTCGTGGACCACGCCGACCGGGCCGATCTCGTTCTGAAGGGCGTGATCAGAAGTGTTTCGGTGGCTCCGGTGCGTTTTGACGAGCAGGGACGGGCCACCGAGTACCAGATGACCCTTACCGTTTCGGCCCAGCTGCTGACCGGCGGCAGCGAAAAACCGAAGGTGCTGTGGGAGGACAAGAACTTTTCGCGGCGCACGTCGTACGACGTCGATGTCTCCGCCGCCGACTACTTCGATCGCCAGATCGAGGCCATGGATCGGGTTTCCGAGGATCTCGCTCGCGCCCTCGTGAGCGCGGTGCTGGAAGGGTTTTAGGAGCATGGCACCCATGACCAGCCATCTGCCCGCGACGATGCGTCGGCTCGTGGAGCCCATTCGCCTTTTCGTGACCGACGTCGATGGAGTGCTCACCGATGGGTCGCTGCTTTACACCGACGAAGGGGAGAGCTGCAAGCGTTTTTGTGTTCGAGATGGGCTGGCTCTGCACCTGCTTTGCCGGGCCGGCATTGCAGTCGGCATTATCTCCGGCCGCCGGAGCCCGGCGGTGACGGTTCGGTGTCGCGAGCTCGGGATCAGGGATGAGATGGTCATCCAAGGGTCCCGTGACAAGGCCGGCGATCTTGAGCTCTTGGAGAAGCTCGTGGGCGTGGAGGACAACGCGGTGGCGGCGATGGGAGACGACCTGCCGGACCTGCCGCTGCTGCAGCGGGTCGGCTTTGCGGCGTGCCCGGCGGACGCGGTTCCCGAGGTGGCGGCGGCGTGCCACCTGATCTGTGGAGCATCCGGCGGCGCGGGTGCCGTACGCGAGGTGGCCGAGCTGATCTTGAAGGCTCAGGCGCGCTGGCAGGAGCTGGTGGCTCCTTGGCACGCCGGATACGCCGAGGGCGAGGACACGTCAGAGTAGCGCGATCCCCGGGCGATAACAGGTTCCTGGGCGGGCTGTGCTCGTTGGATCGAAGGACTGACCCGAAAAGACGAGGGGTCAGCGGCTGCCTATGTCGGCGGAGCGAGAGGATCCCGGCGGTCGCTGCTCGCCGAGGCTGAGCTTCCAGACCGGAACGCCACAAAAACGATCGCCCTCAGGGCAGTAGGGCGTTCGTCCGGCGGCCTTACGAACCGTGCAGGGTGGTGCCAGGAAGCTGCCGATCAGCGGATCCACGTCCGCGATCTGCATGGCCTGCTCCCAGGCAGCCCGTCGGATTTCGTCCTGCGCGTTCCAGCACAGACGCATACGCATCTTGTGGTGGAGGTGGAGGAGGTCGGCCGTCTCGATCAGTCGCACGGCGACTGCGTTCGGGAGAAGGTACAGGGCCAGCGTCGGGTCGGGGCCGTGGCGCCGCAGCCACGAGGCGGCCTCCCATGCGCGGTGCATTTCGGCTTCGAACAGGCTGCACAGCTCCGTGTTCTCACGGATCAGGGTGGGCGTGATGAAGTCGGGTTCCTCGTCCACTGTTGCAGACAGTACAGGTCTGGCACCGGGTACCATCCGGTGGCGCTGGTTCTGGCTGTCGGCGGTGTGGGAGATCTTGGTGGCGAAGGTGAAGGTGGCCTGGTGCAGGGCGCGGCTGAGCGGGTCGAGGGTTCCGAGGTTGAGCGTCTCAGCAAGCAGAGGGTTGCGCTGCGGGTCAAGAACGAGCCTCACCGCCTCGTCGTCGGACAGGGCAGAGAGCGGCCGGCCGGTGACGGCGCGTACAGCGGCGGCCACCCGTCCGCGCGCCTGGCTGCCACCATGCAGGAGCCGGGAGGACAGCGGACCGAGGTTGCGGTCGAACTCCTGCCGGTACGCAGCCGTCTCGCCCATGCCGGCCGAGTGGGCTGCCAGCCACGAGGCCGCCGGCAGCACCGGGATTGGATCCTCGAGGACGGCGGCGAAACTCGGATCTACCGCGAGTAGGGCGTCAATCAAGGCGTCGGCCAGCTTCCGCAGCTCGTCTGGCACGTCGGGGTGTGCACATGCTCGTCGGTAGCGGAGCAGGGTCAACGCCGAGACGGTGTGGTGAAGGTGCGCGGTGGTAGCGAGCGGCAGCACGTAGCGGGCGACCTCTTGAGCCCGACGGCGTTTCTTCGTCTCCAGTCGCTTGGCGTGGGCCGGGCGCTTCAGGGTCGGAAAGGTGCGCAGGATCTCGTCCTGGGCCACAGGCTCAAGAAGAGCGGTCAGCTTTTGATAGGCGGAGTGCAACGCCTCGACCGCCGCGCAGAAGTGAGATCTGTTCCGGCCCTTGAGCGCGGGCGGTACGTAGATGGAGTTGCGGTCGACGGTGACATACCGCTGCGAGACCTGTTCGGAGTTGTAGAACTGGTGCGAGTGCAGAAAGCTCCACAGCGTCAGCCGGCTGACACCCTCGATAATGAACTGGAAGTAGGCGTGCTGGTAGGTCGTATGGTGGCCGGCCTCGAAGATGGAGCGCGCAATCCGCTCCCGGCCTTTCCGGGTCCGCTGTTGCTTGACGGGGTCTTCGAGGTGCTCGCCGGCCGCCATCTCGGCGGTAACGGCGCGCTGGGAGTAGCAGCTGCGCGCTGCAGCCACGACGTTGTCGAACGGTCGCGCGTGCGCGTTGACGAGGCGGACCTTCATGAGTGCACCGGGGACAACAGCTGCTGCCGGTCTCCCATTTCACGCCTGAAGCTACTTCACGCCCGTCCCTGGAGGGACGTCTCCGTCCGGAGACAGCAGGAACGGCTCGCCGTCCACCGAGGCCGCCAGCACCATGCCCTGCGACTCCACGCCCATGAGCCTGGCCGGCTTCAGGTTGGCGACGATCACCACGCGCCGCCCGACGAGATCGTCGGCGGCGTAGCGGCCGGCGATTCCGGCCACGATCTGACGCGGGGACTCCTCGGCCAGATCCACCATCATGCGCACCAGTTTCCTCGACTTCGGAACCTGTTCGGCTTCGAGCACCACGCCCACGACCAGCTGGGTGCGGGCGAACTCGTCGATCGTAAGCTGTTCACTTGTGGGCTCCGCGCCCGGCCCATCAGGGACGGATGCCGGTGCACCTTCATCGTTCATCTCCAACTCCTTCAGGTAGGCCGCGACGTCCAGCCGCGGAAACAGGGGTTCGGGATCGCCGACGCGAGTCCCGGACGGGATAAGGCCCCAACCACCGGCCTCTACCAGATTGGTGGCCCCCTCGCCGAGCCCGAGCTGACGCCGAAGGTTGCGGGCCACGCCGGGCATGAATGGCGAGATCAGAACCGAGGTCAGGCGCAGCGCCTCCAGCGAAGTTCCCAGTACCTCTTCGAGCGGCCCGCGTGCCGCATTTCCTTGCTTGGCCAGAGACCACGGCTGTTGTTCCTGGATGTAGCCGTTGACGGCCGTGAGCACCTGCCACGTTGATTCCAGTGCGCGGTGCGGCTCGAGGGCGTCCATGGCGCGCCGGTAGGCGCCGACCGCCTGCGTTGCGGCCTCCGCCACGGCCGCACCGCCGTGGGCCGCGGGCACCCTGCCGTCCAGGTAGCGTGCGACCATTGCCAGGGTCCGTGAAGCGGTGTTACCGAGGTGGTTGGCGAGATCTGCGTTGTATCTCTCAGCGAACGCCTCGTCGGAGAACGAGGCGTCCTGCCCGAAGCTCATCTCGCGGGCCAGAAAGTAGCGCAACGGGTCCGGGCCGAAGCGCTGGACAATGTGGTCCGGGCGTACGACGTTGCCGAGAGACTTCGACATCTTGGCTTCATCCCGCATCCACCAGCCGTGCCCGAAGATCGTCTTCGGGAGAGGGAGGCCGGCCGACATCAGGAACGCCGGCCAGTACACACAGTGGAAGCGCAGGATGTCCTTGCCCACCAGGTGGAGGTCGGCAGGCCAGAACCCTCGGAAGAGCTCGTCGTCATCGCTGCCGAAGCCAAGCGCCGAGATGTAGTTGGTCAAGGCGTCCAGCCAGACGTAGACCACGTGGCCGGGGTCGGAAGGGTACGGGACGCCCCAGTGAAGCGAGGTCCGTGAGATCGAGAGATCTCGCAGTCCTCCTTCCACGAAGCGGACGACCTCGTTGAACCGGCTTTCGGGTGCAATACACCCGGGGTTGGCCCGGTACCAGTCGAGCAGAGGCTGCTGATAGGCCGAGAGGCGGAAGAAGTAGCTGGGCTCAGACAGCAGCTCGACAGGATGGCCCTGGTCGGGACAACGCCCGTCGACGAGCTGGGACTCCGGGAAAAACCCCTCACAGCCAGCGCAGTACCAGCCGGTGTAGTTGTCGAGATAGATGTCGCCAGAGGCGTTGATGCGCCTGACGATTTCGGCCACCGCCCGTTGGTGGCGCGCCTCGGTGGTGCGAATGAAATCGTCGTGCGAGATCTCGAGATCGGCCCACCAGCGGTGGTACCGGGCAACCACCCGGTCGGCAAGCTCGATCGGCTCGACCCCCTGTTCTCGTGCAGCTCGCTCGATCTTTTGTCCGTGCTCGTCGGTGCCGGTGAGAAAGCGGACCGAGCGTCCGCACAGGCGCTGGTAGCGAGCGATAACGTCCGCCATGACCGTGGTGTAGATGTGGCCGATGTGGGGCAGGTCGTTGACGTAGTAGATCGGCGTGGTGATGTAGAAGCTGTCGGCCACGGTTCCTCCCGGCACGCGCTCGGAGGGGAAAGGATAGCACCGGTCGTCTATAATTCAATCAGATGCCTATTTTCCAGGGGGTGTCTGCGCGCTGGAATGCGGGGTCGACGTGGCCCGACCGCTGTGGCCATACCGATCGGGGAATAGCGCGACGGCAGCCCGGAGCAGCGCGGGGGAAACCGTGACCAAGTCGAGAAAGATCATCGAGGAGCTTCAGATCAAGCAGGTGATCAAGGTGGCTCCGCAGACAACCGTGTTTCGTGCATTTGATCCTGCCCGTGAGAAGGAGGTTGCGCTCAAGCTGCTGACCCCCGCCGGCGGTGGCGGGAGTGACGCGGCCTGCGAGGCGTTTCTGAGCTTCGCCGGTCGGCTGCAGCAACTGGAGCTCGGCGGCTTTCCGACGGTACTCGACTTCGGTTTTACGCCGGACAAGAGGGCCTTCTTGGAGGCCGAGCTGGTGCCCGGTGTCGCACTGCTGGAGCGGGCTGGCGCCGAGGCGGGAACCGTGCTGCGGACGTTGGCCGCGGTGGCTCGCACCGCCAACTCGCTGGCCGAGGCCGGGCTTGTCCACCACAACCTGTCTTCAGACAACGTGCTCGTGGCGGCCGACGATCCCGACGTGGTGTGGCTTTTGGGGTTGGGGTCCGCTGCGTTCCTCGGAGCAGAGGGCACGGGGGCTCTTCCGGGGCACTCACCCGAGTGGGAGACGTTCGCGGCCCCGGAGCACCATGAACCGGAGCTTGCCGACGGTGGGGTGGGCTGGCCGGCCGACCTGTACTCCACCGCTCTCATCGCGTGCCAGGTGCTCGGAGCCGATGTCGGGTCGCTCGGTTCGCCGGCACCGTCGGTTCGTCTGCCCGCGGAGCTGAGAAAGGCGCTGGCGGGCGCGGTCGATCTCGAGCGGGCACTGTCGACCGCACTCCGTCGCTCACCGGGTGAGCGTACGCTCAGCTTGAGCCTGCTGGCCGCTGCTCTCGAAGGTGCGGTAACTCCGGGCGGTGGAACTGCCCCGAGCGGCGGGGCCGAAGAGGGGGAGGCTGTACAGAAGCCGGCCGGCGATGCCGGCGCAACGGTGCTGATGGAGGTGACGCCAGAGATGGTTGTCCCACCGCCCGCGAAAGCTGGCGAGGAGCCCAGTCCTCGGCCTGCCGAGACGCCTCCGGCCCGGCGCGGCCCAAACGATACCCACCCTGCGGCCGAGAAAGGCGGGGAGAAGGAAGGTGTGCCCCCGACTCAGGTGATTCCGGCGGCAGAGCTCCCAGTGAAGCCATCACCGTCGGCTCAGGCTGCCAAGGCTGCCCCCGTCTCGAAGAAGAAGGCTGAGGCAACTTCGCCGCCGCCCGGACCAGCGGCGCCGCCACCGGCCAGCCGGGCTGCCGGAACCCCCGCCCAAGCGGAGAAGAAGAAGTCGGGGCCGCCCCCGGCAAAAGGTGGACCGGGGAAGCAACGATTCTCGGTACCGCCGGTCGCGCTGGTGGTGGCCGGAGGTCTCGTAGTGGTGCTGGCCGTGGTGGTCCTTCTGTTCATGCGGGCGGGCACCAAACATGAGGAAGCAGCACAGTCGATGCCGGTGGTTGTGATCGAGCCGACGGCGGTGCCGGCCCAGCCGACCCCGGGGACCTCCGAGGAGGGTGAGGGGGCGATGGACCCAAGATTGGTGGCGGCGCGATCCGCCCTCGATCAAGGAGACGTCGCCGGTACGAGACAGGCGTTGGCGGAGCTGAGTCCCGACGAGGAAGCCGGCCTCTCCGAGGATGAGAGGGACGAGCTCGATTCGATCCGTGCCGAGCTGGAGGGCGCCGGCACCGAGCAGGCGGTCAGCCAGCTGGAGCGTGGCCTTCGGACGGGGAGCATCAATGGCCTGCGGCGGGCGGTCGATACCCTGTCCAAGCTTCCCTCCTCTGAGCTGCGAAGCCGGCGCGGTCTGACCGACCAGATTGCCAAGGCGAGGCGGGTCCTGCAGGCGCACACCCTGATGTGGCGAGCACGCAAGGCTGGGGACCACCTGCAGGTTCTCGAAAGAGCCGGCACGTTGATCGAGCTCGTACCCAAGTACAGCGGTGCGTTCAAGCTGCGTGAGGAGGCGGCGGCGGCGCTCGAGAAGGACGCCGAGGCTGCCGCGAACCAGGGAGACTTCACCCGCGCCATCGGCCTCCTGAACGCCGAGCAGCGCTACTGGCCGAAACGTCGAGGTCTGGCCGACCGGCTGGCCCATGTGAAGGCAACCGAGGAACACAACCGTCAGCAGCAGACCGCTCTTCAGCGCGCCAGCGCCGCCCTAGCTGCAAGCCGGCCCGAGGAAGGGCTGGAGGCACTGAGAGGCGTCAGGCCCGACTCCGGCTTTGCGGTTCGCTTTGCGGACATGACAAACCGTCTCCAGCAGAAGTTGGATGAGATGGATGCGCAGGCGCCGAAGGTGAGCCTGACCGAGGACATTCGGCTCCGCTACAAGAAGAACGAACCGCTCGAGATTCCATTGACAGTCACGGATGATTACCGTGTTGAGCAGGTCAAGGTCATGATGCGGACGGAGGGCAAGCCGGCCTACCGGGAGCTCTCTCTCAAGCCCAAGACGAGCTCGCACTACATCTTCAACCTGACGCCCGCACTCCACCAAAACGAGACGGTCGAGTTCTACGTCGTCGCCACCGACCGTTCCGGGCACACCGGTTTCCTCGGGTCGCCCAGCAAACCGCTCGAGGTGACGCGAAAGAAGTGGTATCAGCGGTAGCGCCTCGCTGCAGGAATCACTCTCGACGAGAGACAACCTTGCGATCGGCAGGGATCCTGTGCGGCTCCCCCTTGGCCTTCCACGACCCTCCGTCATCCTTCTCTTGGGCGAGTAGAGATGTTTCCCGCGTTTCACGCTCTGAGAGCATGTTCTTCAAACAGTCCTGCGACGTCCATTACAGCTGCGTGATGGCAATCGACACGCTTGAGTGAGGCATCACCTCACGGCGAACAAAATCGGGACTGGGGCTCAAAATCGACGGTAGAATGGTCTATGATCCGTCAGCCGAGGGGGGTCGGGAGGCAGTGTTGACTCTGGAGAATGCACGATTGCAACAACCGGCGCGAGTGCTCGAGCTTGCCGGCGGGATGGGAGTGCGCAGCCACCTCAACACGCTGGGCATCCACGTCGGTGACACGGTGCGTGTTGTCGAGAGGGCGCCGTTCAAGGGTCCGGTACTGATTGAGGTGCACGGAACGCGCGTGGCTCTGGGGCGCGGAGTCGCACGGAAGGTGAAGGTCGAGCACGATGCGGTTCGTTCTGGCCGGACAGCCTAACTCCGGCAAGAGCACGATCTTCAACGCGGTGGCAGGCTACCGAGCAGCAACCGCCAACTTCCCCGGCTCTTCGGTAGTCTACACAGTCAGCAGGGCGATGATCCTGGGGAGAGAGACCGAGGTTGTCGATCTTCCCGGCGTGTACTCCTTGACGTCAACCGACGCCGCCGAGCGAGAGGCCCTCAACTACCTGCTCGAGCGCGATGCCGACGTCATCATCAATGTGATCGACGCCAGCCGCCTCGGACGCTCGCTCGAGCTGACGCTGCAGCTGCTCGAGCTGGGTCGGCCGATGGTGGTGGCTCTGAACATGCACGACGAAGCCGTGCGCAAGGGAATCGAGATCGACCGGGCCAGGCTGGCGAGTGAGCTCGGGGTACCGGTAGTGACCACAATCGGACGCCGCGGACGTGGGTTGCGCGCGCTTTTCCGGGAGGCGATGAGAGTCTGCCTGACCGAAGACCGTCCGCAGCCACTCCGCTACGACAACGAGGTGGAACGGGCACTCGCCGATGTGGCAAAGGCCGTGTCCGAAAACCTCGAGAGCTCCCGGGTCCCGGCCCGCTTTCTGGCCATCAAGCTGCTCGAGCAAGATCCCGGGGTAGGGGACAGGCTCGGTAGGCGGGGCGTGCCGCTCGACGGCCGTCTCGAGCGGGCCATCGACGAGCTCGAGAAGGCCCACGGCTGGAGCTCTGATCAGGTCATCTCGGGCAGCCGGCATGCCCTCGCCCACGGCGTTGAGGACCGGGTCGCGACCCTCGGGCGAAGCTATGTCGGCTGGCGGGAAGCCGTCGATCGCCTGCTGCTACACCCGTTCACCGGTGGGCCTCTGATGGCGCTCATCCTGGTCGGGTTCTTCTACGCGGTGTTCGGTCTCGGCAAGCATCTCGAGGCGCCGCTGGTGGCGGCTTTTGCCCGTCTGGCTGACTCTCTGGCTCATCTCGTGCCCCCCGGTACCCTGGTCGGCACCGTGCTCAACGGTCTCGTGATGGGAATCTCCGGGGGCGTGGCCATTGTGCTGCCCTACCTGGTTCCCTTCCTGGTGGGCCTGGCGCTGCTGGAGGATACGGGGTACCTGCCGCGGATGGCCTACATTCTCGACAATGTGATGCACCGCATGGGCCTTCATGGCAAGTCGGTGGTTCCACTCATGCTCGGCTACGGCTGCTCGGTTCCGGCCGTCATGGCCACCAGGATCCTCGAATCTCCACGTGACCGGCGGCTCACGACCGCGATTACCGTGTTCATACCCTGTTCCGCGCGGACAACCGTCATTTACGCTCTCGTAGGCGCTTTTCTGGGCCCCTGGTGGGCGCTTTCCGTGTATGTGCTGAACCTGATTGTGATTGGCGCATTGGGGGCCCTCCTCGCACGGCGCATGAAAGGGCGGGCGCCGGGCCTGATCCTCGAGATTCCCGACCTCCGCCTACCGGCGTTGAATAACCTAGCCGCCAAGACCTGGCTTTCTCTGCGCGAGTTCATCGTGATCGCATGGCCGTTGCTGATCGCCTCGTCGGCGGTGCTCGGGGTCCTCGAGTGGGCGCACGCCGACCGGGTGCTGAACGCCGCACTATCACCCCTCACCGTTGTGCTGCTCGGGTTGCCGGCCGCGACCGGCGTGACGCTCATCTTCGGCCTGTTGCGCAAGGAGCTCACCCTTGTGATGCTCGTCCAAGCTCTCGGCACAGCGAACATCGGGGCGGTGCTCACAGCTGCTCAGCTCATGACCTTTACGGTCTTTGTGGTGTTCTACATGCCGTGCGTCGCCACCATCGCAGTGATGGCGCGTGAGGTGGGTTGGAAAGATACCGCCTGGATCAGCGCCATCACGGTCGTCATCGCCGTGACTTTGGCGACCGCGACGCGGATGCTGTTCGCCCTGTCGGGAGCCTGACCCGGCCGCGCTCACGGCGCGTACTGCGTCGGATCGTCAACTCCCGCCTCCTCGAAGCCCCTGCGGCGGAGGCGGCACGAGTCACAGGTGCCGCATGCGAGGCCGGTTGAAGTGGGATCGTAACAGGAATGGGTGAGACTGTAGTCAACCCCGAGATCGTGTCCAAGGCGGATGATGTGTGCCTTGCTGAGGTGGAGTAGGGGGGCACGGACCCGGAAGCGGGCTCCGGTCTCCACCCCAGCCCGGGTAGCCAGCTGGGCGAGGGTCTCGAAGGCGCGCAAGAACTCGGGACGGCAATCGGGGTAGCCGGAGTAGTCGACCGCGTTGGCGCCGATGAACAGCTCGCGTGCTCCAACGATTTCCGCCAGGGCCAGCAACAACCCGAGGAGCACGGTGTTGCGGGCAGGCACATAGGTAACTGGAATCTCCGCGTTTCCCAGCTCCCGGTTCCTGGGGACATCGACATCCGCGGTCAGGGCCGACCCACCGAGTGCGCGGAGGTCCATGGAGACCACGCGATGGGAGCTTGCCTCCAGAGCATGGGCGACGCGCCGAGCGGCCTCGATCTCGACCCGGTGACGCTGGCCGTAGTCGACGGTCAGACAGTGGCAGGCGTGACCCTCGGCCTGCGCCAGCGCGAGCACCGTGGCCGAATCCAGTCCGCCGGACAGGAGCACGACGACCGGCGGCATCAGCGCCCGCCCTCCCGACGGGGAGGCCTCTCGTCGTACATCCGCTCCTCCTAAGGAGTGGCCTCGCGCCGGGCCTGCTCCCAGAGCTGCGCCACCGTTTCCTCGTCCGGCGCCGGAACGGCGGCCGCTGTCCGGTACAGGTCCCGCCGCAGGGTTCCCAGGCGGGAGGCTGCGTGCTCGACCCGTTGCCGGAGCGATGCGTCGTCCTCGGCCTCGCGTCGGATGACGTCAGCCACCTCCGAGAGGCGGTCGAACGACGCCGAGACAATCACGCCGTGGTTGGATGCCTTCAAAGCGGCCACGGCGCGATCGCCGAGGTCTCCCCACCGATCGAGCGCTCCCATCTCGATGTCGTCGCTGAGCACGACCGGGCTGCCCGGAAGGGTGCTGGCCTTCTGGACCGCCGTCGGCGACAACGAGGCCGGGCGTTCGGCGTCGCCGAGAGCCGGCACCACCACATGCGCCATCATAATTGCCGGCACCGCCGTACTGAGGGTGGCGAACGGTGACAGATGCCGATCCATCGTTTCAGCGTCGAGGTCGAGCTCGGGGAGCTGTCGGTGAGTGTCGACCGGGACCGGGCCCAGGCCCGGGAAGTGCTTCAAGCATCCGGCAACAGACCACGAGCCCAAACCCGAAGCGAACACACCGGCAAGGGTTGCGGCGCGCTCTGGATCGTCGCTGAAGCACCGTCCTTCTCGACCGAGCATCCCTTCCGGAGCCTCGAGATCTACCACCGGCGCGAGGTTCAGGTGGATACCGAGGCAGCGACAGGCGGCACCGGCCGCGACGCCGAGGGCGCGGACGGCCCGCCGCCCCTGTGCCGCGGCCCGTGCGGGCGAGGGGAGGTTTCCCCACAGGCCTGCCAGGCGATTGACGCTGCCTCCCTCGAGGTCCACACAGATGAACGGCTGAGGTTCGAGCGCCTCGAAGGCCTTGATGAGCCCCCGGACCTGCTCGCTCGAGACGATGTTGCGCGCAAACAGGATGATTCCGGCCGGACGGATGGCCGTCAGAACCCCAACCTCGGTATCGCCGGCAGAGGGTCCGGGAAGGCCGACGATGAGCGGAAGGAGCTCAGCGCTCATGTCCGGTCAGCTCTTGAAGGCCCGCGAGGAGCCGCAACGCCTCCAGCGGGGTCAGCTGGTCGATGTCGACCCTCCCCAGCCGGTCGAGGATTTCATCGGCGACAGGGCGGAAGAGGTCGAGCTGCTGCACCCGTTGCACCGGTCCCTCTGCGGTGCCGACGGCGGTCTCGCCTTCCAGGATCCCCAGTTCGTGGCGTTCCAGTGTAGCGAGCACATCTTCGGCCCGCCTACAGACATTGTCGGGGACGCCAGCGAGACGGGCCACGTGGATTCCGTAAGAGCGGTCCGAGGGCCCATCGACGACACGGTGCAGGAAGAGGATCGAGCCGCCCCACTCCTTCACCGCCATGGAACGGTTGGTGAGCCTCGGGAGCCGCCTCGAGAGGTCGGTCAGCTCGTGGTAGTGGGTGGCGAACAGGACCTTGGCCGAGCGTTCGGGATCGTCGTGGAGGTACTCGACAATCGCCCAGGCCAGCGACAGGCCGTCGAACGTGGCAGTGCCGCGGCCGACCTCGTCGAGGATCACGAGCGAGCGGGGTGTGGCGTGACGAAGTATGTTGGCGGTCTCGATCATCTCGACCATGAACGTTGACTCGCCGCGTGCCAACATGTCCGAGGCGCCGACACGCGTGAAGATCCGGTCGGTCAGCCCGATCACCGCTTCTGAGGCCGGCACGAACGAACCCGCCTGGGCCATGAGAACCGTCAACGCAACCTGGCGCAGGTAGGTCGACTTCCCGCCCATGTTGGGCCCGGTGAGAAGGACGATCTGGTCCTCATCAGGGTCCATGGAGCAGTCGTTGGGAACGAACGGTGGCTCGCGCTGGACTTCTTCGAGCACCGGGTGTCTGCCGTCGCGGATGAGGAGCCTGCGCCCCTCCTCGATAACCGGCCGGCAGTAGTCGCGCCGCCGCGCTCGATCGGCGAACGAGGCCAGCACGTCAAGCTCGGCAACGACGCCGGCAGTGGCGACGAGCCGAGCTGCGTGCCCTTGGAGCTCGTCGACCAGTTGCTGGTAGAGCTCGCGCTCTCTCGATGTCGCTCGTTCCTCGGCGGCTAGGATTCTGGACTCCAGCTCCTTCAGCTCCGGGGTCACGAACCGCTCGGCGTTGGTCAGGGTCTGTCGTCTCTCATACTCGGCGGGCACGCGCTCGAGATGAGCCTTGCTGATCTCGATGTAGTAGCCGAACACTTTGTTGTAGCGGACCTTCAGGGTCGCGATGCCGGTCCGGTCGCGCTCTGAGCTCTCGATGCCCGCCAGCAGCTCCTTGCCGCCGCGGGCGAGCCGACGCTGCTCATCGAGCTCGGAATCCCAGCCGGTATGAATGACGCCGTTGCCGACGAGTGCGGGTGGATCCTCGGCCAGGCGTTCATGCAACAGGCTCGCGATGTCGCCGAGGGTGTCGATTGCTTCTGCGAGCGCGGCGAGGCGCGGGGAAGCGGCATGCTGAACGGCGGCGCGCACGGCCGGCACGAGGTCCACACCGGCGCGCAGTGTATGGAGCTCCCGCGGCATGACCAGGGCGAGCCCGACCCGGGCGGCCAGCCTTTCGAGGTCGGGTACGTCGTTCAGCGCATCGCGGACTTTCTCTAGCAGTCCGGGGTCCTCGACCATCTCGGCCACGGCCCTGTGGCGGTCGGCAATGACCTCGGTGTCGATGTTCGGCCGCACGAGCCAGTCGCGCAACCGGCGGGATCCCATCCGGGTCAAAGTGTGGTCGAGCACGCCGACCAGGCTCGTTCGGCGGGAGTCGTCGGCCGAACGCTCCACCTCCAGGTTGCGCAGCGTCGCCCGGTCGATGATGAGGGCGTCCTCGGCGTAGCGCCGGGCGAACCCCCGCAGGTGGGCTGCCGCACCGCGCTGGGTGAGCTCGACGTACGCCAGCAGCGCCCCGGCTAGGCCGGTCAGGGGTTCGCTCGGGCTGAGACCGAAGCCGCGCAACGATCCAACCTTGAGAACCCTCCTCAGGCGCCGATCGCCCGCAGACGGCGAAAACTCGTCCGGTGCCAGTCGAGTCAGGGTCGCTGCAGGGATCTCAGGCGGCCAGAGCCGGTGCCAGCCATCCCAGCCTTCCGGGATCAGAACCTCGTGCGGCGCCAAACGTGCGAGCTGCTCGGTCGCGGTTGCACTGTCTCGGCACTGCATGCCCTCGAAGGTTCCGGTGCTCACCTCGAGCCACGCGACCGCAGGCTGGTCCACGTCACCGCAGACGGCGGCCAGGAAGCAGTGCTCGCCGCCCTCCAGGAGCGCCCCGTCGGAGATGGTCCCGGGCGTGTGGATGCGGATGATCTCACGCCGTACAAGCCCCTTGGCGGTCGATGGATCTTCCACCTGCTCGGCGACAGCAACCCGGAATCCTGCTCCGAGGAGCTTGCCGATGTAGCTGTCGAAGGCATGGTGGGGGACGCCACACATCGGCGCCTCGACCTCGTTGTTGTGACGCCGCTTGGTCAGCGCGATGCCGAGAACCGGCGCCGCGGTCTGCGCATCCTCGAAGAACAGCTCATAGAAGTCGCCCATACGGTACATCAACAAGGCGTCGCCGGCCTGCCCTTTGAGCTCGAGATACTGACGCAGCATCGGCGTCATGCGTGTGGACATGGAGGATATTATCTCAGATCTCGTTTGCACCCGAAGGCAGGAGGAGTTATCACTAGAGTCGTGATGAAGAAGGCCGTGCCTCTCGTACTGGGTGCGCTGCTGTGGTGCGCCTGTGCTGACGCAGCGATCCGGCCGGCCGCCGTTGCCGGGCAGTTCTATCCGGGCGATGCGGTCCAGCTGCGGGCCGAAGTTCAGCAGCTGCTCGAGGGAGCAGGCAGCGCCAGCCAGTCGGCCGACGCCATCATTGTCCCGCATGCCGGTTACCCGTTCTCAGGTGCTACTGCGGCACATGCCTTTGCCGCCCTGCGCGGCCGCAAGATCGAACGCGTGATCCTACTCGGCCCATCGCACTATGTCCGGTTCTCCGGTGGCGCGCTTCCGGCACCAGACATCACGGCGTTCGCCACGCCGATGGGCCCCGTACCCCTGGACCTCGGTGCGCTGGCGCGCCTCCGCACCTGCGCCGATTTTAGCGGCCCGGCCGGAGCTCACACGAGGGAGCACAGCCTCGAGGTCGAGCTGCCTTTTCTTCGGGTGGTGGCGCCGGATGCCAAGCTGGTGCCCGTGCTCGTGGGGGCCGGAACCGATCGCGCGACGGAACGCCACATGGCCCGTTGCCTCCAGAGCCTGCTGACCCCCGCCACGGTGGTTGTGGCCTCCTCCGACTTCACCCACCACGGCGCGATGTACGGGTGGACGCCGTTCGCCAATCGGAAGGACCCCGGTGCTGCTCAGCTCGAGCTCGGGCGGGCGACCGCTGGCCGCGCCGCCGCGATCGATCCCCGCGGGTTCGAGGAGCAGGTCGAGGTCAGCGGGGACACGGTCTGTGGCGCGCGGCCGATCGGGGTCCTGCTCCAGCTGCTAGCGCACGCGTTCAAGGGCTCCGGTGAGCTTGCGGCTATCACTACCTCGGGCCAGGTCTCCGGGAACTGGAGCCAGGTGGTGACCTACGCCGCGGTGCGCTTCTCAGGAAGCTGGACAAGATGGCGGGAGGATTCTCCTCAGCCGCACCTGGGCACACTGGATGCCGCACAGCGCAAGGCGTTGCTCGCCCTGGCCAGGGCTGCGCTGCGGTCGCACCTCGGCCACGGGCCTGAGCTGGCGACGTGGTTTGCCACGCATCACGTGGCGGGCAACCTGCAGGCCAACGCCGGGGCTTTCGTGACGTTGCGCCACCCGAGCTCGACGCCGCACGTGCCGGGCCCGCTGCGGGCCTGCATGGGCATCATCGAGGCCCGCGCGCCAGCCGTCGACGCAGTTGTCAGCTCGGCTGTCTCCGCGGCCCACGACCCTCGATTTCCGCAGCTTCAGCTCTCCGATCTCGGGCGGCTGGAGCTCGAGGTCTCGGTGTTGTCACCTCCGAAGCGGGTCGCAGATCCGAGGGCAATCGTGCTCGGTCGTGACGGCGTCGTCCTGTCGAAGCTCGGAAGGCGTGCGGTGTACCTGCCGCAAGTCGCGACCGAGACTGGCTGGGATCTTCCGACCTTCCTCTCGCATCTGTCCGAGAAGGCTGGGCTCCCGGCCGACGCGTGGCGACACGGGGCGTCTTTCGAAGTCTTCACGGCCCAGGTCTTCGGAGATCGGGATGAGTGATCGACTTACCCGGCGCGACCTGGCCCGTCTGCTTGGCGTCGGCTTGCTGGCCGGGCCGTTGGGAGCGGCGACGCGTGGAGGCGGAGATGCACGGGCGGGGACGGTCGGGATCGCCCCGCTGGCTGCGGACGAGCTCGGACAGGTGGCGGCCTCGGGTGCCCTCATAGCGGTTTCTGCAGCGATCGCCGCGGCGACTGGGGCGGCATCCGGGGAAGCCGCCGCCGCCCGGCTTTTCTCGGCCGGAGATACGGTCGGGATCAAGCTCAGCTGCCTGGCAGGTCGCCCGCTGTCGCCGCGACGCGAGGTCGTCGAGGCATTGGTGAGGCTGATCACGGCTGCTGGGGTTCCCGCTGGCCGCATCATCGTCTTCGAGCGATCGAGCCGGGAGTTGCAACGAGCGGGCCTGCCGCTGCGGAGGTCGGGCGGTCCGTACCTGTGCTACGGGATCGACAACGACTACGATCCCTTGCCGAGCGACTCCGGCGCCATCGGCTCCTGTTTCGCTCGGCTCGTATCGACCCACTGTACCGCCCTGGTCTCGGTTGGTGTCGTCAAGGACCACGATCTCGCAGGCGTCTCGGCCGGGCTCAAGAACTGGTACGGCGTGATCCACAACCCGAACAAGTACCACGACAACAACTGCGATCCCTATGTCGCGGATGTCGTCAACCATCCGTTTATTCGCGGCAAGCTGAAGCTGACGTTGCTTGACGGAGTGACGGCGCAGTACCACGGGGGACCGGCGTTCCGGGCACGGTACGCTTTTCCCCTCCACCGGGTAGTTGCCAGTATGGACCCGGTCGCAGTCGATGCTTGGGCGTGGAGGGTCCTCGACTCGGAGCGGCGCCAGCACGGTCTTCCGTCTCTGGCCGAGGCCAAGCGGCCGCCCCGCTTCATCGCTACTGCCGCCAAGTACGGGTTGGGCGTCGGTGATCCCTCTCGGATCAGGGAGGTCATGGCGTGAGTGAGGGCCTGACTCGCCGCCGCCTCGTGGTACTGGGTGCCGCCGGCGTCGCCTCCCTTGCCGGGCCCCGAGGGTTGGCGGCCCGTAGCGAGCTGGAGGTGGGCAAGCCGGTCAGCCCGGACGCACTGCCGGCGCGCGAGGCATCGTGGTACAAGCGGTTGCCGGAACGCCGAGTGGAGTGTCAGCTCTGCCCGCGCGGGTGCCAGGTGGCCGATGCCGAGCGCGGCTCCTGCGGGGTACGAGAAAACCGTGGCGGTACCTACTACACCCTCGTCTACGGCCTCGCCTGCACCGTGCACGTCGACCCGATCGAAAAGAAACCGTTCTTCCATGTGTTGCCCGGCAAAACGGCGCTTTCCTACGCAACGGCCGGCTGCAACGTGGAGTGCAAGTTCTGTCAGAATTGGGAGATCTCGCAGTTCCGTCCGGAGCAGGTCAGGTCGTGGTGGATGCCGCCGAAGGCCCTGGTCAATCTCGCGCAGCGGCTGGGGACTCCGCTCACAGCCGCCACCTACTCGGAGCCGGTGGTGTTTTGGGAGTACGTGCGCGATGCCGCCCACGCGGCTCGCAGTGCTGGCCTTCGTCCGACCGTGGTCAGCAACGGATACATTCAGGAGAAGCCGCTGCGGGACGTGCTGCCGCTGCTCACCGCCTACAAGGTCGACCTCAAGAGCTTCCGCGAGCGGTTCTACAAGGAGCTGGTCCGGGGCGAGCTCAAGCCTGTGCTCAAGACGCTGGAGGTAGCCCGCGCGGCGGGGGCGTGGGTGGAGATCGTGGTTCTGATCGTGCCGACCTGGAACGACTCCGAGGCCGAGGCGCGGGACCTCGCGCGCTGGGTGAAGACGAACCTAGGTCCGGACGTCCCGGTCCACCTGACCAGGTTCCACCCCACCTACCGCCTCACGGATCTACCACCGACGCCGGTGACCAAGCTGGAGCGCCTGTGGCAGGTCGTCCGTTCAGAAGGTCTCCACTTCGTGTACCTGGGGAACGTCCCCGGCCACCCCGGCGAGAACACCGTCTGCCCCGGTTGTGGAGCAACCGTCATCAAGCGACTGGGCTATCGGATACTCGACAACCGGCTGAAGGGAGATCGCTGCCCGGACTGCAACCGCAAGATTCCCGGAGTCTGGAGCTGAGCGTCTTCCTTTGGTCCTTCGCGGCCTGATTATCGATACACAGCTGCGGCGGAGGTGGGTCGGGCGCGTGGTAGGCTGCGGCCGTGAGGAGCTTTCTGCGTGTACTCGGAGTGGCGAAGCGCCATGGGGCTTGGATCATCGTCGCTCTTGTCAGCATGGTCCTGGTGGCGTCCTCGACGGTCTTCGCCTACAACCTGATTCGGCCAATATATGACGAGGTGCTCCACCCCGGAGCGAAGACCACTGCCGGCGCGCCCGG
>JAJDNH010000122.1 GCA_022340775.1 Acidobacteriota bacterium
GTCCTGCGGTCGTTTCGCCGCGGCCGGGTGAGGCGTCGGGCCCGGGTAGTCGATTTGGAGAGCCTTCTTGACGCTGGCAAGGTTGCTGTCGATTCCTGCGATCTCGCTCTTCAAGACCTCGATACGCTGCCGCAGCTTGGCAGCGCCCTCTCGCTCCCCGAGAGCATCGAGCTGGGCGGCCGTCTGCTGCAGCTTGGCCACCTGGTTTTCAAACTGCTCACGCTGCGCTCGTGTCTGGCGGACGTCCTCGGCCAGCTTGCGCATCTCGGCAGCGCGCTTGGCGTTCCCGGCCTTCTCGTACGCGTCCGCGGCCTTGTCGAGCTCGAGCCGGCAGGCATGCACGTCGCCGAGGTGGTTGAAGATTCGGCTACGCAGCTCGGCATCCGGAGAAGACGCCAGCGCCCGGCCGTCGGCTGCCAGCGCCTCGTCGAGGCGACCGAGATGACCGAGGGCCTGGGCGAGGGAGGCGAGCACCATCGGATCTCCCGGCGAGGCCTTGTCGGCCTTCTCGAACCAGCCGAGAGCAGCCGTGTAATCACCCGCGCCGAGGTTTGCCTCACCGGCCAACACGGCCGTTTTCGGACCCGGTGAGCTCCCCGCCAAGCCTTCAGCCACGTCAGCTGTGCGCCGGTACAACCGGGCACGGACGGCCTTGTCAGTCGTTCCGGCGGCCTGCGCCAGTCCGATCTTCACCGCCATCCGCCCGCTCTCGAGATCCGTGGGCTTGGCGTTGAAGGCGGCTGCATACGCTTCGAACGCCTCCGCGTTCCGGCCGAGGTAGTGGAAGGTCGCACCCAGGGCGCGCTGCACGACGGCCTCGCCAGGGGAAGCAGCGAGCCGAGCCTCGAGGGTCTCCACTGCGGCGCCGCCATGGTTCGACCTCAGAGCAGCGGTTGCCAAGAGGAGGGCGAGTGGGGTGCGCTGTTTGGGCTTGAGGGCGGCTCCGTCGATGCCCTTGAGGACGGTGTAGGCGCGCTCGTCTTGTCTGGCGTTCAGCAGCGCCTGTCCCAAGCCGAGCGAGTAGACGCCCTGGGAGGCGTCCAGCTTCACCGCACACTCGAGGTTCGACAACGCATCCTTGTTCTGACCGAGGCGGCTCTGGGACATCCCCAGCATGTAGAAGGCGCCGGCATAGCGGGCGTCATTGGCATGTCCCTCGACCACCGGGGCGAGCTCCTTGGCGGCAGTCGCAAAGTCGCCCCGCGCGTAGGCTTTCTGTCCGGCCTGATAGTCGGCGGCGGCCACGCCGGCGACCGCCAGCATCAACCCAACGAGGAGTGAAACGACGGCGGTACGCGGTCTCATGCTCCCTCCTTTCGCCCGGGTCATTCAGTCGCAACTTACTCCGACTGGCGACATCCCAGCCGACGCACCTCTCCTACCCAGTTTACGTCCGCGGACCATCCGGCGTCCTGAGATCCGGGCAACCGGCCAAGGGGGGATACCTGATCAGCTGTGAGCTTTCGCCGGCCCCTCGGCCCACTTCAGGAGCGGGTCCAGCCACTCCTTGTGGGGCCGGTAGAAGGCGCCGTGACCGCCACCGAGGTGCAGCACCAGCTCGCGGTGCTCGCCGAGCTTGCCGGCCCGATCGAACGCGACCTTGCAGGGGCCGCCGATGTCGTCGCTCGCTTCCCGAATCGCCAGCACCCGGCCGCTCACCCGCAGTCCCAGGACCCGGCGCATCCAATCGCCGCAGCTTGCCATGAACACGTAGTTGACGTCCGGGTTCTGCACCATCGAGGAAGCCATCATCGCGATCATGCCCCCCTTCGAGAAGCCGGTGACCGTGATGTGCTGGGCCGGCACGCCGGCCGCCAGCAGCCTCTTCACCTGGCTCGCGACCTTCTCCGCGTACCCGTAGATAGGTGTCCCCTTGGTGCGCGGCTCGCTGATGACCGTGAACCCCGGGGCCGCCAGGTCCTTCAGGATCTTGGCGTACTCGTAGACCCCGAACTGAGGGCTCGTCGGATGCACTCCCTCGTCCTCGATGATCTTGCCGTGCAGGTAGATCAGGTAGCGCCCGCCGGCGTCGATGTGGTCGGGCAGCCTGGTGAGAATCGGCCCCTTCTCCGGCGCCTTCGGGGCTGACGGCGTTCCCGGTGTAGCGCCGAGCGGCGATACCAAGGTGACACTCAGTACGAACGCGACCAACAGATCGAAACCTGCTTTCATCTCGTCCCTCCGTTTCCAGCTCCCTACGGTAGCGCAACCCTGGGGTCAGAGGGGAGAGCCTCGGCTCAACGGTCCGGGAGCCGGCGGGAGAAGGCCCTGATTCCGGCCAACACCGGCAGGATTGCCAAGAGCGGCGCGACCATGTAAACCGGCGCCCACAAGCTGCGCGGCGACGGCGCCATGTCCCGTGTGAAGTAACCGAAGGCAACCAGGAACAGGCCGAACACGATCAGCAGCTTGCCGCCGTAGGCGTTGATCTCGTACCAGTGGCGATCCGACATGAAAGCGCTGCGGGTCCTCACGCCATAGGCGCGGTTCATCGGCACCATCCTCAGCACCAGGGGAATACAGACCAGAACCGTCAAGATCCCCATACCCATGAGTACGTCCGGTACCGGCACCATCGTCAACCCCCTCTCGGAACAGCCTGGCAGCTCATCACGGGCCGCCGCAGTACACCTACGGAGCTTCCCCGGCCGCATTCCCGGTGGCGGGCTTGGTGGCCTCGAGGAACAGGTTCAGGCCGAAGTCGCGCAGGTCGAGGTAGCGGAGGCACGGGTGGCGCGAGCGGTTCCAGGCCGTTCGGCGGACGCGAAAGCCAATACTCTCGAGAGCTCTCGCCAGGTGGCCGAAATCGTAGATGAACCGGTGCTCTCCACCCATGCGGCAGTGAGCGTTCAACGCCTCGCACGGCGTTGGCGCCCCGAGGTAGGCGTCAGACCATGCCAGGTGCCGGGCCCTGGGATAGAGGTAGACGTCCGTGACCAGGTGCTCCAGGTCCGGTGTCAGGAGCCGCATGACGCCGCCGGGCCGCAGGACGCGGAAGCACTCGACAAGCAGGGTGCGGCCCGCGTCCGGCTCGAGGTGCTCCAGCAGATCCTCCGAGTGGATGAAGTCCATCGCGCCGTCCGGGAAGGGCAGCGGCCGTGACAGATCCGCCTGAACGTCCACCGCACCGGTCCGCACGATATCGACGTTGATCCAGCCCTCGATCCTGTGATCCTCGCATCCGAGGTGCAGACATCGCCCGTGCGGCATCGGCATGGTCAACGAGCGAGCATGCTCCAGGGCCCGGAAGTAATCCACGATCAGGGCCTCGTTCTTCGCGGGTGCTCGGTAGTACGCCCTCTGCAACCGCCGGAGGCGCCTTCCTACACGAAAAAGACCGAGGTGTTTCGAGAAGCGGTTCAACATTGTCGAACCTATCTTACAGAGACCCGGGAACCTGGCTCCTGCACCCTATGGAGTCACCCGGGAGGACGGTCGACCGAGCGCCCGGCTCATTCACTCAGGCGGAACTTCGCCGTGAGTACGTACTGGATCTCCACAGGATGGCCGTCAACGGTTGCGGGCTTGAAGCGCCAGTCCTTCAGAGCGTCGAGGACCGAGTAGACCAGCGGCACGTAGGGAGTCCCGTGCTCGACCGTCGGGCACTGGGGAACCCCATGCACGTTGACCAATGCCCCAACCATGACCTTGTCCTCTCCCCTTCCAGCCTGCACCCCCGCCGGGTACTTCGGGGGGATCTTGGTACGGATCACCGGCGCCTTCATCCTCTTCGGGTATTCGTCGCTTCCGGCCATATCGGTTCTTCTAACCCGCTGCTTGCAGCTCAACAGAGCCCCACGCAACCGCCGACCCACCTCGCCGTAGCGCCCGAGCTGGTCGGCGGTATGGCCCCAGAACTGGTCCGCCATGCCGGCGTACCACTCGGCATCGTGCATCTTGCCGAGACCCGCCAGGGCCGCGCTGCGCTCGGTGAGAGCCCCGCCCGTGAGCTGGCCGCCGCCCGCCTTCACCTCGCGGCTCATTTCGGTCAGCAGCTTCTCGGCCTCCCGGTTCGCCTCCTTCCAACTCCTGGCGAGCAGGAGCCCGTCAATGTCGCGCATCTGCTTCTTCCATCGGACCACATAGCGCTCCTGCCACGACGGCTTCCCGGCGTGTACAGGCCCGGGCACAGCCACCATGCAGAGTGCGGTTGCGACGAGGAGCGACGCCGTGGACAACGACCTCACGCTCGCGGCCGAGCGCATTCCGATCGGCGGACTCGTCCTTTCGGTCGTTCGCGGCATGTGCTAGCCCCCTCTGCTCACTGGCCTTTTCAGAGCCTGAGGTGTACAGCGTGGAACCGACGTGATTCCCCACCGTTCGAGCCTACCAGTGCCCTGACGCGCCAGTACCAGGGAACCAGCGCCGTGGCCCACGGGTAGCGAGCCCTCACCCAACCCAGAGCTTGCGCCCGAACCCGACACCTCATCCAGAGGTGGGAGCCGCGCCTATGCCGATGCTGAAACCGACAGCTGGGACGTGCAGTGCGGGCAGCGTGTGGCCTTGATCGGGATTTCGGAAAAGCAGAAGCCGCACTCCTTGGTGGTTGGCTCAGCCGGCGGCGCCTCCTCCTTGCGCCGCATGTTGTTGATGGCGCGGACGAGGAGGAACACCGCCAGCGCCACGATCAAGAAGCTGATCACGCTGTTGATGAAGACGCCGTAGTTGATCGACACCGCGCCCGCGGCCCGCGCGTCGGCGAGGGTCGCGTAGGGGCCTGGCGTCGTACCCTGCTTGAGGACCGCGAAGAACTCCGAGAAGTCGATCCCGCCCAGCAGGAGGCCGATCGGCGGCATGATGACATCGGCCACCAGGCTCTTGACGATGGTCCCGAACGCGCCGCCGATGATGATGCCGACCGCCATGTCGACCACGTTGCCCCGCATCGCGAACTCTTTGAACTCCTTCAGCATGCCCGCCTCCTCCTGTGTGCACGTTTTCGGATGAGCCCATTATGCACGGAGGAAGTGGCGGCGGCCAGCGCACCGCCACACCAGCATAAGGAACGTGTGGGACAGCGAGTGATGCTGGGGGCGTCCAGCATCGCAGGGACCGCCAGCGTCCGAGGGCCGCGGTCGGTCTCAGCCGCGGCCCTTGCGCGCCGGGTCCCGGCCCATTCTCAGAAGCCTCACAAGCGACACGGCCAGCGCCACGCCGAGCACGATCATGACGACGACCCGGTAGGCCGGCGCATCGGTCATGAGGACAATCCGTGCGTACTCGAGGAACAGCAGGAACGAAAGAGCAGTGACGACCCAGTGGGGCCAGACCGGAACGCCGAGGATCTTCTTGAGTCCCATTCGTCCCCTCCCGAGGTCCATCCAGCCGGCAAAGCCCTCACCTTGAGTACGTGGAGCCGGAGCGCGGGTTACGGGCCGCTCTTCCCCCTGCAGCACTTCAAGTGCCACCGCCGACCAGCCCGACACCAGGTCTGGACCTGGCAAGCAGACTGGGGTACTCCCAACCAGGGGCGTTGAAAAGGAGTCGAGCTCGCGCTACTCGGGCAGCGTCTGGCCGGAGCCGCCCATCTCTGCAGGAAAGTCCTTGAGCTTCGGCAACCCGTCCTTGATGTGGAGGACGGTCTCCTGGTAGTTCACGTGCACTCCGGGCTTGAACGGCAGGTCCGGGATCACCGCCGCGTAGACATCGGTCAAGCCGATGCCAGGATGCTCGGTCAGCACGTGCCCGCCGCAGACCGTGCACCACCGGCGCACACTGTTCTTCGTCTTGCTGTAGGAGCCCAGCTTGTCCTCGCCCCGAGTCACGTTCACGGCCTTCGGGTCCCACAACGTGAACCCGTTGACCGGTCCCGCGGACCAGTGGCGGCACGACTCGCAGTGGCAGTAGCCCATGGCAGCCGGCTCGCCCGTGACCGTCAGCTGAACGGCCCCACAGAAGCAGCTGCCTTCGTATGTCTTAGCGTTGCCCATCGTCCCTCCCTTGCTCGTGACCGGCCCGCGGCGGGAAACGATCCCGTTTGGCTCCTAGCCGCCGGTCCCGGCCCTGAGCCAGCGTCGTTCTGATACATGATCTCAGTGTCAGGGCCACAGGATACCACAGGTCAATGGGACAGCACTCTCTCGGATACCGGCTTGCGGGGCACCCGGCCGAGCTACGCCCACCTCTTGATGTAGCAGCGCCTCCGCTTGTGCTGGCGGGCGTCGTAGTACTTCCAGTGGTTCTGAACCTTGACGTTCTCCTCCAGCTCGATGTTGCTCTCGGCCGAAACGATGCCTTTGGCGATTGCGGATCGGGTCATCTCGGTCATCAGGAGTGCGTCGGCACCCCCGCCCTGGAGGTCCGGCCTGATGGCGCCGAGGTACAGGTCGAGGAACCGGGGCTTGCGCATCGCGGCCAGCAGGTGAAGGAAACCGAACGGGAGTAACCGTCCTCTCGCCTTTTGCATCGCCCTCGACAGCGACGGCATGCCGATGACAAAGCCCGCCACCCTGCCGTCGGCGTCGAGCAGGACCTTGGTGAAGTCCGGCCTGATGAACGAGAAGTACTGCTTGACGTACATCTCGACCTGCCTGTCGGTCAACGGCACGAACGCGTACAGGGGTGCGAAGGCCTCGTTCAGCACTCCGAACAGCTCCCGCGCGTAAGGCAGGATCTGCTTGGCGTTCTTCGCCTCCAGCACCCTGACGCCGAGCCTTCGCTTGACGATCTCCTCCACCCGAACTGCCTTTTCCGGCAGCTCGGCCGGCACCTGGACCTCGAACTCCACCCAGTCCACGTCCTTGACGTAGCCCATCGACTCCAGGCGACCGGGGTAGTAGGGGTGGTTGTAAATGGCCGCCAGCGTGCCCAGCTCGTCGAAGCCCTCGACCAGCATCCCCTCATGGTCCATGTCGGTGAAGCCCAGCGGCCCGTGAATGCCGCTCATGCCGAGATCCACGGCCCACGCCTCGACCGCTCCGAACAGCGAAGCGACAACCTCCGGATCGTCGACGAAGTCGACCCACCCGAAGCGGGCGTACCTGTTGCCCCACTTCTCGATGTACCGGTGGTTGACGATGCCCGCAATACGCCCGGCGACCTTTCCCTCCTTGTACGCGAGCCAGTAGCGGGCCTCGCAGTACTCGAAGGCCGGGTTCTTGTCGCGCCGCAGGGTGTGCAGCTCGTCGAGGATCAGCGGCGGCACCCAGCAGGGGTGGTTCCGGTAGAGGGAGAACGGGAAGCGAACGAACTGCTTCAACTCGCCGCGGGACGTCACCTCTTTGATGACGAGAGAGGCGCTCCGTCTCGCTGCGCCGCGTGTACCGGCACGTCCCGCAGGGGACGCGCGTCCGTGTAGGCTTTCATTCTCGTTCATCACGCCGATCCCCAGCGTCCATCCGGCAGGCGCAGACCGTCGTCGGTGCGCCGCCGGGTTGATCGGGTGAACCCGGCGCTTGGAACAGGCCCGCCGTTCCCAAGCTTCGCATGCAGCGTATCATCGTTTGCGGCGGCCTATCACCCATGCGACGCACGTTCTTTGCCTCATTCCTCGCCGTCCTGGTGAGCGTGCCCGCCGCTGCGGGCGAGCCGGCGGCGGTCCGCCAGCTCCGTCTCGACCTCGAAACCCTGGTCACCGTTGACCACCCACCCACAGCGTTGGAGACGGCCCTCGGCGCAGCGCTCTTCGTCGCCGTTGCAGCCGACGACTCGGGCCTTGCCGCGACCGGTCGCCACCACCTGCCTGGCGAGCTCCGCCACGTCGAGAGCTGGGGTCGTGTCGGTGCAGCCAATACCGTGGGCGTGACCCTCGTCGTTGGCGGCCTCATCGCAGGCCGAACCCGCGGCTGGGTTGGAGGATTGACCCTCCTCGAAGGCAACCTCCTCCTCGGTGTCGCCCTCAACCTCTCTAAACAGGCTTTCGGCCGGGCCCGTCCGTTCGAGCGCCATGCCGGGAGGCTCCGGCAGGGCGGCGAGTCCTTCCCTTCGAGCCACGCCGCCCATGCCTTCCTCATCGCCGCCGTCCTCGACGCCACCGTCCACCGGACGGGCTGGCGCTGGGTCTTCTACCCTGCGGCATCAGCGGTAGCGCTTTCGAGGGTCCAGACAGGGGTGCACTTCCCAACCGACGTCATCGCCGGCGGGGCGCTCGGCTGGTGGATCGGCCATCGGCTGAGCGTTGCCCACCACTTGGACGACAACATACGCACGCAGACCACCCTCGCCGTCCTGCCAACTCACGGCGGAATGCTGCTGCTCGTTCGACGCGAGTGGTAGCCGAGCTCCCTGTGACGCCCGGGCGCCACGACGGACCGCCAGCGGAGGCCTTTGCGGTGCTGGCCCGTCGGGATGGCTCGTCAGGAGCCACCGTTTAAGCCCTCAACGGTCGTCCGGCTCGAGAACCTCCGCCACCAGCGAACCGCCTGCAACAGGCCGGACAGCAGACCGAGCGGCAGCCACACCCAGAGCGCCTCCGAGGCCAGCACGGCGAGCCCCCTGGCGCTGAAGAAGCGGAACGGGTTCACGGACGAGGTCGCGATCGGCCTGAACGGGAAGAAGTACCTCTTGCTGCTGAACGGGATGAAGAAGCCGATGCCGAGCCCGGCATCCGTCGCAGCATCGAGAGCACCGTGGAGGGCAACGACCAGGAAGGCGACGACCCAGATACGGAGGAGGCCGGTCCTGCCACCGTCCGACCATCTCCGCACGACCAGGGAGGCGACCGCCGCCAACAGAGCTGCGCAGAGCAGCGAGTGGGAGAAACCCCGATGGCCGAGCATGTGGCCGTATGGGATCCCCAGGCTGAACGCGGCCACGTCCAGGTCGGGAGCCACCGCGGCAACGGCAAACACGAGCGCAACACGCCACTTGGGAAGGTCGTCCGGGATCAGCTGAACCCCGGAAGCACCGACCAGGGCATGAGTGAATGCGGATGACATTAGTCGGGGCCTCGCGCTGCGGCGTCAGCGCCAAAAAGGGATCACGTGGCGCTCGAGGTCGGGATCGCCCACCTTGGCATGCCGACCGGGAACCAGCACCTCGAGCTCGTGTCGACCCCGCGGGAGCCCGCTCATCGGCACGAAGCTCACCACCGCCGGCAACCGGTTGCCGGGCTCGACCGTGAAGTCCCAATGCGGCTCGGCCAGCACCTCGCCGTCCAATTGTACGGTGAAGAGCGAGCCGATGCAGGCCGCGGCGGCTCCTGCCTTCGAATCGGCGATGCCGCGACCGATCGTCAGTCCCTCGTGACGGAGCAGTGGCAGCTCCGGACATGCCGAGCGGACGAGGTTGTTGTGTCGCCTCGGCACGTACGGCACCATCAGCTCGAGGTAAGGCTCCGCGACCAGCACGGACTGCACCGACGGGCTGCCGGAGCGCCCCATCCCTTCGGCCCGCCGATCGCGGTAGTGGTCCGGGTCGATACCCTGCTCGCGCAGGCCGAGCGGGAAGTAGCTCAGGCTGCCGACGTGCACCAGGCCGCGCTGGGCGAAGACTCCGGCCACATGGCCGGCCCCGAGCAAGCAGCAGACCGTGATGACGGCCGCGGACACTCGGGCCGGTGACAGGTTGCTCGACAGGGTCAGGACGGTGATCCCCATCCAGCGCATGGGAGAGGTCACGAACGCCACGGAGACCAACCAACCGAGGAGCCGTGCGGGCACACCGCCGGGGCGCACCCTCGGGCCGAGCCGCTTGTCCAGGAAGTTGGCCGTGGGCTGGAGCATCACGAAAACCGCCAGGGCCAGCCAGAACAGCGTCGAGATGTGCCGACCGCCGAGGACCAGGTGTGACAATCCCACCGCAACCGCCACGGCTGCCGTCACCACCAGCACGCTGTAGACGAATATCCCGACGATCAGGAATCCGAATGAGAACAGCAGGCTGCACCGGTCGTCGGTGCGGTCGATGACCTGCGCCAGGGAACCGAGCTTTCTCTGATAGGTCTGGAAGGTCAACGGACCGGTCTGGAGCTTGACCCGCTCCGAGCGGACTCCTTGCTTGAACACACTTTCCAGGCCGAGCAGGCCGATCCAGTAGGCCCTCAGCACCAGGTGGAGCACGAAGGTGGCGATGAGCACCCACAGCACCATCGTGACGTAGGACTGGGCGGCACCCCCGAGCAGCCGAAGGCCACCGGAGAGCGAGGCGTGGAATCGCTCGAACGCCGGGCCCAGCACGCCAGGCAGCTGCAGCAGCCCGAAGACCACGGCCCCCGACACCAGCAACTCCATCTCGTAGGTGCGGGTGTGCAGCTCGCCGAAGCGGCTGCGGTCGGGCGCCTGGTCGGCGTCAGGTGTAGAGACCTCGCGGCTCATCCTGGGTGACCGGACGATAGCACAGAACCGAGGGGCACGGGCTCGCCGCTATGAGCCTCGTATTGCTTGAAGCTCGCCAACATCGCTCTGGAGCGACCTCCGACTATCGACCCAGCTCTCACCCATCCAGCTCGACACCGAACAGCTCCCGGAGGGTGTTCGTGTACTCCGCCTCGTTGTCGAGGCCGCGCTCCTCGCGCCCTCGGGCGCCGGTCGTGATCAGCTTCATCCCGCTGAGGGTGATTCGACCGTCCGGCGTCGCTACCGAGCACAGCCTCTTCTGAGTGAACGAAGACAACGGCGAGGTCTGGTGGTAGCGGCACATGTCCTCGAAGTCGGCGCAGACATGCGGCCCGAGGCCGAACCGGTACTGCGGTCTCCATCCGCCATCGCCGCGCCGCCGCATGAGGACGAGACGTTCTCCGGCATCGTCGATCCGAAACGCCTCTCCACCCTGAACCTGCTCTCCGCGCTCGTCCAGGAGCAGCGGTTCGCGGAACGAGTCCCCGAAACCGACGTCCGCGAGGTAGCGCTGCTCGAGATCCACCTGCAGAGTCATGTGGTCGAACTCCGGTCCGAACCCACCCTCGGCCTTTGCCACGCCGGCGGACAGCATCGCAACCTCGAAGCCCAGGGCCCGCAGCAGGGCGGCGAACAGCCCGTTCAGCTCGTAGCAGAAGCCGCCGCGCCGCCGCCGCACGATCTTGTCGAACAGGAGCTCGTCGTCGAGCACGATGGGCTCGCCGGCGTGGATGCTCAGGTTCTCGAACGGCACCGACAGCAGGTGCGCCACCTGCAGTCCCCGCAGAGTCTCGGGGCCCGGCGCCAGCGGCCCGGCGTAGCCGATGCGACGGAGGTAGGCCTCGACATCGACGGCGTGCAGGTGACTCGACCTCACGACGGCTCCCCGGTCAACCGATCACAGGAGCTCGACTCGGTGGCCTGTCGCTTCGAGCGCGCTCCTTGCTGCAGTGAGCTGGCTCCCCTGCACCAGCAGGTAGTCCGTGTCATAGGTCGACACCGCGAAGATGCTCACCGAGGCCTCCGCCAGCGGCGCGGCGAGGCTCGCCAGCACGCCGATCTCGGAGAAGTCGAACGGCCCCTCGACGCGCAGGCAGGCCCAGCTTCTTCCGCCTCTGAGATCGGCCGGCAGCCGGTCCAGGGGAAACACAATCGTCAGCTCGTGCTCGGTGCGCACAACGGCGGAGAAGGGGCACGGGTCGAGCGCCCAATGCGGCACCGAGCTATCCGCGGACAGCTGCACGATCCCAAATGATCCACGAATCTGGTGGAGGGTGAAGGAACGCATAGGGCTCACCCGTCAACCTCCCGTCGGAGGCCAGCTTCGCGGCCTGCCGAACAGACGATAAACCGGACCACTGAACAGAAAGCAGATCACACCGGCCACGACCGCGACGAGGGCGCGTTCGCGAAGGGCCAGCGCAACGTCAAGGTAGGCCGGCAAGACGATGTACAGGACGCCCGCCAGCATGAGCGAGCCAACGATCCTGATGAGCATCGAACTGGCCCCGCCTCGCTAGCCGGAAGAGGCCGCAGCGATGGATGTGACCTCCTCGCCCTGAGCCTGGCTCATGAACACCTCCTGCGCCGCAACGCGGGGCTCGCCCTCGGCCGGTCGGCGGCGGACGTAGGTTCCGTCCCGCTGCAGATCCCATGCGGAGGCGTTGTCGCGCTCGTAGACATCGAAGATGGCACGCAGCTCGCGGATGAGGGCCGGATCCGTGATCGGCATGATGGTCTCGACACGGTTGTCGAGGTTCCGCTTCATCCAGTCGGCGGAGCCCAGGAACACCTCGGGCTCGCCGCCGTTTTCGAACCAGTAGATGCGGCCGTGCTCGAGAAAGCGCCCCGCAACGCCGTACACGCGGATGGTCTCGGAAAGACCGGGGATCCCAGGCCGCAGACAGCACAGTCCCCTGACGTTGAGGGAAATGGGAACTCCGGTCTGCGACGCGGCGTAGAGCTCGCGGATGGTTGCGGGATCCTGGAGCTGGTTCATCTTGGCGCGTATCCCCGATGGGCGGCCGGCCTGCGCGTGCTCCGCTTCCCTCCTGATGAGGGCCGTGAAGCGTTTTCGCATGGTCTTCGGCGCCACCAGGAGCCTGGCGAAATCGGGCGCCGGCGTCGCCGAGGTGAGCTCGTTGAAGACGCCCGCCACATCGGCGGCGAGCACGGGGTCGCACGACAGCACGCCGAGATCCTCGTAGACCCGCGCCGTGCCGGTGTGGTAGTTGCCGGTACCCACATGGACGTAGCGACGGAGACCGTCTTCCTCCTCACGCACCACCATGGCGAGCTTGACGTGGGTCTTGAGCTTCTCGACGCCGTATGACACGTGCACGCCCTCCTGCTCCAGCAGCCGCCCCCACGCGATGTTGGGCGCCTCGTCGAAGCGGGCGGTGATCTCGACCAGCACCGCGACCTGCTTGCCGCGCCGCGCCGCCTCCAGCAGCGCACGCACGATCGGCGAGTCCGAGGACGTACGGTAGATCGTGAGCTTGATCGCCAACACCTTGGGATCCAGCGCCGCCGACTCCAGGAAGCGCAGCACGGAGGTGTCGAAGCTCTGGTAGGGGTGACGCAGGAGGAGGTCGCCGGCTCGGATCTCCTCGAACACCGCGCGCACGTCCGCGGGTGGAAGCTGCCTCAGGCGGGGATGGGTGACGGGTACGTAGCGCGGGTACCGCAGCTCGTCGTGACCCTCGATGGGAAGGCTCAGGAGGTTGGCGAGCCCAAGGAAGGCCTCTGTGGAGTACACGTCCTCGATGGTCGCTTGAAACTGCGTGGCCAACCACTTTTGCAGGTCCTTTGGCATGTCACCGGTGACCTGGATGCGGACCACGCCAGCAAACCGCCGCGCCTTCAGCTCGTCGGTCACCTGGCTGATGATGCTGCCCGGCGGCGACAGGCCCTCGTCATCGGCGGTCTTGATCGCATTGGTGTCCGTCTCGACGCCCCGCGTCACTCGGAAATAGTGCACGGACGACACCCGCTCCTGCGGCAGGAGCAGCTCGAGGTTGGCTGCAATGACCTGCTCGAGCGGCACGAAGCCGCCCTTCTTCAGCGCGACCCAGCGGGGACGGTTCGCAGGCACCTTGATACGGACGAAGCGCACGCCTTTCTTCTCCGATAGCGACACGGCGAGGTTCAGCCCGAGACCGGAGATGAAGGGGAACGGGTGCTCGGCGTCCACGGCAAGGGGCGTAAGGATCGGCAGAACGGACCGCTTAAAGCTCTCGGTGACCTCAGCGCGCTGCTTCTTGCCGAGGTCCTCGTAGGCGAGGATGGGAAGCCCCGCGGCTGCCAGAGCCGGGCGGATGTCATCCTGAATGATGCGGGACAGGGCCTCCACCTGGATGAGGATCTCGGAGCGGCAGGCCGCCAGCTCCTCCCCCGGGGTCAGGCCGTCGATCGAGCGCTTCTCGACGCCGCGTCGTATCTGTCGCTTCAGCCCGCCGATGCGTTTCATGAAGAACTCGTCGTGGAGACTCCCCATGATCCCGAGGAACTTCACCCTTTCCAACAGGGGAACCTCGTGATCCTCGGCCAGCGCGAGCACGCGCCGGGCGAACGCCAGCCAGGAGAGCTCTCGATTGATGAAAGCCCCGTGGTCGGTGGCGGTGATGGCTGTCTCGGTCTTCTTGCTCACGCTTTCAGCTCCGGTGCTCCCTGGTCCGGTCGCCGCGGTCCCGGCGGAGGCTGCCGCCTCCCGGCGGGGAAGACACGTCGCTCCACGGTTTGGTGTTTCCCCCTCGAACTCCCTACAATAGCAGGTTGAAGCTGCGGACGACTCAGACAATGACCAGCGACACCGGGGACCGGGAAACGAACAGGCGCGTTCTCGCACTCGAAGCGCCGTTGCCACCGGAACGCCTGGCCGCCGCCCTCCAGCCTGAAGGCGAGGTAGCGGTCGGCCGAGCCGTGCAGCTGCAGCGGACCTACCTCGACAGCTTCGACTGGCGGGTGTGGGGGTCGGGTGGACGGCTCGTCCTGGAGGAGAGCGGGGGGCGTCAAAGCCTGCACTGGCATCCCGGAGCCATGTCCCCCGTGACCGCGCCCGTTGCCGGCACGGTCCGCTTCGCCTCGGACCTGCCCGCCGGGCCCATCCGCCGGGACCTGGCGCCCATTCTCGAGATGCGCGCCCTCCTGCCGATGGGAAGGGTCGCTCTGCGTCAGCGGCTCGTACGGGTGCTCGACGGCCAGCGCAAGACCGTCGCTCTTGTCTGGTGGGAGGAACGGTCCGGCTGCACTGCGATCCGGCTTCGCACCGAGGTGCTCACGGGCTACGAGCGGGCGGGCGAGGCGGTCCACCGCCGTTTGCTCGCTCTCGAGAGCGTCACGCCGGCCGGGGAGTCGGAGCTGGCGCTGGCCGCCGCCGAGCACGGTCGGCGACCCGGCGACTACTCCTCCAGGATCGACCTCGAGCTGAAACCCGAAACACCGGCCGGGGAGGCGGCACGCGCGGTCTTGCGCCGCCTGGCCGATACGCTGCGCGCCAACGTGGACGGTGCCGTCGAGGACCTCGATACGGAGTTCCTCCACGACCTGCGGGTGGCGGTGCGACGGACCCGCGCCGCGCTCGGTCAGCTCAAGGCCGTCCTCGACCCCGAAGCTGCGGCACCCTACGTCGAGGAGCTCCGCTGGCTCGGGAACGCGACGGGCCCGTGTCGCGACCTGGACGTGTTCCAGCTCAACGTCGAGGGCTACCGGAAAGAACTGGCACCGGACACGGCCGCGGCGCTGCAGCCACTCGCGGACCGGCTGCACCACATGCGCGCGCAATCCCACCGCGAGCTCGCAGCCGACCTGCGCTCGCGCCGCTTTTCCGGCTTCATCAAACGGTGGGACGCCTTCCTCGACAGCGACCGCCTGTGCGCCGACACCGCCACCGCGACGCTTCCTGTCCGCAGTGTGGCGGCCGACCACATCCAGAGGGCTTACGGTCGGTTCCTCAACCGTGCCCAGGGAATGGGTCCGCAGCCGCCGGCGGAAGGTATGCACCGCCTGCGGATCGATGCCAAGAAGCTCCGCTACCTGCTGGAGTTCTTCGCCAGCGCGCTGGGAAAGTCGGCTGCGCGGCCGCTGGTTCGGGAGCTCAAGGCCATCCAGGACACCCTTGGCGCGTATCATGACCTGCACGTGCAGCAGCTTCGCCTGCAGGAGGTCGGCCGGGAGCTGTTGACCGACAACGGAACCGGCGCCGACACCCTGCTGGCGATGGGGCGCCTTTCTGCCTTTCTCGAGACCCGGCAGGAGCAGCATCACCATGACTTCGCCCGGCGCTTCGCCACCTTCTCCGACAAGAGCGTTCGCAAGGCAGTGGCCCGCCTCGGCGGGGCCGGGGAGCGGGCCCGATGAGAGTCATCGCCGTCTGGTCCATCAAGGGCGGAGTCGGCAAGACCACGGCGGCCGTCAACCTCGCCGCCCTGGCGGCACGGGAAGGCGCGCGGGCGCTGCTTTGGGACCTCGATCCCCAGGGCGGAGCGAGCTTCCTCCTGCGCGTGTCGCCGCGCCGAAAGGCGTCCCCGCGCAGGCTGGCACGGCGCTCGGTGGAGCTCCGGCGGATGGTGCGCGCCACCGACGTCCCGAACCTCGACCTTCTTCCCTCGGACCTGACGTACCGGACTCTGGAGCTCGAGCTGAACGCCCGCAAGAGCCCGTCTCGTCGCCTCGCGGTCAAGCTGACGCCCCTCGACGGGCACTACGACTGGGTCGTCCTCGACTGCGCGCCGAGTGTCACCCTGGTGTCCGAGGCGGTGCTGCACGCCGCCGATGACCTCCTAGTGCCGGTGATCCCGTCCGCCCTCTCGCTGCGTACCCTGGAACAAACGCGGAGGTTCATCGCCCAGACACGAAGCAAGGCTGTGCGTGTGCTGCCGTTTCTGTCCATGGTGGACCGCCGCCGCCGCCTGCACCGGGAGGGCTGTGAACGGTTTGCTGGCGGCGCGGAGGGGTTCCTGCGCACGATCGTGCCGATGTCGAGTATTGTCGAACGCGCCGCCGAGGCGCGACTGCCCCTGTTCGCGGTTGCACCGTCGTCCCGCGCCACACGCGCCTTCGCCTCGCTCTGGCAGGAGGTCCGGGAGCAGTCGGCGTCGCCTACCGACTAGCCCGCTCTCCACCGTCACATCCACCCGCTCCGTTCCCTTCACCCGTCCGCCTTCTCGCGCTTTCTCGTGGAGGTTCCTCGGCCAGGCGCCGCATCATGCGCCGGAGTGCTTGACGCCCCGGCGGTACTCCTCTGCCACGGTACCGGGAACACCGAGACGCTCGATCTCCCCGACCACTGCGTCGACCGGGAACTCGAACCGCACGATCGACGCGCGCAGCCGCTGCGAACCGTCCACCTCGAGAACGGCGAACGCCCCTCTGGGATCGCCGTCGACGGGGCGGCCCACAGAGCCGCAGTTGACGACCAGCACTCCGCCAAGTCTGCGCACGAACGGCACGTGAGAGTGGCCGCACACGAGCACGGCCGGACGGCGTTCCCCGAGCTTCGCCGCCAGCCCGGCAGGCGTGATGCTGGGGTACACGTAGTCCGAGTCGCCGAGGGGCGAGCCGTGCACGACCTGGACCTCCGCTCCTCCGAGCACCAACGTCTCCTCCTCCGGCAACGATCGCAGCCATCGCAGCGAGCGGCGGCTGAGCTGCCGGGAGGTCCACAGATAGTTGCTCCGCTTCCCGCTCCCCGGTTGTTTCTTGCCATCAGCGTCCCGCTTCGCGAGCCTGACGACCTTGCGGTCGACGTTGCCGCGCACGGCCGCAATGCCGCACTCGCGGAGCAGTTGCACGACCTGCTCGGGGGACGGACCGCCCCCCACCAGGTCACCGGCCGCAGCCACTACCTCCGCGTCACGTCGTTCGGCCTCGGCAAGCGCCGCCTCCAGCGCCGGCAGGTTGCCGTGGATGTCAGAAAAAAACGCGGCTCTCACGGGCCTACCCCGTCTGCCGGGGCTTCGCTCACGTCAGCCGCCCGAGGTGGTATCCCCGGGAGGCACGAGATCCGCGAGGTCCTCGGCGAGGTCCTCGAGGCGGACGAAGTCCTTGACGCGTCCCTTGGCCGGCTTGAGCTTGACCTCGTCGATCCGTTTCATGATCCGGCGGAGGACCTTCTTGGACGGAGGCTTGGAGCCTGCAAGCTCCTTCCGCACGCGATCGAGCTCGCCGCCAACCCGATCCTGGAAGCGCATGACTGTCGTCTCGAGCGCGATGCGGACCTGCTGCAGACGCTCGGCCGTCTCGGCCGCCCGATCAGAGAGGGTCGGCTTCTTCGGCTTTGCAGCCGCCCCACTCTTGGTGGCCGGCGCCGGCTTCTCGCCGCCTCCGGTTGGCGCGGGTGTCATCGGCTTCTTGGCGCCGCCCGAGGCCGCTGCCGCTACCGGTTTCCTGGTACCACCGGTCGCCGTGCGTGTCACCGGCTTCTTGGTGCCGCCGGAGGCCGTGGCCGCTGCCGGTTTCTTGGCACCACCGGTCGGCGTGCGTGTCGTCGGCCTCTTGGCACCACCCGAGGCCCTGGCCGCTACCGGCTTCTTGGCCCCAGCGGGCGTGCCCGTCGCCGGCTTCCTCGTACCGGCGGCCGCCTTTGTCGTTGAAACGGTCCTTCTCGTCGCCATCGTGTCCTCCTCCAGAGTGCTCCGCGGTACTTCAACCGCTCCGGACGCCGTTGCGCACCTTCACGGACAGCCGGAACGCCTTGCGAAAGAGCTGCGATTTCCGCTCCAGGGCCCACTTCTCCAGGAGCAGATCTCCTTCCCCCTGCAGCCACAGGTGCAGGGTGTCACGGTCGACCTCCGCTCTGACCTCGGTGACATGCTCGCTGTGCTCGCGATCCAGCGCATCGGCGAGCCGCAGGATGGCGGCCAGCTTCGTCACCCGCTCCTGGTCCTCCGCATTGAGAACCGTGAACTCCTGGTGGTGATCGGCCGGCTCGCCTTTGCGGTGGTAGCGGGCCACGTTGGCCACCAGGTCGATACCGTGCGGCGGCAACCCCGGGAGCTCGGAGTGGGCAATGAGGTACTGAGAGTGCTTGTGGTGCTTCTTGTAGCTGATGTAGGCGCCGATGTCGTGCAACAACGCCGCGGCGGCGAGGATGCGCCGCTCCTCCTCTCCCATCCCATGGACCGCCGCCAGCTGGTCGTAGAGCGACAACGCAAGTCTGCACACCTGGAGTGCGTGGCTCTCGTCGAACATGTAGCGCCGCCCCAGGGCCAAGCAGGCCGTGCGCAGCTCGTGCATCTGACGGTCTTCCCGAGCAGCCCGCGTGGTCAACGCCTCCGCCGCATCGAGCAGCACCCCCTCCTTGATCCCGACGAACGGAACCAGGATTTCCTTCGCCCCGGCAAGCTCGGCCAGGCGCTCGTACACCATGGCGGCGGGGAGAATCACGTCCGCGCGGTCCTCTCGGAGCCCCAGCTCCTCCACTCTCTGGCGGAAGGAAAGGCGCGCCAGCGTGCCGATGACCGTACGCAGCATGTCCAGAGGCAGAACCGCCGCCCGCCCGGGAGCCTCGTTCACGCCTGCCAGCCGCGCCAGAGCTTCGATGTTGCCGCCGGTGGCGATGAAGCCGGCCGGCTGCACGTACTGCGCGGCAGAGGGCAGCCGCAGAGTCGAGGTGTACTCCTCCAGCAGGCGGCGAAAGCGGCCCGGCTCCTCCGCTGCCCCCGACAGCTCCTCGAGCAGTCTTACCGAGCCCATCGTGTGGGACTCGCACCACAGGATGCCGGCGTCGTCCACCAGCGACACCTCGACGCTGCCACCGCCGAGATCGGCCAGGATCCACTCCTTGCCGGCGAGCGGTACCACGCTGCGGACCGCCAGATGGACAAGACGCGCCTCGTCCGACCCGGAGATCGCCTCCAGCTCGAGGCCGGCCTCCTCGCGGACCCGCGACAGGAGCAGCTCGCCGTTGCGTGCCTCCCTCACGGCGCTGGTGGCCACGGCTCGGTAGCAGGAGACTTCCAGCTCTTTCATCCGTCCGGCGAACCGAGCAAACGCGGATACAGCCTCGTCCATTGCGCTCTCGGACAGACGGCCGTTCAGGAATACCCCGTGGCCGAGGCGCACCGGAGCCCGTTCCTGCTCCAGGACCGTGTAGGCGCGTGTGGAGGCAAACTCCGCCACAACGAAGCGGATGGCGTTCGACCCGGCGTCCACCGCCGCGACCAGCAGGGGGAACGTCACCTCGCCGGCGGCGTCTTGCAGAGCAGGAGCGGGAGAGCTCTTCACCGGCAGCTCCAACGGCTCGTGCACCCGCACGCCCCTGGGCCGGCGCTCCCACCGACTTCCAGAGAGGTGCTGCGGTGAACAGAACGGCGTGCGGGAACGTCGATCAACTCGTTGATGCACCGAACCCAACCATCACCCTCCAGCCGCTTCTCTCCCGCCCAGCATCGACCGCAAGCGTGAAGATGGTGTGAAGTCACGGCTTAGTTTGCCTCATCGGCAAGCAACGAGCGGGCCCGGGCGAGCTCCTTTTCCTTGTCGTCATCCACCGCCGGGAAGGCCAGCTTGAGCCCCTCGAGCGCCTCCACTACCACCGCCGCCACGACCAGGCGCGTGAACCACTTGTGATCGGCCGGAACGACGTACCAAGGTGCGTGCGGCGTGGCCGTCCGCCGGATCATGTCCTCGTAGGCCCGCATGTAGTCGTCCCACCGCTCGCGCTCCTTGATGTCGGCAAGGGAGAACTTCCAGTGCTTCTCGGGCTCGTCCAACCGGTCCATGAAACGACGGCGCTGCTCCTCGTGCGAGACGTGAAGGAAGAACTTGCGGATCACCGTGCCGTTGCGGGCGAGGTGACGCTCGAACGCGTTGATGTCCTCAAACCGCTGCTTCCAGATGCTGCGGGTGACGAGCGTTTCCGGGATCCTCTGGCGGGCGAGGATGTCGGGGTGAATGCGGACAACCAGCACCTCTTCGTAGTACGAGCGGTTGAAGATGCCGATCCTCCCTCGCGTCGGCAGCGCCTTGGTGGTGCGCCACAGGAAATCGTGGTCAAGCTCCTCCTCGGAGGGCACCTTGAACGAGTGGACGTCGCACCCTTGCGGGTTGATCCCGCTCATCACGTGCTTGATGGTGCTGTCCTTGCCGGCCGCGTCCATGGCCTGGAAGATCAGCAGCACGGACCACTGATCCTGGGCGTAGAGCTTCTCCTGGAGCTCGGCCAGACGCGCGATCCACTCTTCCTGAAGCGTGGTGCCGGCCTGCTTCTTGGAGATCTTCAGCCCGCCCCTGTCGTCCGGGTCCACCTCTTTGAGCCGGAACAAACGTCCCTCCGTGACCCGGTATTGCTTGACGACCTCTTCGAGCTTCTTCGTCACGGCTCCCCCCCGATCTCCTCCCGAGCCTACTGCTCTCCGACCGGCCCGGCAAGACGGCCGGGCGGACACCGGGAGCACACCTCTCAGAGCCTCGCGTACTCCTCGTCCCGGTTCCTGCGCCGCGCCAGCTCGCTCGAGTAGCGCCGGCCCAGTGCGTCCGCGTGTGCCCGGGCCCAGTCGGTGAGTCTGGTGGTGCCGGCAGGCTCGGAGTCGGTCCACAGCAGGCCTTGCATCAGTCCCTCGATCTCCTCGCGTGTCAGGAACGTGTCACCGACCAGCCGGCCGATGACCTTGGACACCGCGTGGCCCTGGGCGGGTGACACGGAGATGATCTTGCGGGGCCTGCCAATGATCTCCCCCACCGTCTCGACCAGGCCACGAAAGGTGAAGGTCTCGGGGCCGATCGCGTCGATGATCACGTCATCGGGTTCCTCCGCCTGGGCTACCGCCAGTTCTGCCAGGTCATCGACGAAAATCGGCTGCAGCCGGTACTGCCCATCCCCGAACACGCCGAACACCGGCAGCTTCCTGAGCGCCCACGCGATGTTGTTGACCAGGATGTCCTCCTTGCCGAACAGCACTGCGGGCCTCAGGATCGCGTAGGAGAGCCCGGACTCGAGAAGTGCCCGCTCCAGACGCGCCTTGCCGCTGAAGTACTCGAGCCCGCTGTCTTCGGACGGGTTGGTGATGCTGACGTGGACCACCCGCCGCACCCCCGCCCGGCGCGCGGCGTCGAACAGGCGCAGCGTGTTCTCGACCGCCATCGAGTGCGTGAACTCGCGGTGGTTGAACCGGACCCAGTAGGTGTTGTGGAGAACGTCGGCCCCCTCGAGGGCGGCGACCAGCTTGTCCGGCTCCTCCCAGGAGAACGGGAACGCCTTGACCCGGCCCCCGAACGGGTTCCTCCGGTGCAGCGAGTTGGTCACCGTGCGGACGGTGTGCCCCTCGTCCAGCAACCGGGCGGCGATGTACCTGCCCGAGTACCCGAAGGCGCCGGTTACGACGTGAGCGGCCATCACTCCTCCGTTCCAAGCCGAGCTGCGCCCCGGCACCTCAGGGTAGGTCTGCACTGATCATTCAGGCGCCACCTTCCGCGGCTTATCCCCATCGCTCTCCTCTCGGGGCGTTCTGAGTGCTACTGATTTCGTCTCACCGATCGAACGTAGCTCGACGTGAAGAGTGCGATCAACGACACCTGGAAGACAAGGATCGGCGCCGCGACAGCGGGGCTCATGAACCCTGCGGCCACCGCAAACACACCGCTCGCCATCAGGCCCAGGATGACGATGTTCGTGATCAACAAGACACCGCGGCGTTCCTCGGGCCTGCGGTCTGCCCAGAGGAGCAGGATCGTCCAACCCAGCATCAGCGAGCCGGCAAGACCCATCGCGTATCGATACGGCACCTCCGGAATGTAGTGGGTCAATGGGCTCGGCCGGGCGAGGAACGTCTCTGCGAACATCGCAAGGGCGACGACGCCGTCGGCGATGGCTCCTACCCAGTAGCTGACACGCAACCAGGTCGTCGTATCCTTCACTGAAGCCCCCTATACCTCACCGGCCCCCGCACTCCGCTACACGGCGACCAGCCAGGCTCAAGTGATACCAGACTATCCCCTCTTGAGATCCCTGGCACCTCGCCAACGCAGTAGCTCAGATCCTCCGAGCGCGCGTACCCACCTCCCGGAGAAACCCACAACGGTCCGTGCTCTCCCCATCGAGGTGTCATCGCGCCGGTCGAGCCTCGGGGACGGATGGAGGCGGGCGTGTCGGACCTCGCGGTTGCCGGTCGGCCTTGGCGAGCGGCCGAGCACCCAGCTTCCTGAGGTCGAACCCCCGAGTCCGCAGGTTGTAGACAGCCATACCG
>JAJDNH010000128.1 GCA_022340775.1 Acidobacteriota bacterium
TTCAGGTATCCCAACGAGTGGTGGAGCTCGGCGAGCAGCTCAACATCAAGCTCCTCACCGAACCCAGGGTCTCCACCGCTGTGGCGATCGCGGCGCGCGTGCTCCTCGCCTTCGGCACCCATGCCCTGGGCGTCGTCTACAGGTTCCGCTTCCAGAAGTCCAGCAGCATGCGGTACACGTGGCTGCGGTCGGCCACGATGCCGTGCTTTTGCATGGGGTAGACCATCATCTCGAAGGGCGTACCGGCGGTGATGAGCTCGTGCGCGAAGCGCAACGAGTTCTGCGGATGCACGTTGTCGTCGAAGGTGCCGTACATCAGCAGCAGTCGGCCGTGCAGCTTATCTGCGAACTCGGCGGGGGCGCTGACGCGGTAACCCGCGGGGTTCTGCTCGGGCAGGCCCAGCATGTGCTCGGTCCAGAACGTGTCGTAGTAGTGGAAGTCGGTCACCGCGGCCACCGCGATGCCCGCCTTGAAGGCGTCGGAGTGGGTCATCAGCTGCAGCGTGAACGAGCCGCCGCCGGACCAGCCCCACACGCCGATGCGCGCCGGGTCCACCCACGGTTGCGCCTTCAGCCAGTCCACCACCGTGCCGATGTCCGACACCTCGTGGGCCGCCAAGGGCCGGCCGTAGCAGTCGTCCGCGAGGGTCTTTGAGCGGCCTGTCGCCGAGCGCGGATCGGCAGCCACCCAGACGATTCCCTGGTCCAGCAACAGGTTGTTGAGGCCGGTGTCACGGCCCCAGGCGTCGTGCACCATCGGTGCCGCCGGACCGCCGTAGACGTATAGCACCACCGGATGCCGCACCGCGGAATCGAACTCGCGGGGCTTGGCGATGGCCACCGGCAGTGCTACCCCGTCGGCGGTCGTGACCGCGATGAACGAGGGGGTGACGAGGCCGTAGCGCGCCACGACGTCCTTCGCCGGGGGGCTGATGATGGCCACCGAGCTGCCGTCGGTCCGACGCAGTACGAGGCTCGGCGGCTCGGCGGCGGCCGACGTGGCGTCGAGGTACAGGTGCGCCGTCGAGTCGAAGGCGACCCGGTGGCTGCCGGCGCCCGCGCTCAGCCGTTCCGCCTCGCCCCCTTTCAGGCTCACCCGGTAGAGCTGCGGCGCCACAGGCGAGCCGGTGTCGGCGGTGACGATGGCGGTGAAATACACTCGGCCCGCCGCCTCGTCCACCGCCGCCACGGCGCCCTTGCCGCTGCCCCCGAGGGAGGGGTAGAGCGTGAGGTCGGCCGGCGTCACCGCGCCCACGAGGCTGCCGTCCGCGCCGTAGAGGTACAGCCGTGCGTGCCCCTCGCCCTCGGAGCTCCACAGGAACCGACCGCCCGAGAGGAAGCGCAGGTCGTCGTTGACGTTTATCGAAGTTGTGGCGGTCTCGTTGAGCAGCGGCCTCACGGCGCCGCTCGAGCGGTCCACCAGCAGCAGGTCGAGCCGGCGCTGGATGCGATCCAGGGTCTCGAGCGCAAGGTGACGGCCGTCGGGCAGCCACTGCACCCGCACCAGGTACTCCGGCCTCGGCTGTGGCAGTTGCGCCCAGGTGACGGCGCCGCCCGCCACGTCGACGATGCCCAGGCGCACGGTAGGATTGACCGAGCCCGCCTTGGGGTAGCGCTGGCGGTGCAGGGCTGGGTTGGCCGGTTCGAAGTCGGGGAACACGGACACGTCCACCGCCGCCTCGTCGCTGGCTAAGAAGGCAATGGCGCCACCGTCCGGCGACCACCAGGATGCGGTGTCCTCGCGGTAGAAGATCTCCTCCCAGTACACCCAGCTCAGAGTGCCGTTGAGCACCGTGTCCGAGCCGTCCTGGGTGAGCCGGCGCTCCTGCCCGCTGGCGAGGTCGAGCACCCACAGGTCGTTGTCGCGTACGAACGACAGCAGTGTCCCGTCCGGTGAGAACCTCGGGTTCTTCTCCGCGGCGGGAGTGGCGGTAAGACGCCGGTAGCTCGACGAGTCGAGGGTGAGAAGGAAGAGGTCACCGTCGATCACCGACACGGCGTGACGGCCGTCGGCGGTCACGTCGTCCGGCCAGCCCAGTTCGTCGGGTGGCTTCGCCGCGTTGCCGAGGAGGGTCGCCAGCGACGCCAGCGCGGCGCGCGCGTCCACGGCCTGCCGGCGCGCGCCGGTGGCCGGGTCGAGGCGCTCGAGCGTGCGGTCCTCCGGCACCGGCCGCCGGTCATACAGCAGAACGCTGCCGCCGCTGAGCCAGCGCAGATTAGGGGTCGTGAAAGCCCTCCTGAACTGCGGACTACGGATGGTCTCCACGGTGAGGCGCTCCTGCGCCACCACGGTGCCGGCCGCTAGGGCGAGCAGAACAACCAACGGAATGAGAGCTCGTCGCGACATTGTTGCCTCCGGTGAGGCACGGCAGCAAGCGCGTGCCACGTATCACTTTCTCAGGTTCTACGGATGTGTCCCGGCCGGGTTGCTGGGCTACGGTCGACTGCCCAGCTACGATTCGAAACCTCAGAAGCTGGTCGATTCGTGGTGACGGTCGGTCTGCACCGGCCGACGCTGGCCTGGCCGCCAACCTCTGACGCGCAATCCGGCGTCTCAGTTGAGGTATCCCAACGCGCGGATCTGCTCGAGGGCTTCACTGTCGACTGGATGCCGTCGCACCCGAGTCACCTGTCTATCTGTAATCACCTCGAGAGCTCGCTGTCGCAGCCTGGACTCGCCAGGCAATCCACGCCCGACCAGGTTGACCGTTTCAGAGGGATCGGTCGTGCGGTCGTACAGCGCGGGTTCGATCCCATCTCCGACAAAGTAGGTCAGATTGCCGTCACGGACGGCGACGACCAGATGCTCGCCCTTGAGGAGAACCTCCGACAGGGCCTCCCGGCACTGGCCGGGAAGGGGATTCTGGGACCCGGAAACGAGTAGCGGAGCGAGGCTGCACCCGTCCAGACCATCGGGCAGCTCCACGTTCCCGCCCGTCGCCATCTCGGCCAGCGTCGGCAGCAGGTCCACCAGCTCGACCTGGTGGGGCACCGTCAGCCCGGCGAAATCCCCGCCGGGCAGCTTGAGGATCAGCGGCACGTGGACCACCTCCTCGTACGGGGTCCTGCAATGGCCCAGGAAGCCGTGCTCGAAGAACCCGTCACCGTGGTCGGCCGTGATCACGAGCAGTGTGTTCTCGTACCTTCCGAGGTCCCTCAAGCGATGGACCATTCGGCCGATCTCCTTGTCCACCGAGCGGACGATTCCGTCGTACCTGGCGACGACCCACCTGAGCTCCGCCGCCGGGATCTGCCGTTCCCCCCGTTCGAGCTCGTGCGACCAGGCAAACCAGCCGTTCTGGGTCGACAGGTCCGCTGCCGGCGCCGCGGCGTCGGCAGGCAGGAACGTCGTCTCGTACGGCGGCCGCGGATCGTACGGCTCGTGCAGGTCGAGCAGGTGTAGGTACGCGAACGTCGGTTCCGTCGATGTTCGCTCGGCCAGCCATCTGAGGTAGGTGTCGATGATCCGACGACTTCCCATGCTCTTCCCGCCCCGGATTTCCTTGTATACCTGAAACCCCTGGCCGAAGCCGAGCTCCGCCCGCAACGTTCTGTTCTGGAAGCAGCTCATGGTCGCATAGCCGTTCGCCGCCAAGAGCTCGGCCAGAGTCTCGTAATCGGGCGACAACATGTGCGCCGAACGTGTCTGCCCGTTGCCGAGGCTACCCCAATACAGACCGTGGTGGTGCGGGTAGAGGCCGGTGAACAACGAGGCGATGCTGCAGGCGGTGAAGGTGGATTGAGAGATCGCCCGATCGAACTTCACGCCGCCGGAGGCGACGGCGTCGATGTTCGGGGAGGTGTTTCGTCCCGCGCCGAAGCAGCCCAGCTGGTCGGCGCGCAACGCGTCGACGAGCACGACGAGGATGTCGCAGTCACGGTAGCGCTCCAGGTCCGGAGCCGCTGGGCCGAGCGAGCAGCCGACGACGGCAACGATCAGCCCGCACACCGAGAGTACCCAGAGCGCTGAACGGTGGCCAGAAACCCCGGCCGGCCCGGCACCTCGAGCGTCTGGGCCGTATCCCCGCATCGTTCACCTCCTCGGCACCGTGGATCCTGGTGACTCTAGCACGGTGCGGGCAGAGGAGGACCGAACCACGGCCGGTCACGCCCACCGAGAGACATCGATGAGGATGGACGCCGCTGCAGAGAGCTGGAGGCGGAGAGCGCCTCGCTCTCGCCCTCGAGCAGCTCGGTGCCCGGGTAGCCTTTTGCCGGTCCGGAACGAGTCCGCACATGACCACGGTTCGACCGGGTTTCGGCCGTGCTAAGGTCGGGCATACCACCAAACTGCCGCACAGGAACGCGGCCATCTGGTAGGAAGCGAGGACAAGCCATGCCGGACAACTTCCTGTCGACGACCTACTACGGCAACACCGTCGGCCGGTGGGCGCTCGCCTTGGTCATCATCGTTGGCGCCCTGGTAGTGGGCAAGGCCCTGTACTGGGTGTTCAAGAACCTCGCCCGGGCCCTCACTGCGCGCACCAAGACCAAGCTCGACGACATCGTCCTCGACATGATCGAGGAGCCGATCGTCTTCGCTCTCACCCTGGTCGGCATCTGGTACGGCCTGCGCACCCTCACGCTGCCTGAAGCCGTGGAAACCTGGATCGGCAAGGGCGTCCAGTTCCTGGTCATCCTGAACGTCACCTGGCTCATCGCCCGGCTGTTGAACGCGCTCTTCACCCATTACCTGGCGCCGCTGGCCGAGAAGTCCGAGAACGACCTCGACGACCAGCTGCTGCCGATCGTGCGCAAGGGCACCACCCTGTCCATCTGGGCGATCGGTATCATCGTCGCCCTCAACAACGCCGGCTACGACGTGGGCGCGGTGCTCGCCGGCCTGGGCATCGGCGGCTTGGCCCTCGCGATGGCGGCCAAGGACACGGTGTCGAACATCTTCGGCGGGTTCACCATCTTCACCGACCGGCCGTTCACCCTCAACGACCGGGTCAGGGTGGCGGGCTTCGACGGCACCATCTCCGAGATCGGCATCCGTTCCACCCGCTTGAGGACGCTTGCCGGCACCGAGGTCACCATCCCCAACAGCACGTTCTCCGGCTCCGCGGTGGAGAACATCAGCGCCGAGCCGTCGCGCAAGGTGGTCGTCAACCTCGGGCTCACCTACGACACCACACCGGAGCGCATGGAGGAGGCGATGGCGATCCTGCGCTCAATCGCCGAGACCGCCGAGGGCCTCGAGGAGAATGTGCTGATCGCCTTCGACGCCTTCGGGGATTTCGCCTTGGACATCCTCTTCATCTACTACATCACCAAGGGTACCGACATCCTGGATGCCCAGACCCGGGTCAACCTCGAGATCCTGCGCCGGTTCAACGCCGCCGGACTGGAGTTCGCCTTCCCCACCCAGACCCTGTACACCATCCAGCAGGAGGCCAGCGCCGCGAGCTGATCAGCTCGCCACTGAGGCGGTTGGGCTGTAACTGGTGGTATGTGAACCTCTTGCAATACTCATGCGGTGGTAGTCGGCCAGTCGGTGCCTTGTGACTGGTTCCACCCAGAGGATCAGTTACTGTCGGAGGTTCGGCTCCGTGCCAGCCTCGAGTGGCGTCGCCCGTACAGCAGGTAGACCGTGAGACCGACCACCAACCAGGCACCGAAGCGCCCCCAGGTGATCGCCGGCAGGCCGGCGGCGAGGAACAGGCAGGCGAAGACCGCCAGCGTCGGCAACACCGGCACCAGCGGGACCCGGAATGGACGCTCGGCCTCCGGGTGCGTCCTGCGGAGCACGATCACCCCGGCCGAGACGATGGCAAACGCGAACAGGGTGCCGATGTTGGTCAGGTCGACCATCTCCTCGATGTTGGCGAAACCGGCGAGCGCCGCCACCACCACGCCGGCGAGGATCGTAGTTACATGGGGGGTTCGATAGCGTGGATGAACCTTGGCGAAGACCGGCGGCAGCAGGCCGTCACGGGCCATCGAGAAGAAGATCCGGGGCTGGCCGAGTTGGAAGACCAGGAGGACCGCGGTGTGCGCGGCGACCGACCCGAACGCGACGATTGCCATCGACCACGCCAGGTGGTGGCGGCTGAGCGCGACGGTGAGCGGTTCGGCGGTGTGGAGCTCGTTCCACGGCACCATTCCGGTGACCACCGCCGCCACGACGATGTAGACCACCGTCGAGATGATCAGCGAACCGATGATCCCGCGCGGCAGGTCGACGGCCGGGTTCCGGGTCTCCTCCGCTGCAGTCGACACGGCGTCGAACCCGATGTAGGCGAAGAAGACGATGGCGGCGCCGGACCACACCCCGTGCCAGCCGTTGGGAAGGAAGGGGTGCCAGTTGTCGGGGTTGATGTAGGCCGCCCCGACCACCACGAAGAATGCGAGCACCACCAGCTTGATGATCACCATGGTGGCGTTGAGCCGCGCCGACTCACGGATTCCCACGACCAGCACCCAAGTGATCAGCATCACGATCGCGGCAGCCGGGAAGTTGAACACGATCGGGACGCCGAGCACGTGGGGCGCGGAGGCGAGCAGCTCTGGTGTCGCCAGTGCGGTGCGGAGGTCGGTTGCCATCCAGCGGGGTATCTCGAGGCCGAGACCTCGCAGCAGCTCGGAGAAGTAGCCCGACCACGAGATTGCCACCGCCACGTTGCCGATCGCGTACTCGATGATCAGATCCCAGCCGATGATCCACGCCACCAGCTCGCCGAGCGCGGCGTAGGCGTAGGTGTAGGCCGAGCCCGCGATGGGGACCATGGCGGCGAGCTCTGCGTAGCACAGGGCGGCGAGGCCGCACACCGCTGCCGTGAGCACGAACGAGAGGACGATCCCGGGGCCTGCGCCGGGCCTGGCGGCGTCGCCCGCCGCCGCAGTGCCCACCGTGGCGAAGATGCCTGCACCGATGATCGCGCCGAGGCCGAGACCAATGAGGTGCCATGTGCCGAGGCTGCGGCGCAGACGGGAGGTTTCGCTCTCGGTGCGCAGCACGGCGAGCGGCTTGGTGCGAAGCAGGCTCGAAAGCAGGCCGGACATCGCATGAGGGTAGGTTGCTCGTGGCGCCTGCGCAAGGGGTGGCGGGGCGTCAACCGACACGCTGCGTGAAGAAAGGTGGTCGAGTCGTGGTGCCGCTCGGTCTGCACTGCCGGTCAGAGAATGTCCCCTCCTGTCCGGCGACCGCGTGCCTCGGAGGTCCCCCTAAATGACATTCCACCAAGGAGTGGCCACCACCCCGTCGGCCAAAGGGAGGATGTCTGGTCCGTCGTGGAGGAGGAGACAGCCCGCGACCGCGTCTCCATACTCCGGCTGGAAGGTCAGCAGGTGCCGGACATCCCGGCGACTCTGGCGTTTCCCGGCCTCGACGATGGAATCCACCTCCCCCTGGTTGGTGGTCCGCCAGTGGTAGATCGACGGTCGAGGCACAGAGATCTCTCGCCAAACGAGAAGGTCAGACAGGATCAGGTTCTCGAGGTCGGCGCCCACCGCCTCGCCTTCACAAAACGCCAGACGAATCGAAGCGCGACGAGGAGGATCAACAATGCCAGAACCACGCCCGCCACCAGCAGCTTAGCGATCAACGGGAATCCCCATCGGGGCTTGAAACTGATGCGCTGCGCCTTGAAGCGAGAGGCATCGACCTTCCCACTATCGAAGAAGGTCCTGAGCAGATGGCTGGTGGCCTCCGGTTGGTGATAAAGCAAGTCACCTGTGTGGCCGAAACTCTCCAAGACCACCTGCTCAGCATTCGAAAACAACGGAAGCAGCTTGTCGCGAGCATTCTCGGCCGGGGTCGATACATCCAAGGTTCCGCTCAGCATCAATGTCTCAACGTCAGAAGGCTGAACTTCTCGGTATTCCAGGGGAATCTTGTGAACCGGCCAGGATTGTGCTGCGATCCATCCCATGAACGACCCCGGCGAGCCGAGCAGATACGGACCCGGCGTGACCTGAGCGACATAATCAACAGATGGATCGACGTCAAAGTCTGCGCTGCAGGCCTTGGCGGCGCTATCGCCCCAGGCAAAACCTTTTGGAATCATGAAATTGAAGGCCACCGATATCAGAGCCATTCCGCTGTAGTCACCCCCGGCTGCTGCCAACCAGACGTCAAATGTCCTGGCCGCACCATCGGTTGAATACAGACCAAGAAACGTGGCAAAGAGCACGGCATCACGATCGACCGGGAAGATCAACCAGCGCTTGGGCATGGCATCAAGAGCTTTCTTCATCGATGCTACGAGGTTGTCGGTCCGTGAAGAGCAGTACGCGTCCTCGGCGCACAGCTTCGAGTACCTGAGAATCTGCTCCTGAAGGAGCGCCGGATCCCACCAGAAGCATCCCGGTGGATTGACGCCGACCATGGCGTTTCGATGAACCCGATCGGGATATCGCCAGGCGTAGATCTGTGCCAGACGGGTCCCATAGCTGGCGCTCTCGAGATCGATGCGGTCGTATCCCAGGGCCTGGCGCGCCGCTTCGATATCATCGACGACCTCGAGGAGTGTGTATCCTCTCAGATCAACCCCTTCGGTTGTCAAACGATCAGCGCATGCCGCATATGCAGCGCCTTGGACCTTCATGGCCTCTCGACTGAGGAGCGGTACACCCGAGGCCATCGCCTCGTCGACTTCGGGGCAACCAAGAAAGACCGAACCATCAACGCCGCGGTAACCGACCAGGACAATGTCGTGAGTATCGTGAAACCACTCGACCTGGCTGTAGTCGAGATTCGACGTTCCAGGCCCACCGTTGAGATAGAAAATCGGTTCTGCATCCGACGGCCTGGCTGCGGGTATACGTTTGACGGGCAGGGCAATCAGTTTGGAGTTTTCATCGTTGCGATTCTCAGGAACGACAAGAGTGCCGCACTCCGCCGGATACTCAACGTCGCGCGCCACGTGAGAACATGCTTCAACAGAAAAGTCACCCACCTTCGCACCTGCTTTTGGCTGAATCCGTGGTTCGATTCGATCACTGCCGCCACAGCTCATGACCGCGAGCACGGTCATCCACAGGACTACGATTCCCAGACGCGTTGGTGGTTGGTTGTCTCTCCGTGGTTCGGTTTTCACAGCCCGGCTCCTCCTCAGCCCTCCGGGGATTGTACGAGCGGATTCCCCAGAAGGATGCAGGGTTGCTCTATCCTGAGCGCCGAAGCTCGTTGAGGATCGCCGCGACCTTCTACGCAGGGGAACATCGGCGAGGCGAACGAGGGTGGGCGCTGCGTGGAGCGGGAAAGGTAGCCGCGTGGTTACTCGCTCCCCACCCGCCCGCCCACCCCCGCGAGCGCCCCGACCTCACGAGCAGGGTGGATGTAAGCCGTGCTCCGCCCTCTCTACGGTTGGGAGCCACGGGCGAGGAGCACGAGATCGTGCGCTCCGTGAAGCGGAACAGGTCGCCGCGTGGTGACTCGCTCCCCCCCGCCCGCCCACACCCGCGAGGGCCTCACCCTCAGGATCAAGTGGTCGTAGGCCAGCCTTCCCCCTCTCCGGCCCTGCTAGGGCAGGGCCTGCGACCCCCATGGCTACGACCATGAGTTGATCCTGAGGGTGAGGTGTTCCAACCAAACGAAAAAACCGCGCATCAGCGCGGTTTTGTTCGTTTGGTTGCGGGGGCAGGATTTGAACCTGCGACCTTTGGGTTATGAGCCCAACGAGCTACCGGACTGCTCCACCCCGCGTCACTTGCGGAGACGCAGTATAGGTGTGGGGGTGGGGCCTGTCAAGGGACGCGGAGTCGGCGGCGGCGTCGGTGTGGCAAGGAGAATCACCTGCTCGCCAGGGCGTATCCAGCCGAGATCGCGGCGCGCCAACGACTCGACGGCGTCGGGGTCGGTGCGGAGGCTGTCGAGGGTCTGCTGCAGACGTTCGATCTCCTGCTCGAGCTCGATCTTGCGCTCCTCGAGGATGCGCTGCTCGCGCCGCGCCCGGGCCACGTCCTCGAGCCCCTGGGTGACGATTCCGGACAGGATCCCCAGCACCACGAGGGTGAGGATCGCGATGAGCAGCAGAGACAGCCGTTTCACCGCCCGCCGTGTGCCAGTACCGCCCGCCCGCGGAAGCGCGCCGCCTCCTCGAGCTCCTCTTCGATCCGCAGGAGCTCGTTGTACTTGGCGATGCGCTCGGAGCGACAGGCGGAGCCGGTCTTGATCTGGCCGGTGCCCATTCCCACCGCCAGGTGGGCAATGGTGGTGTCCTCGGTCTCGCCCGAGCGGTGGGATATGACCGTGGTGTAGCCGGCCTTGTGCGCCATCTGGATGGCATCAACGGTCTCGGACAGGCTCCCGATCTGGTTGAGCTTGATGAGCACCGAGTTCGCGACCCCTTCCGAGATCCCGCGGCTGATGATCTGGGGGTTGGTGACGAAGATGTCGTCGCCGACCAGCTGGATGCGGCTGCCGAGCCTCTCCGTCAAACGCTTCCACCCGTCCCAGTCGCCCTCGGCGAGGCCGTCCTCGAGAGAAACGATGGGGAAGTCGTTCACCAGTTCCTCGTAGATGTCGATCATGTCGTTCGAGCTCAGGCCCGTCCGCCCCTCACCGGTGAGGTTGTACGCGCCGTCCGCAAAGAACTCGGAGGCGGCGGGGTCCATGGCCAGTGCGACCTGCTCGCCGGGCTCGTAGCCGGCCTTCTCGATCGCCTCCATCAGCAGCTCAAGCGGTGCCCGGTTGGTCGGCAGGTCGGGGGCAAAGCCGCCCTCGTCGCCGACGCCGCTCACCAGCCGCCGCTCCTTGAGCACCTTGTGCAGGGTGTGGAAGACCTCGACGCCGGCACGCAGGGCGTTGGAAAACGAGCCGAACCCCAGCGGCATGACCATGTACTCCTGGAAGTCGACCGAGTTGTCGGCGTGCACACCCCCGTTCAGCACGTTCATCATCGGTACCGGCAACTCGCGCGCGCAGCAGCCCCCGAGGTACTGGTACAAGGGTAGGCCTGCAGCCTCGGCACCCGCACGGGCGACCGCCAGCGACACCGCGAGGATCGCGTTAGCGCCGAGGTTGGACTTGTTGTCGGTGCCGTCTGCCTCGAGCATCGCCAGGTCGACGCCGAGCTGGTCGCGGGCGTCCATGCCCTCGATGGCGTCGGCAATCTGGCCATTGACGTGCTCGACCGCACGCAGCACGCCCTTGCCGCCGAAGCGCGCCGAGTCCCCGTCGCGCAGCTCGAGCGCCTCGCGGGACCCTGTCGACGCCCCCGAGGGCACGAGCGCCCGTGCCACGGTGCCGCCGGAGAGGATCACCTCGGCTTCGACGGTCGGGTTGCCGCGCGAATCGAGCACTTCTCGAGCCTGAACAAAGTCGATGTCAAACATCTCACAGCCTCCAGTTGGTGAGCATTTTCCGCGCCAGGTGGAGGAGGTAGCGCATCTCCTCCTGAGTCTCTCCTTCGGCGTACAGGCGGACCTTGGGCTCGGTCCCGGCGCGGCGGATGAGGATCCAGCCGCCGCTCTCGAACGCCAGCTTGAGGCCATCGCGCCGATCGACTGCCGCGACCTTGCGGCCGTCCACCTTGGCCCAGTCCTGCTCGAGGCGCCGTTGGAGGATGCGGTCGATGGCGTGTGTGATGGGTACCTGGACGCGGCGGAAGTAACGGACGCCGACGCGCTCGTAGAGCTCCTGGGCGAGGTCGTAGAGGGTCTTGCCCTCGACCGCGACCATCTCGGTGACCAGGAGACAGGCGAGGATGCCGTCGCGCTCCGGGAGGTTGCGCGTCCAGGCCAGGCCGGCGCTCTCCTCGGCGGCGTACTCAAGGGTGCCGTCGACCAGCATGGGGCCAAAGTTCTTGAAGCCAACCGGGGTCTCGATGACCTCGAGGCCGTGCTCCCGAGCCACCGCGTCAATCAGCGTCGAGGTGGCGACCGTACGCCCGACCTTGCCCGAGAAGCCGCGCCGGCGTGCCAGGTAATCGAGCACCAGGGCGAGCGACAGGCTCGACTCCTTCAGGCGGGCGCCGCGGTCGAGAATCCCGAAGCGGTCGCCGTCGGCGTCAGTGGAAAGCCCGAGGTCGGCGTGGGTCCGACGCATGACGTCCCGGAGACGGGTGAGGTTCTCGGAGGTGCACTCCGGCGCGTAGCCGCCGAAGAACGGATCGCGCGTGTTGTGGATGACGGTTACCGAGATCTGGTTCTCGAGCAGGATGTGATCGAGGTACTCGCGGCTGCTGCCGAAGAGGGGGTCGACGACTAGCGCGATGCCGCTCGAGCGAATCGCCTCCCAGTCGATCAGGTCCTGGAGCCGGTCGAGATAGACGGGCCGCGGGTCGTAGCGGCCGAGAAGCTCCGGCCGCGGCAGGTAGACGTCGGCGAAAGTGGGCTCGAAGGCGTTGTAGCGTTCCTCGACCTGGTCCGTGAGCTCGGTCGAGGCGAGGATCCCGTCACGCGTGTAGAACTTGAGTCCGTTGTACTCGGGAGGGTTGTGGCTCGCCGTGAACAGGATGCCGCCGGCAGCGCCACGTTCGCGGATCGCCGAGCTGAGAACCGGCGCCGGGATGTCGCGCACAGGCAGCGAGACCGAGACACCGTTGCCGGCGATCAGCTGTGCGGCCGAGGCGGCGAACTTCTCGGACAGCATGCGGGTGTCATATCCGATCAGGATCAGGTCCGGGTCGATCGACGTGGCCTTGAGGACGTCGACGATGGCCTGGGTGACCGCCCGCACCTTGCGGAAGGTGATCTCGCGGCCGACGATTCCGCGCCATCCGGAGGTTCCAAAGTGCACCATGCCGGCGCGAGCTTATCACACGGGGTCGTGGGGCAGCGTTAGACAGGGTAATCGTAAATGTTTGTGCAGTAAGACGTAAGGAAGGGGGTGAGGAGGTAGGCAAATGAAGAGGTGGGAAGTGCCGCCCACCGGCCCGGGAACGAAGTGACGGAGTGACGGAGCGACAAAGACCTCCGTCTACCCGGTTGGTGCCTACCGCGCCGCCTTGCCCACCGTCGAAGGGCGGGCGAGCGTGAAGCGGAGGCCGGCCCGGGGGGCCTTGTCGAGAGCATCGGCGAGCTCGGCGGCGTCGCCGAACCTGGACTTCGGGAGACGAAGCCCCTCGCAGTGGATCGACAGGCGATCCCCAACCAGGGGCCAGGGCTGTAGCCGCACGACGGTCGCCGAGGGCCTGGTGGCGACGATCTCCTCAACCTTGCCGTCGGCACCGAGGACATGGGCGGCGAACCGCCCCTCGAGGCCGGCGCACAGGTGGACAGCGATCATGTCACAGGCCGCCAGGATGCGGCGGTTGACCTCGAGGCCGGGGCCGTCGAGGCGTCCCTGGAAGCGGGGGTCCCCGGCCAGCTCTTGACGCCAGGTTGCGGACTGCTCGCTCATGGCGCTGCGGAAGGCGTGGACTTGCTCCGTCGCTGCCTCGTCGCCGCGCCCGGTCGCATCCGCCTCCTTGAGCCCAGCCAGCGAGTGGAAGTGGTCGGCCACCAGGATGCCGGCGTAGCGCGCTACCTGGGCCGCGCGTGCCACCGAGTCCGACCAGATGTCGAGGTGTGGGCCGACCTCCATGCGGTCGAAGGTGCGCGGCCGCCCTTCCTCGTCGAGCCGCGGCCTGCGATCGAAGCTCGTCCACCCGGTGTCGTGCAGCAGTACCGCGGCTAGGACCTCGGCACGCGGGGCGGGTCGCGGGAAGCGGCGGTTGCCCCAGTGATCTGCAATCTGCCATGCCAGCCACGAGTGAGAGCTCTGCGGAATCGCGATCGGGCCGGCGGGGTCGGTCTCATTGAAGGTGAACATCCTGTGCATGGTACCCATGATGCGTGCTCGAGGGCAATTGTCGGAGACCGGCAGAGGTGGGGAGGGCGGCGGCGCGCGATGCGGTACGATGATGCGGCCCGTGTCGGCGGGCGGGGAGGACTCCATGCGCCGCATCTTGCAGACCCTCGTTATCGGAACCGTGATTTTCCCGGCGGCGCTCGCCGCCGCTGCCAGCCATCCCTTCGCGGTCGAAGACATGGTGGCGATGAAAAGGGTGTCGGACCCGCAGCCGTCTCCTGACGGCACCCGGGTGGCGTTCGTGGTGACCACGATGGACCTCGTGGCCAACCACGGCCGATCGGACATCTGGGTCGTGGGCACCGACGGTTCCCATGCGCGCCGGCTCACCACCAACGCCGCCGCCGACTGGAACCCGCGCTGGCGCGGTGACGGGACGCTCTACTTCCTGTCCACTCGCTCGGGTTCAGCCCAGGTTTGGCGGCTGTCGTTCTCGGGCGGCGAGGCGCAGCAGGTGACGAACCTGCCGGTCGATGTCGACAACCTGACCGTCGGTCCGACGAAAGGCGCGCTGTTCGTGTCGGCGGCGATCTTCCCCGACTGCGAGGATTCGGTGCCCTGCACCGCCCAGCGGCGGGCTGAGAAGCGCACAGAGAAGGCTTCAGGCATGATCTACGATCACCTGTTCGTGCGCCACTGGGACACCTGGGAGGACGGGACCTTCAACCACATCCTGCGCATTCCTCTCGGCGCTGACGGTTTGCCGGCGGGCTCTGCGCTCGATCTGATGAAAGGGGTGGCCTCCAACTCGCCCACCAAGCCGTGGGGAGGCAGCGAGGACTACACGGTCTCTCCCGACGGGAAATGGTTGGTCTACACCGCCAAGGCAGTGACCGGATCCGAGGTCGCCTGGTCCACCAACTACGATCTGTATGCCGTGCCGACCGACGGCTCGGCCGCCCCCCGCGACCTGACCGCCGACAACCCGGCCTGGGATGCCGCGCCGGCCTTCTCCCCCGACGGCAAGACCGTGGCCTACCTGGCGATGAAGCGCCCGGGGTACGAGTCCGACCGTTTTCGGGTCGCGCTCATGGACTGGCCGGCGGGGTCCCGGAAGGTCCTGACCGAGTCGTGGGACCGCTCGCCGTCGGACCTGGTGTGGGCCCCCGACGGCAGAACGCTGTTTGCCACTGCAGACAATGTCGGCAACCACTCGATCTTCAGCATCGACGCCGGCACCGGCCGCGCTGTTGCGCTGGTGACCCGCCACTCCAATACTTCGCCGCGGCCGTTGGGGCACGGCAAGCTCGTCTACTCCCAGGACAGCCTGGTGTCGCCGGCGGAGCTTTACCTGCTACCGCAGGCTGGTAGCGAGGCGCAGCGCCTGACGCACCTCAACGACGACCACCTGGCGCAGCTCCGCTTCGGGACCTACCAGCAGTTCTCGTTCATCGGCGCCCACGGCGACGAGGTGTTCGGCTACCTCCTGCACCCGGTGGACTTCAATCCCCAGCAGACGTACCCGCTGGCGTTCCTGATCCATGGCGGGCCCCAGGGGAGCTTCGACGATCACTTCCACTACCGCTGGAACCCGGAGATCTACGCCGCCCACGGCTACGCGACGGTGATGATCGACTTCCACGGTTCGACCGGTTACGGCCAGGCGTTCACCGACGCCATCAACGGCGACTGGGGCGGGGCACCGTATGAGGACCTCATGAAGGGGCTCGACGATGTGCTTCGCCGACACCCGTGGATCGACGCCAACCGCATGGCAGCACTCGGAGCCAGCTTCGGCGGCTACATGATCAACTGGGTCCAGGGCCACACCGACCGCTTCAAGGCGCTGGTCTGTCACGACGGGAACCTGGACGAGTACATGGCATACTTCGACACCGAGGAGCTCTGGTTCCCGGAGTGGGAGCACGGCGGCACGCCGTGGGACAACCCGGAGGGGTACCGCAAGGACTCCCCGGTGCGGTTCGTCAAGAACTGGAAGACGCCGGAGCTGGTCATTCATGGCGCCCACGACTACCGGGTTGCCGACACGCAGGGCCTGGCGACCTTCAACGCCCTGCAGCGGCTCGGTGTGCCGTCGCGGCTGCTCTACTTCCCGGACGAGAGCCACTGGGTGCTCAAGCCCCAGAACTCGATCCAGTGGCACCACGTGGTGCTGGACTGGATCGACCGGTGGACGGCGCTGCCGGCGCCGACACCGACTCCGGAGACAGGAAGTGAGAAGGTGAGCAAGTGAGGGGGTGAGGAGGGCCCACCCGCCCACCGAGAGAGTGCTGTCGCCTGGGTTCCAGAGGAAGCGGCCTTGTGTCCCTTCCGACGTGGAATCAAGCCTCAGAGATAGAGTCCCAGCCGCCGATGATGCTACCATTGGCGGAGCAGTCGCTCGAGAGGGAGGTCGGAGTGACGGTTACGTGTCCGCACTGTCAGACCCAGTACCGGTATGAAACGGCGCGTTTTGGCGCCGCCGACGCCAAGCGTCTCAAGTGTCCCAAGTGCGGCAGTGTGTTCGAGGTCAAAAGGCCCTCGGGTGACGATGCCGACGTGACCAACATCGACGACCGGCAGCGCGCAACGATAGCAGCGAAGCTCCCCGGCTTGGATGCGTTGCCCGCCGAGCCCGAGCCGCCCGAGCTGCCGCCGCTTCCGCCGTTGCCCGACGACGTCAGGCTGTCGCTGGCGGTGATCGCCGGCACCCAGGCCGGGAGCGTGTTTCCGATCGGCAAGCCTCGCCTGTATCTCGGACGCGGCGCCAACATGGATGTTCAGCTCAAGGACTCGGAGGTCTCCCGCCGGCACGCGATGCTCGAGGTGCGCGACGAAGAGGCAACGGTTGTGGACCTCGGCTCGACGAACGGCACCTTTGTCGGAGGCCAGAGGATCGAGCGCGCGACACTGGCCAATCAGGGGGAGTTCTCACTCGGTTCGACGACCTTCATGTTCATCGTGACGCCGCTGGGAGAGTCGTCGTAACCTCCCTGCCGGTGTTTGGGAACTCCGAGACGCGAAGAGCAGAGTGGGTTTTCGTATCGGCGGTCGCAATAGATTGCGAGTGACGAATGCGGGTTAGGTGCCGGATCGGCCCGGGAGTGCCGAATCTGCGCAATGCCGGGCGGCCGTCGCGGCCCGCCCTTGGATGGAAACCGGCAGGGATCTTGCTATTCGGCGCAGGGGAGCCGCGTGATCACTCGGTATCGAGAGCGGAAGTGTGTCCGCGGCTGGCCCCGAGCGGCCGATCTCACGGGAGGTGAGTGCATGATCGAGGTTGAGCATCTCAGCAAGACGTATGTCGACACCCCGGTGGTGGACGACATCTCCTTCTTCGTGCCCGAAGGTCAGGTACTGGGTTTTCTCGGCCCAAACGGCGCCGGCAAGACGACCACCATGCGCATGATCACGGCGTTCCTGCCGCCGACCGCGGGACGGGTGGTTGTCGCCGGGATCGATCTCGACACCGACCCCGTGGCTCTGCGCCGCCAGGTTGGATACCTGCCGGAGAACGTCCCCCTGTATCCGGAGATGCGAGTCGAGGAGTACCTGCGGTTCCGGGCCGACATTGAAGGTGTTCCGCGCTCGGAGATCGGAGCCAACTCCGAGTACGTGATCGACCGCTGCATGCTGGGCGATGTGCGTCGCCAGGTCGTCGGGACGCTGTCCAAGGGCTACCGGCAGCGGGTCGGGCTCGCGGGGGCGCTGATCCACCGGCCGCCGGTGTTGATCCTGGACGAGCCAACCGTCGGCCTCGATCCCAACCAGATCATCAAGATCCGCGAGCTGATCTCCGAGCTCGGCCGCGAGCACACTGTCATCCTGTCGACACACATACTGCCCGAGGTCGAGCAGGTGTGCGAGCGGGTGCTGATCATCGACCGCGGCGCCATCGTTGCCGACGGTGCTCCCGATGAGCTGCGCAACCAGCTGGTCGGCAACCCGGTGCTGCGAGTCGAGCTCCGAGGGGCCGACGGCGGTGCGACAGAGCCACTCGGTACCCTGCCGGGCGTGACCGGCGTCGCGCACGACGGTGGGGGCCGCTACCGCGTCGAGCACGAGAGCACGAGCGACCCGCGGGAGGCGATCTTCCGCCTCGCCGTCGATGGTGGCTGGGTGCTCACCGAGCTCGCGCCGGAGCGCGCGTCGCTCGAGGACGTCTTCGTTCGCCTGACGACCCGCGACGAAACGGCCCGCCCCGTGCCGGCCGAAGCTCTCGAGGAGGTGTGAGATGCGCAAGGTCACGGCACTGGTGCGGCGCGAGCTGATCGCTTACTTCTCCTCGCCGCTCGCCTATATGGTCCTGACGGCATTCCTACTGCTTCAGGGCTACATTTTCTACCTGATCGTGTCGTTCCTCAACGATCCGCGCACCCAGGCGATGACGCCGCTGCGGCTGTTCTTCGGCGGGACGATCTTCTTCTGGCTGTTCCTGCTGTTCGTGGTGCCGGTGATCACCATGCGGCTGATCGCAGAGGAGCGCCGCTCGGGCACCATCGAGCCCCTGCTCACCGCGCCTGTCACCGAGGGCCAGGTGATCCTGGGCAAGTTTCTGGCTGCGCTCGCATTCTACATCGTGCTCTGGCTGCCGACGCTGATCTACATCGTGATCCTCAAGCAGCACACGGCGATCGACCTCGGTCCGGTCGCCTCGGGCTACCTTGGGGTCCTGCTCCTGGGGATTCTGTTCCTGGGCGTCGGGACCTTCGCCTCGACGCTGACCAACAACCAGCTCATCGCCGCGGTTCTGGCCTTCGCGGCGATCGTGCTGCTTTTCTCGGTCGGGCTGCTGCAGCAGCTTCTGGTCTCCTCGTCGGCGCTCCGGGACGTGTTCGGCTACATGAACCTGTGGTCCCAGATGGATGACTTCGCCCGTGGGATCGTCGACACGAGGCACATCGTGTACGAGCTGTCGGTGGGCATCATGTTCCTGTTCCTGGCGGTCAAGTCGCTCGAAGTGAAGAAGTGGAGGTGACGAGGTGAGGAAGCAGGCAGTTCGCTACACGGCGACCGGGATCGTCGGCGTCCTTCTGGTGCTCGCGCTGGCAGTGATGGTTAACTGGCTCGGCGCCCGCCACTGGAAGCGGTTCGACTGGACGGGATCCCACCTCTACACGCTGTCGCAGAAGTCTCTCAACATCGTCAAGGACCTCAAGGACGACGTCCGGGTGGTGGTCTTCATGACGCCGTCGTCCAAGCTCTACGAGCAGGTGCACGAGTTGCTCGGACGCTACGCGTCGGCCTCTCCGAAGATCCATGTCGAGTACATCGACCCGGACAAGGAGCCGCTCAAGACCCGGCAGCTGGCGCAGCAGTTCAAGATTTCGGTCGCCAACACGGTGGTGTTCGCAGTTGGCGACCGCACCAAGTACGTCACCTCCGACCAGATGGCCGACTATGACTACTCCGGGATGCAGATGGGAGGGGCGCCCAAGCTGAAGGCGTTCAAGGGCGAGGAGCAGTTCACGGCTGCGATCTTGTCGCTGGTGTCGCCACACGTGCCGAAGGTGTACTTCGTTACCGGCCACGGCGAGGCCTCGATCGCCGCCGGCGCGCGCGGGCGCTCGCTGGCAGACCTCGACCAGGCGATCAAGCGCGAGGACATGCAGGTCGCTGACACGTCCCTGCTGTCCGGCTCGGTACCAAAGGACGCGGACGTTCTCGCCATCATCGGGCCGACCGCGCCGTACGCCGAGAACGAGCTCACGGTTCTCGGCAAGTACCTGGATGGCGGCGGCCGCCTGCTGGTGTGCCTCGACCCGCTCATCCAGCGTGACGGGCACATGACCTCGACACGGCTCGAGGGCTTTCTCGCCCAACACGGTGTGCAGGTCGATGACGACTTGGTAGTCGATCCTTCCCGCCGGCTGCCGTTCTTCGATCTGTCGGCGGTCTACCTGACGGACTTCACCTCGCACCCGATCACGGACGGCCTGCAGGGAATGGCAGTGCTGTTCCCGGTGACGCGCTCGCTCAAGGCGGTGCCCGGCAAGGGTTGGACCGCCACCGAGCTCGTCAAGACAACGGCCGACGGCTGGGGGGAGACCAACCTCAAACAGCTGTTGGCCGGCAAGCCGGTGGCCAAGGACGCCAACGACATCGCCGGTCCGGTTGCGGTTGCGGTGGCGGTCCAGGGCAGAGGGGGCCAGCCGGCCCAGGGCGCCAAGGCCGGCGCCGAGAAGAACGACGGCTTCCGTCTGGTGGCGTTCGGTGACTCCGATTTCCTGACCGACGGCCAGATCTCCAACGCCGGCAACCTGACGCTCGCCCTCAACAGCTTCAACTGGCTTGCCAAGAGGGAACAGTCGATCGGCATCCCGCCGCGTGCGGTCGAGCAGGTGAGTCTGTTCCTGTCGAGTCAGCAGCTGCGGACGATCCTCCTCATCACTCTCATCGGCATGCCCGGTCTTGTCATCATCATCGGCGTGTTCGTGTGGCGGCGGCGCCGGCACTAGGAGGTCGCAATGCGCAGCGGACGTCTCCTCGCCCTCGCCCTGGTGGTCATCGCCGTGGGGGCATTTATCTTCATCTACGAGCGGCACCTCCCGACCAGTGAGCAGGTCAAGGAACGCGCGGACAAGGTGCTCGCGAACCTCAAGCAGGACGATGTTGTTGGCCTTGACATCACCAACAGCCACGGGAGCTTCCAGCTTGAGAAGAAGGACGATCACTGGAGCCTGCTCAAGCCGATCGAGGCCGCAGCCGACGACTCCGCGGTCGGCTCGCTGCTGACCGCGCTCACGAACCTCAAGGTCGAGCGCGCACTCGCCCCGGGCGTGGTCAAGCCGGCAGAGTACGAGCTCGACAAGCCGGAGATGTCGGTCGTGATCAAGGCCAAGGACGGCTCGACGGCCAGGCTCGATGTCGGCGGCAAGACGGCCCTCGGGTCCAACCGGGCGGTGAGCATCGGTGACGGCCGCATCCTGCTCTGTAGCGGATACTTCACCTCCGACCTCGACAAGGACCTGGGCGCCTGGCGGTCGCACCGGGTGGTCAACCTGTTTTCCGACCAGGTGGCGTCGCTGGAGGTCAAGCGACCGACCGGGGGGGTGCAGGCGGTCCGCAAAGGTGAGCACTGGGAGCTGCTGGAGCCGGTCAAGGACCTCGCCGACCGCGATCAGATCCGGAACGTGATCTCCGACCTCAACGAGATCAGGGTGCAGCAGTTCCTGGATACCGGCAGCGACCTCGCCAAGCTCGGCCTTGACCATCCTCGTTACGACGTGACCCTGGTGCGGACCGACGGCGAGGGCGCAGTCGAGCTCGCCTTCGGCAAGGTCAAGGAGGTCGACGGCAAGAAGCGCGTGGCCTGCCGGCGCGATGGCAAGGACCTGTTCTGGGTCAGCGATCAGGCCGAAGTGGGGCTGGGCAAGGCTCCCGTGCTGTGGCGGTCAAAGAAGGTCTACCCGTTCGATGCCTGGGACGTCAAGGAGGCATTGTTCGTCAGCGGCAAGAAGAAAGTCGATCTTAAGTTCGAGGATGGGAAGTGGAAGCTGGCCGACGGCAAGGATGCCAACTCGACCGCAGCGCTCGGGCGACTGTCGAAGCTGTCCGGCCTCGAGGCGGAGGCGTTCGACCTCGTCAAGCCGGCGATGGCGGAGCGTGGCCACATCACACTCACCCTGTCGGCCGGTAGCGACGAGGCCAAGGACGAGAAGAACGCCAAGACCCAGCAGGTGACGTACACGTTCTACCCGCCGCTGGCGGCCGGCGGCAGAGCACTGGTGGCGGTCGACGCGCGTCCGACAGTGATGAGCGTAGAGGAGTTCAAGGTCGGTCAGCTGCTCGGCAACCTCGACGAGCTGAGCACGCTGCCGACGCCGACCCCGGTGGCGACGGCAACGCCAGTGCCCACGAAGTAGCTCGCAGGTGACTGGTCCGGGTAACATGCGGGCGTGAGGGGGCGGGGCCCGCGGGGCCCGCGGACAGGTATGGTGTGACCGAGACGGATTGGCGAGAGCAGTTCGACGATCTCAAGCGCCGGCGGCCGGAGCTCGCCCAGCGTGTCTGCCGCAAGCTCCTGGTCGACATGCACCGGCAGGGTCTGCTCGATCTCGATGCGCTCGACGACGAGGTGGCGGCACTCCTCCGGCTGGGCGTCGTCCGCCATCGGGATGATCCGAACCGGCCGCTGCGGCAGATGCCGGGAGGCTCGAGCGCGACCCTGTACGACCTCGCGCTGCAGCATGCGGAGCGTCACCTGAGCCCGGAGCAGATCTCGGCCGCAATCAGGATTACCGAAAAGCGCCACCTGGCGTACGAGGTCTCGCGCCTCGCCGAGGACTTCGAGTCGCCGCTGGTCGACCTGCGCGCGAAGATCCGCGAGTTCCTCGACTTTGCGCCCGGAGAGGGCGTCGAGTCGCGCGAGGATGTGATCGGGACCCGGGCCTCACTGGCGCGACGGCTGCTGACCGACCAGCTCGACTTCATCTCGGTCGCCAAACAGTTCATCCGCGTCAGCGACTTCGCCGAGGTGCTCGACCATACGGTTGTGACGGCCGGCAACCAGGGTCGGCTGGGGGGCAAGGCTGCTGGCCTCATCCTGGCCTCCGCAATCCTCTACAGGGCGCAGCGCGAGGAGCGCTTCTCCGGCCAGTTCCGCGTGCCCAACTCGTTCTTCGTGCCGGCCAACGGAATCCTCGAGTTCATCGAGCACAACGGGCTCGAGGAGCTCATCAACGTCAAGTACCGCCCGCGCGAGGAGGTTCGCGACGAGTACCCGCTGGTGCAGCGGCTGTTCAAGAGCGGCGAGTTCCCGCCGACCCTGCACGAAGGCCTCAAGGCCGTGCTCGACCAGGTCCGGGACCGGCCCCTTGTGGTTCGGTCCTCGAGCCTGCTGGAGGACCGCATCGGGCACGCCTTCTCGGGCAAGTACAAGAGCCTGTTCATCTCCAACAAGGGTACCGACGAGCAGCGTCTCGAGATGCTCGAGAGCGCCATCTCCGAGATCTACGCCTCGATCTTCGGCCCTGACCCGATCGAGTACCGGCGGGAACGGGGGCTGCTCGACTTCCAGGAGCTGATGGGGATCCTGATTCAAGAGGTCGTCGGACCCGAGGTCGCTGGAATCGTGCTTCCGGTCTTCGCCGGTGTCGCCTTCTCGCGCTGCGAGATGCGCTGGGCTTCGAGGATCCGGCGTACCGACGGAATGGCGCGAATCGTGGTCGGCCTCGGGACGCGGGCAGTCGACCGCACCGGCGACGACTACCCGGTGCTGGTCGCTCTCGAGCAGCCGACCTTGCGGGCCACACAGCAGCCCGAGGAGATCTACCGGTACTCCCAGCACACGGTCGACGTTGTCGACCAGCGCGCCGGCCAGTTCGACTCGGTGCCCCTGGTCGATCTGATGACTCGCGTCGGCCGGCAGCTGCCGATGACCGCCAAGGTGTTCTCCATATACAGAGACCGCCAGGTGTTGCCCATGATCGGGGTCATGGCGCAGTTCGAGCCCGACGAGCTCGTGATCACCTGCGACGGTCTGCTCCGTTCGGGCTTTGCCGCCGAGCTCAAGAGGATGCTCGACGTCCTCGAGGAGGGGCTGGGGGAACCGGTGGACGTCGAGTTCGCCCACGATGGCGGCGACCTCTACCTGCTCCAGTGCCGGGCGCTGAGCCACAGCCTGGCGACGCGGCGGGTGGCGGTCCCGCGCGACGTCAGCCGCGCAGATCAGCTTTTCAGCGCCAACCGGTACGTTCAGACGGGCCAGCTTCGCGACCTCGAGTGGATCGTCCTGGTCGACCCGCGGGACTACGAGAGCTTGCCATCGGAGGCGGCGATGCGCCGGGTGGCGGATGCGGTGGGAGCGCTCAACACTGCGCTTCCCGAGCGCCGTTTCATTCTCATGGGGCCCGGCCGCTGGGGTAGCCGCGGCGACATTCGTCTTGGCGTGCCCGTGACGTACGCGGATATCTGTCACACCTCGCTGCTGGTCGAGATCGCCAGGCAGCGGGGGTCCTACCTGCCTGATGTGTCGTTCGGCACTCACTTCTTCCAGGACCTCGTCGAGTCGTCCATCTTCTACCTGCCGCTGTACCCGGACGATCCGGAGGTTCTCTGGAATGAGGCCTTCTTCGATGATGCCGAGAACTCGCTCGGCCTGGTGCTCCCGCAGTTTGCCGACATGGAGGGCGTGGTGCGCCTCATCCACGTGCCCGAAGCCGCCGGCGGGCGCCTCTTCCACGTCGTCATGGACGGCGAGGAAGAGCGCGCTCTGGGATGGGTCAGGTAGACCCCCACCCAGCGAGGGAAACGAGAGACGGGAAACGGGAAACGCTTCCCCCGCCCGCCCAGTGATTAAGTTACTAAGTAATTAGCCCCTTACGCGGGAGATTGTCCGCAAGGTGGTGACAAGTTGGTAGGTGGCATCAGCCGGGGGTGGCAGCAAGTGCGGGGATAACGAGGTGCGCTCGGAGCTGGAGGGCGCAGGAG